>NZ_DATFFD010000072.1:0-33971 GCF_035250425.1 Sphingopyxis sp.
CGACAGGCCCCACCCCGGCATGATCCCGACGCGGGTGTGCGTGTCCGCAAAGCGCGCGTTCGTCGAGGCGATCAATATATCGCACGCCATGGCGACCTCGAAACCGCCGGTGATTGCCACGCCATTGATCGCACCGATCACGGGCTGCGGGCAGAGCTCGATGGCCTTGACCGGATTGTCTCGCGGGTCCGCGGCGCTTGCCGCACCGAGATCCGCCGTATCGGCCCCGAGCTCCTTGAGGTCGAGTCCCGCGGTGAAGGCTCTTTCACCGGCGCCCGTGAGGATGATGGCGCGAACCACGGTATCGCTCGCAAGATACCGCATCGTGTCGGAAAACTCGGCCCGAAGGGCCCGCGACAAGGCGTTCATCGCTCGGGGTCTGTTGAACGTCACGGTCGCAATAGGCCCCGCGCGCGTGACGATGAGATGCGTGGTTACCATCAGCTGACTCTGCGCGGGTGATCTTCGCCGGCTCGTGGATGCGACGCCTGTTGCGAGCGATCAGAAGGCGGGCTTTGGAGCGTCGAACGGCGGATGCGCGCGCCTCGCCATATCATCGGTCGATGTCTGCGCTGCGATACTGGTCGCGCAGGAGGCGCTTGAACAATTTCCCGGTCGGCTCGCGCGGCAGCGCCCCGGTAAAGTCGATCTGTCGCGGCGTCTTCACGCCGCCAAGGCGCTCGCGAAGATAGGCCTTGAGGTCGGCCTTGAGCGCATCGCTTGCATCGGCGGGGTTACGAAGCTCCACGACAGCGACAACCTTTTCGCCCATGTCGGGATCGGGCGCGCCAATCACGGCGACGTCGCGGACCTTGGGATGCAGGGCGAGGCAATTCTCGATTTCCTGAGGATAGATATTCACTCCGCCTGAGATGATCATGAAGCTCTTGCGGTCGGTGAGGAACAGGTAGCCATCCGCATCGAGCCGCCCGATGTCGCCCAATGTCGTCCAGCCCTTGGCATTGGTTGCCGAGCGCGTCTTTTCCTCGTCATTATGGTAGGCGAAGGCGGGGCCGCCCTCGAAGAAGACGCTGCCCTCCGATCCGGCCGGCACGTCATGCCCTTCCTCGTCGCAGATGTGAATGGTGCCGACGAAGGCGCGGCCGACGGACCCTTTGCGCTCGAGCCACTCGTCGGGACCGATCATCGTCATGCCGTTGTTTTCGGTGCCGCCATAATATTCGTGAATGATAGGACCCCACCAGTCCAGCATCGCCTCCTTGACCGGGATCGGGCAGGGCGCCGCGGCGTGGAAGACGGCGCGCAGCGACGCGACGTCATAGCGATCGCGTACCGCCTCGGGAAGCTGCAGCATACGCACGAAGTGGGTCGGAACCCATTGCGAGGCCGTGACCTTGTAGGTCTCGATAAGGCGCAGCGCCTCCTCCGCGTCGAACCGGTCCATGACGACAACCGTGCCCCCCATGCGTTGTACCATGAGCGCCCAGCGAAGAGGCCCGGCATGGTAAAGCGGCGCCGGTGAGAGATAGATGCTGCCCGCGCCCATGTGAAAGCGGCTGCGCGCCACCGATGTCATCGGGGAGTCCGATGCGATCGGCGCGCCGGGCTCGAAGGGGCGCCTGATCCCCTTGGGGCGTCCGGTCGTCCCCGACGAATAGAGCATGTCCGTGCCCGCACATTCATCGGCGATCGGCGTTGGCGGGAATCCCGCGGCCGCCGCGACGAGATCGATCGCCCCGCTGCCTCCGTCGCCATCGACCAGAAAAACTTGCCAGGCAGCGCCATTTGCCGACGCCGCCTCGAGCAGGGGGAGCGTCTTGCGCGATCCGACGACGCCCCGCGCACCGCTGTCGACGAGGATATAGGCGAGATCGGCGGCCGAGAGCGTGTGCGAGAGGCACGCATAGTAGAGACCGGAGCGCTGCGCCGACCAGATTAGGGGAAAGAACCATTCGTGGTTCTCGAGAACCACGGCGAGCGTGTCGCCCGGCCGGTAACCTTGCGACCGCCAGATGTGCGCGAGGCGATTCGATCGTTCCTCGAGCGTGGCATAGTCGACCGCCGTGCCCGTCGCCGCCATGATGTAGGCTGCTTTGGACGGGTCGGTGACAGCATGATGGCTCGGATGCATTCTCTCTTCTCTCTCCCGATATTCTGCGCCGCATTGCCTGTTGCTTGACTTTGGCGACATCTGTTACAAATGATGTTACATGTCAACATAGAGATTCGCCGCGACGACGGCGAACGCGAAGGAGAGAAAAATGTTCAGTCTCGACGGCAAGGTGGCGCTCGTAACGGGGTCGGCGAAGGGAATTGGCCGGGCGGTCGCGGATGTCCTGGAAGACCATGGCGCGCTCGTTTTCGGATCCGACATCGCCCCTGGTGAGGAAAAGACGGGCCAGGGGCCGCTCCTCCAGCATGATGTGACCAGGGAGGAAGACTGGACCAGGGTATTTGCCCAAATCGCGGCCCAGGCGGGACGGCTCGACATCCTCGTCAACAATGCCGGGATCATTCTCAACAAGCCCTTTCTCCAGACCGGGCTCGACGAGCTCCGCAACATTCAGCGCATCAATGTCGAGAGCATCTGGATCGGCATGCAACAGGCCGCGCCGCTCATGGCTGAGGGCGGCGGCGGGACGATCGTGAACCTCTCTTCGATCTACGGCCAGCTCGCCGGACCGATGCAGGCGGCCTATTCGGCAACGAAGGGGGCGGTACGTATGCTCACCAAGGGCGTCGCGGTCGAATTTGCACGCGGCGGTCTCGGAATTCGGGTGAACACCGTTCATCCGGGGCCGGTCGAAACGGATTTGGGGCTGAGCGGTCTGACGCCGGCGATCGCGGCCGGCCGGTTCGCGGATCTCGATGCAGCCAAGGCGTTCGTCGCCGCCAGTTTTCCGATGGGCCGCTGGGCGAACACCGGGGACGTTGCGGGCGCGGTGCTGTTTCTCGCGTCGGATGCCTCCCGGTTCATGACCGGTACCGAGCTTACCGTCGACGGCGGATATTCGATCCTCTGAGGGGCACTCGGAGGGTGCGGCCACGGAAGTGGCCGTTACTGGGCCGCAGCTTGGCTGCGGCCCTTTTTTTATCGGAGCGGAAGCTGGCGGCCGCTTAGCCGTTCGGCGGTCCTCCACAATTCCTCGGCATTCGCCGGATCGATCGCGTAGCTCATCACGCCCGTCCGGTAGTCCGGTTCGTCGCGAACCGCGGCAACGGCGCAGTCCTGGAGATAAAGACCTCCCTGGCCCGCCAGCCTCGGCTCGGTCAGCGACCAGATCGTTGTTGCGGCGCCTTCGTCGACCGTCATGAAGTCCTCGGGCGGGATCGCGCCGGTCTTCGCCTTCTGCGTTTCCATATCGGCCGGCACCATGTCTCTCCCCATCTCGGTATGAACCTGTCCGGGGTGGAGCGAAAAGGCATCGATCCCGCGGCGACCGAGCGCTGCGCTCAGCTTCACGGCCATCAGGCAGCCGCCGGTCTTGGATTGCCCGTAACTCGACCAGGCTGAATAGGGCCGACGGTCGAAGTTGATGTCGTCGAACACGACCGGCGAATAATGGTGGCCGAACGAACTGACGCAGGCGATGCGGGCGCCGTCCGCGAGGAGCGGCGCGAGGCGGCTCGCGAGAACGGCGTGGCCAACGACATTGGTCATGAAGCCCATCTCAACGCCGATCGAGGAAACGCGGTGCTGCCCGATCACCCCCGCATTGTTGACCAGATAGTCGACCGGTCTCCCACGCTCGAGAAGCGTGTCGGCGAAGCGATCGACGCTGTCGAGGTCGGCAAGGTCGATTCCAGCGCCTCGGGTATCCCCCGCCGCGTCCGAAAGCGACGCGACAGCGGAGTCGAGCTTATCTCCGGGCCGGCTTGCCACGACGACGTCGGCGCCTGCGCGCGCAAGCGCCGCAACGGTGGCGAGGCCAATGCCGCCCGAGCCCCCGGTCACCACGGCGAACTTGCCGCGCAGGTCCTTGCCGGCGAGGATTTCTTCAGTCGCGGGGAACCGCGATGCCGAACTGAATGCGAGAGCTTCGGTCATGATGATCGTCCTTTTCGGAGTTAACGGCTGGGCGCGTCTTCGAGCATCACGCCCGAAGCGAGCAGCGCATCCATGCTGGCGAGGGCGGTGTCGCTGCGCGCTAGCAACTCGGCAAATTCGAGCCGCTCGGCCGCGAGTCTTTCGGCAAGCGGTCCGTCGGACGCCGATCGTACGAGCCGCTTGATTGCGGCAAGTGCGAGCGGTTCGCGCGAAGCCAGACTCTCGGCGATTTCCAGGGCGGACCCCACGGCATCGTCCGAGACCTCGCTCACGATCCCGAGTTCCAGCGCGCGGCGCGCATCGAGGGTGCGGCCGCGCAGGGCGATGTCGAGCGCCGGACCCTCGCCGATCAGGCGCGCGAGGCGGATCGTACCGCCGCCTCCCGGAAAGATGTCGATCCGTATTTCGGGCAAGCCGATATGCGCTACGTCGTGCTGCGCGACCCTGATGTCGCAGGCCAGCGCCAGTTCGAAGCCGCCCCCCATACAGATACCGTTGATCGCGGCGATGACGGGAATGGGCGAAGCTGCGATCGCATCGGTGAGGCGTGCGAAGTCCGCCTCCAGAAAGCTGTCCGGCTCGATGCCCCCCGACCGCAAGGCATCGGCCGCCTTGCGTATCGACGCGAGGTCATAGTGGCGGATGAAAAGGCCGGTATCGCTTCCCGCGATCACGACCGCGCGCGCTGCCTCGTCGCCAAGCACGTCCGACATCGTCGCAGCCAGTTCGCGAACGTCGCGGCTCGTCAGGATACCGTGCGGCGCTGCGCCGAACGCAACGAGCCGCACGGCACCCTTGCAGGAGACGGTGACGCTCATCAGCCGGCCGGATAATAAACGGCTTGCGGAACCATATATTCGAGGAGTCCCTCGACGCCGTTCTCGACGCCGAAGCCGCTCTGCTTGTGGCCGGCGAAGGGGACGTCTGGCCGCAGCATGAGATTCTGGTTGATCCAGACCGTGCCGGTCTCGAGCCGGCGGGCGACTTCCCTAGCCTTGGGTATATCGGATGACCAAACCGCGCCGGCAAGCCCATATTCGCTGTCATTGGCCCGTGCCACGACCTCGTCGATGTTGTTGAACTTCAGAAGCGGAAGCACGGGGCCGAACGCTTCTTCGCGCACCACACGCGAATCCTCCGGCGGATTGTCGACGAGCGTGACAGGGACGAAATAACCTGCCGCCGGCACGGCGGATCCCTCGAGCAGCACGAGGCCTTCGCTCCGCGCGTCGTCGATAAGGCTGGTGACACGTTCATATTGCCGCTGGTTCTGGATGGGACCGAGATCGGTTCCCTGTTCGCTGCCATCGCCGACCTTCGTCGCCTTGGCGATCTCGTGCAGCTTGTCGCGCATCTTGTCGTAAATCGACTCGTGAATGTAGAGGCGCTTTGTCGCGATGCAGATCTGCGCCGAGTTGAAGAAGGCGCCGTAGAAAATCCGGGCTGCAACCGCGTCGACGTCGGCGTCGGGCAGCACGATCGCCGCATCGTTGCCGCCCAGTTCGAGCGTCACGCGCTTGAGATCGCGCGCGGCCGACTCCATCACCTTCTTGCCGGTGGCCGTCGAGCCCGTGAACGAAATCTTGGCAAAACCGGGATGGGCCGTCATGAGCGGCCCGAGATCGTCGTTCCCCGTCACCACGTTGAGAACGCCGGCCGGGAATATGGATCGGAGCAATTCGCCGATCTTGAGCACGCAGAGGGGCGTGAACGGCGAGGGCTTGAGAACCATCGTGTTACCGGCAAGAAGCGCGGGAGCGACCTTCCAGATCGACAGGTTGACCGGGAAATTCCACGGTGAAATCGCGCCCACGACGCCGAGCGGCACATATTGGGTCTCGATCATCTGGCCATCGCCGCCGTCGACGACGTGGACGGGGGGCGCCATCATCGAATAGGCCCGAAGCCAGGCGACGCCGATGCCGACCTCGGCGAGCGCGCCGTCGACGGGGCGGCCCTGCTCGCGGGTGAAAAGGCGCGCGAGATCCGCGGCATGTGCCTCGACCAGATCGGCCGCTTCCCCCAGCTTGGCCTGCCGCTCGGCGAGCGGTGTCGCCCGCCACGACGGATAGGCTTTCCGGGCCGCGGCCACCGCGGCATCGAGCTGCTCCGACGTGCAATCGGGGGCCTGCGCGAACACCTTGCCCGTCGCCGGATTGATCACGTCGATCGTCTCGGTGCCCTCGACGAGTGCACCGCCGATGGTCATGCGGAAACCCGAATCAAATTCCATTTCTTCTCTCCCATTTTCCGGCTTCCGGCCCGGCGCCCATTGGCATCCCGCGAGGAACTGCGCGCCATTTCCGCAAATCGGACTTAATTGACAATGGACATAGTTTGTAACATAATACATCAACAGACAAGAAAGAAATCGGGAAAGGAACTCGTGATGGAAAGGCTCGACCTGCTCATCCGGAACGCGGCGGTCATCGATGGCACCGGCGCGCCGTCGTTTCGCGGCGATATCGGCATTCTCGGCGGCCACATTGCCGCCGTCGGGCAGCTCGGCGACCGGCCGGCGGACCGGGTTCTCGACGTGGACGGAATGACCGTCGCGCCGGGGCACGTCACGCAGCATGCCCATTATGACGCTGCGATTTTCTGGAGTCCCCATTGCCTTGATTCGGGCCCGCAGGGTGTGACGTCGATCCTGAACGCGAACTGCGGATTCAGCATGGCGCCCGTCCGGCCCGCGGACCGCGAGCGCACGATGGCGATGCTCTCGACGACCGAGCAAATCCCGGTCGAGCAACAGCGCGCCGCGCTTCCCTGGGACTGGGAGACCTTTCCCGAGTTCATGGAACGGCTTCGCGCGCTTCCCAAGAGCGTGAACATCATGACCTATTTGCCGCTCAATCCTCTTCTCATCTACGTCATGGGGATCGACGCGGCCAAATCCCGCCAGCCGAATGCCGATGAAATTCGCGAAATGCACCGCCTGATAAACGAGGCGATGGACGCAGGCGCGATCGGCATCTCGGCCTCGGTGATGGGCGCCGAGGGCAACACCCATGTCGATTTTGACGGCACGCCGATGCCGACCGACACCCTCTCGCGCGAATCGATCATCGCGATCGCCCGGGCGCTGATCGACCGGGGCGGGGGGATCGTGCAGTTTTTCGCCAATGTCGGTCCTAACGGCGATCGGGGAACATCCGAGGCTGTTGCCGAGGCGGCGAAGGGCACCGGGGTCCGCGTGATCCACAACATCTTCGTCACCGTGGAGGGACATGGCGCTCTCGTCGATGCGGATATCGTCTGGATCGATGACATGCGCAAGCGCGGCCTCGATATTTCCGGGGCAAGCCTGCTGCATTTCGGCTGGGTCGAGGGCGGCATCCGCGACCTCGACACGGCGGCCGGCAGCATGGCGGCGGTGCGGCAGATCGTCGCATGTGCCACCGATGCCGAGGTGATGGCGCTGCTGCGCGATCCCGAGTTTGTCGAGGCCTTCGCGAAGGAATATGAGAGCGACGGCCCATCCAACAGCGCCGCCGGCTTCGAGGCGCAGACGGTCGTCGGCGTCGGCGATGATCCTGCCCTTTCCCTCTATCTCGGCCGAACCCTCGCCGACATTGCTGCCGAAGAAGGGCGGAGCCCGATCGCGGCGATGTGCGAGCTTGGCTGGCGCTCGGCGTTGCGCCTCCAGCTTAAATCGGCGTCCTATTCGGCATGGGACGCGACCCTTCCGGCGCGTCTCCTGTCGCATCCCGGCATTTGTGCCGGCGTTTCCGACGGGGGCGCCCATACCAAGTCGATGTCGAACGGCTTTTATGGCACCGAGCTGCTCGTGCGCATGGGGCGCGAACAGCGCTCGATGTCGCTCGAAGAATTGCATTACCAACTCAGTTTCAAGATCGCGCGCACGCTCGGCCTGTCCGACCGCGGAGCGATCCTCCCGGGCTATTGGGCCGACCTCATCGTCTATGACCTCGGCGCGCTTTTCGTCGATTACTCGAGCTTCGACATCGTCCACGACATGCCGACGGGCGACTGGCGCCGGAACGCCCGGGCCGGGGGTTATGCCCATATCTTCGTCAATGGTGTCGAGACCTTCACGGGCGGCGCCTGGACCGAGGCAACGCCGGGTACGGTCATCATGTCCGCGGCGCCCGCGCGGGCCGGTTCACTAGCGGCTTGAGCCGCGTTCAATCAGAGGAACAGCAGATTATGACGACCGGAGCCACCATCCCGGCGGAGATGGCCCAAAAGCTTGCCACTCCATCGGTCTATGCGACCGAGGAGATCCACGAGATCTACAGCTGGCTGCGCGCGAACATGCCTGTCGCCCGTGCGCATCCCGAGGGGTTCGATCCGTTTTGGGTGGTCACCCGCCACGCGGATATTCTGGCGGTGAGCAAGGCCAATGCCCTGTTCCCGAGCGGCGCGCGCGCAACGACCTTCGCCAATGCCGGACATATCGCGCGCAACCATGAGATCACCGGATGCCCGCATCTGGTCAAATCCCTGGTGACGATGGATGGGCCCGAGCATCGCAAATATCGTGGTTTGACCCAGGGACAGTTCATGCCGGCGAAACTGCGCGAGCGCTCGCCGGCGATCCATGCGCTGGCGGCGGAATCGGTGGCCGCCATGGCAGGCCTGGGGGACGCGTGCGATTTTGCGGCCGATATCTCCATGGCCTATCCCCTGAAGGTGGTGATGGAAATCCTCGGCGTTCCTTCCGAGGATTATGACCAGATGCTGCGGCTGACGCAGGATATTTTCGGTCCGCAGGATCCCGACACCGCCAAGGCGATGGCGGCGCTCGACGCGAACCAATATTCCGCCGTGATCCAGCGCACCGTGGCGAGCCTGACCGACTATTTCACGAAGATCAGCGACGATCGGCGCGCCCGTCCGCGCGACGATCTTGCAACGCTGATCGCGAACGCGGTGATCGACGGCGAACCGATCGGGCGCGTCGAGGAAACGGGATATTACATCATCGTCGCGACCGCCGGCCATGACACGACCGCGTCGTCGATCTCGGGCGTCATGTGGGCCCTCGCTACCGTGCCCGGATTGCTCGACCAGGTTCGCGCGGACATGTCGCTTCTTCCGCAATTGATCGAGGAAGCGATCCGCTGGGTCACACCGGTCAAGACCTTCATGCGTTCGGCTGCGGAAGACACCGAGATCGGCGGGCAGGCGGTTGGAAAGGGCGATTGGATCATGCTCGCCTATGCGTCGGGCAACCGCGACGAGACCGTCTTCGAGGAACCCTTTTCCTTCCGGGTCGATCGCAAGCCGAACCCGCAGCTCGCCTTTGGCTTCGGCGGCCACACCTGCCTCGGCCAGCATATGGCGCGCCTCGAGATGCAAGCGCTTTACGAGGCGCTTCTCCCGCGGCTCGAGAGCGTCGAGCTGAATGGCGAACCCGAATATATCCAGAGCATTTTCGTGAACGGATTGAAGCGCCTGCCGATCCGGTTCCGGATGCGCTGAGCGAGCTTCAACGACAACCGCGCCGAGGGGCGCAACGGGAGAGATTTATGGCAGTAGATGGAGTGGGGTCGCTCAGCGCCCTGCGCACGCTCGCAGCGGATGCGACGCAGGTGAGCGAAGAGCGCATCGAGGCGTTTCTGCGCGCACGGGGCGTCGACGGGAACGGCGAATTGTCGGTTCGGTTCACGAACGGCAACCTGGCCGCGGGCGCGTCGGGCGGAACCTTGATGTTCGACCTGCACACGACGATCGATGGCCAGGAGAAGGTCGAGGAGTTTGTGCTGCGCTTCGATCTCGGTAGCGACGGAATTTTCTCGCAGGTCTCGCTCGACGACCAGTTCGCGATCATGCGCGCGCTGTACGCGGCGGGGCTGCCGGTCCCGGACGCGCGCTGGCTCGATCGCAAGGGCGAGATCGTGGAAGGGGCCGACTCGCTCGTGATGGGGCGCATCAAGGCCCTCACGCCGACGATCCAATATCTGCAAATGGGCCCCTATGCCGATGCGACGCCGGCGGAGCGCGACAAGATGGTTCGCGAGATCATGGCTTTCGCGGCGCGCCTTCATTCCGTTCCGGCGGCCGGGCCCGACATCGCCTCGCTGGATACGCGCGGCGCGGGGCAGGGCGACTATTTCCTCGACCGGGAAATTACCTGGGCACAACGCGAGCTCCACGCCCGCTTTCCGGAGGTCGAGGCGTGCGAGCGCGCCGAACTCCATACCGAAATGCGCCGGACGATCGACGCTGCTGCACTCGTCCTGCGCCGCCGCGCGCCGCGCGGGCTCGAACCGACGGTTTGCCATGGCGACCTGACCTTCGCGAACGCCATGTTCGACGCCGATCGCGAACTCGTTGCCATGCTCGACTGGGAATTATGCCATCACGGCCTTCCGGCGCAGGACGTGAGCTATTTCCTGTCCGCAGCGCGCGTCATCGCCTCGCTCGGCTCGACGAAGGCCGATCCTCCCGAGCGCGAGCTCGCGGTGGCCGCCTACGAGGCGGCAGGCGGGACGATCGAACATTGGGACTATGCAGCGGCGCTTTCCACCTTCCGGCTGGCGACCTGGGGCGCCATCGGCATGCGCCGCATGCCGCGCGAGCATTGGGACGGCCAGCGCCTGATGTGGGAACTCCAGAAGTCCGAACTTCTGGCAGCGCTCGCCGTGCTTGGAGAAACGGTCGAAGGATAGGATGAAACCATGGCAGAGCTTCGCGAGGTCAAGACATCGTGCCGGATTTGCATCGGAACCTGCGGTGTAAAGCTCACGATCGAGGATGGGCGTGTCACGCAGGTCCGCGGCGACAAGGATCATGTCCTGAGCCGCGGCTACGCCTGCATCAAGGGGCTCGGCGCGCCCGATGCAATGAATGCGCCCGAACGCATTCTTCATCCGATGAAACGGACGGACGACGGCGGCTGGGAGCGCGTCTCGCTCGAGCAGGCCCTGGACGAGATCGCCGAGCGAATGGGCCGGATCATCGAGGAGGAGGGGCCCGAGTCTGCGGCGCTCTTCAAGGGGACGCAGGCCTATCTCAACGTCTCGGCGGCACCGATGCTGGAGAGCTTTCAGCGCGCAATCGGCTCGCCGTCCTTCTTCACCACGATGACGATCGACCAGTCGGCCAAGTTCGTCGGTTTCAACCGCATCGGGATGTGGGCGGCGCCGCAGCATCATTTCCATGATGCCGAGGTGCTAATGCTGTGCGGGGCCAATCCCCTCGTATCCCTGTCGGTCCAGGGGGTCATCCCCTTCAACATGACCAAGCAGTTCCAGGACGCCAAGGCGCGCGGAATGAAGCTCATCGTGATCGATCCGCGGCGGACCGAGACCGCAAAGATGGCCGATCTCCACTTGCAGGTCCGGCCCGGCGAAGATCCGGCGCTGATGGCCGGCATCATCCGCGAAATCCTCGCGAACGGCTTCGAGGACAAGCCGTTCTGCCGCGACTATGTGTCGCAGCTCGACGCGCTGCGCGCCTCTGTCGACAGCTTCACCCTGGATTACACGGCCACGCGCGCCGGCGTACCCGCCGCGCAGATCGCCGATGCCGCGCGCCTGTTTGCGGCGGATAACCGTATCGGCTGCGCCTACTCGAGTACGGGGCCCAACATGGCGGCACGCTCGAACCTGGCCGAGCATCTGATCCAGACGCTCAACATCGTCTGCGGGCGCTTCATGCGCGCCGGCGACAAGCTGCGAAACCAGGGGGTGATGAACCCGCTCTGGCTAAAACCCCCGGTTGCGGAGGTCATCCCGCCGATGCGGGAATTCGAGACCGGGCCGAAGAGCCGGGTGCGCGGCATCGGCGCGATGTTCGGCGAATTGATGAGCGGGACCTTGCCCGAGGAAATCCTGACCCCTGGCAAGGGGCGCATCCGTTCGCTGCTGGTAACGGGTGCGAATCCCGCGATCGCGATGCCCGACCAGATCAAGACGGTCGAAGCGCTGAAAGCCCTGGATCTTCTTGTTGTCGTCGAGCCGTTCCCCACCGCGACGACCGAGCTCGCGCATTATGTCATTCCGCCGAAGCTTCTCTACGAACGCGAAGACCTGCTCATGACGCCCGCCTATGAGGGCATGTTCATGCCGGTTCCCTATCAGCGCTATTGCCCGGCGATGGTGCAGCCCCCCGCGGCGTCCGAGGTGGTTGACGAGTGGCGCATATATTGGGGTCTCGCGAAGCGGCTCGGAAAGCAGATCATTTTCGAGGACACGCCGCTCGACATGGAAACGGCGCCGACCACGCGCGACCTGATCGCACTCGTGATGCGCCACTCGCCCATCTCGATCGACGAGCTCGAAGCCCTTCCCGACGGGAAGATTTTCTCGGACTTTCCCGATGCGATTGTCCAGCAAGGCGACATCGGCGAAAAGCGCTTCGAGGTCATGCCTGCCGATGTCCTTGCCGACATGGCCGAGATGCGCGCCGACGACCCGTCGCTTCTGGACGCCGAATTTCCGTTCCGGCTGGTCTCCCGGCGTATGCGCGAAAGCCAGAACAGCTATGGCCGCAACTTTCCCGCGGTGCGCGAAAGGTTCAAATATAACCCGGCTTTCATGAACCCGCTCGACATGGCGAAGCTTGGTCTCGCCGAAGGCGACGCGGTCGAAATACGCTCACCGCGGGCCGCGATCGCGGGCCGCGTGCGCGCGGAGCCCGCGCTTCGCGAGGGCGTCGTGTCGATGGCGCACTGCTGGGGCGGGCTCCCGGGCACGGAGGAACCCTATGACCTGGGGGGCTCCAACACGGCGCGTCTCATCAGCCTCGATGAGGACTGCGAGGCCGTGAACCACATGCCCCGCATGACCGCGATTCCCATCCGCGTCACGCCCGTCGACGGGGCCGCCTTCGCCAATAATTTTTCCGAACCGAAAGAAGAGGTGCTCTCGTGATCATCAATCCTGTCCTGATGCCTGAAAATGCCGACTGGCCGCACGATCATAATGGCGATGAATGGTGGCAGGAGAGTGTCGTCATCAGCTGGGCCGACCCCGACAAGGAGATCGGCGGCGTGATACGACTCGGACACCAGCCGAACCGCGGGTTCACCAAATGCTGCTTTGGCATCGTCCAGCGCGACGGGCCGGGATATTCCCGCAATGCGCAGGATCTCCCCTATCGGCTGACTGATCGTCTCCCCGACGGGTTTGCCGTGGATGATTTCGTGTCGGCGACCTTCGACGGCAAAACGCACCGCTGGACCGCGAGCGACGAATTTTGCGACATGGATATTCGCGTGACCGATGTCCATGACGCGATCGACTTCATGTCGCTGACGCCGCGAAGCGCGACCACCGAAACCTGGTTCTCCAACCATATTCAGGGAGCGGGCAATTTCGAAGGCCGCGTCCGTCTCGGCGACCGCTGGTTCGATGTTCGAGGGGGAACCTATCGTGATCATAGCTGGGGAACGCGCCTGCTCCACAATCCGCGCGGCGATCTTTATGCCGGCTGGTGGCTTGGCGGCTCATTCGGTCCGAACTTCAGTTTCGGCTTTCAGGACGGTCGCACGCGCTCGGGCGATTCGATGCCCTGTGCCTATCTCGTCATCGATGGCGTGACCTATCTTGCCGAGGTGCTCGATGCGGAAGTCTCGGTCGCACTCGGCGACGGCATTTCGCCGAAGGGCGTCAAGGTCGTCGTGTATGAACCGACCCTCGGCGAAATGACGTTCAAGGCGAAGGGCTTTGGCAGCGTCGTGATGGCCCTCGAGGGGAAACATTTCGAACTGTCGATGCCCTGCCGCGTCACGTGCGGCGATCGCGTCGGCGGCGGCAGCGTGGAGACGATCCTCAATCCCCGCAATGCGACCGAATGGCCCTTCTGGGTCGAGGGTGCGGCGCTGACCAACGGTCCCAACCGGTTCGAAAATGCCAAGCTGGTGCAGGAACCGTTCAGCCGTCCGGGCTTCGTCGCCTAAATTCGCAATGACGGCAGGACGAACTGCCGCAAGATACGCCGGTGGTCTTCCTCGACATAGTCGGGGCGCGTGTTGAGGAACGCACCGACATTGCTCAGCCATTCGATGATCTGGATGTCGGTGACATCGTCGGCCAGCTGCCCCTCGTCGCGCGCGCGCCGAAGCAGCGGCTGCCAGGCCTCGAGCATCGCGGCCTGGACTTCTTTCGTGCCTCCGAACAGGAAGGTTGTGAAATGCTCGTCGCCTTCCTGGCGGACGATTTCGGCCAGCAGTTCGTCCTCGCGGCCGAGCTTGATCGAATGGGCCATTCCGTCGACCAGCGCGTCGGGCAATCGCTCGTACTTCGCAAGGTATTTCGCAAGATTCCTCGTCAGCAGCTCGACGCGCTGGGTCGCGATATATTCGAGCAGGGCGGAGCGGCTGTCGAAGAGCCGGTAGAGCGTCTGGCGCGAGACGCCGAACGCGTCGGCGATGTCGTTCATCGACGTACGATGCAGGCCGTAGCGCCTGAAACACTCGATCGCGGTCGCAGCGACATTCTGCCGCGTGACTCGGCTCTTCGGCTTCGCGTTTTTCGTCTCTGCCACAATCTTGTTCCCCGTTTCTGCGCGGCCCCACTGCGCGGCCCGCCATGGTTTTCCCGCCATTTTCACACCCTTGCGACGGTAGAACAAGCCCGTCGGAAATCAAGTTGACATAGGACAGTAATTGTAACAAATTCGGATCGATCGGACGCCAGAGCCGGAGATTTGGGAGTAGCAGATTCGGAGCCGAGCCCACGCGCCCCGCGCCGGTGGAGCGCGCCTTCTCCTTCCCGTCTCTCCAGCGACACGCCCGGTTGCAAGCGGCAAAAGCCAGGCCGGACAAGCTGCGCTCCGGCGCATCCGCGGCCATAGGGAGGGTTTGAAATGACCAAATATAAATCGATGCTGAAGGCAGCCGTCGCAATCGTGGCGGTCTCCGCAGGTGCCTTGCCGGCTGCGGCGCATGCCCAGGAGGCGGCAGCCCCGCCTGCCGAGGGCGAGATCCTCGGCAATGGTGACATCGTGGTGACCGCTATGAAGCGGTCGCAATCGCTCCAGGATGTTCCGGCATCGATCTCGGCCGTGTCGGGGGACACGCTTGCGGCGCAGGGCATATCCGATATTCGCGATCTCTCGAAGGTGGTTCCGAACCTCAACTGGGGCGAGCATTTTGGCACGACGCTCATCACGATCCGCGGCGCCGGCTCGAACGTCGATTCCGGCGCGACCGAGCCGACCGTCGCCCTCTATGTCGACGGCATCTATCTCCCGCGCTCCGACATGGCGACGTTCCGGGCGGTTGACCTAGACCGGGTCGAAGTGCTTCGCGGGCCGCAGGGCACGCTTTACGGCCGAAACGCGACAGGCGGCGCGGTAAACTTCATTTCGCAGGCGCCGACCGACGAGTTCGAGGGCAAGGTCGAGATTTCGACGGGCTCGCGCGATGCCATCGGAATCAATGGCTATCTCTCCGGCCCGCTCGCGCCGGGCATATCGGTGCGCCTCAGCAGCGGCCGCGAAAAGCAGGACGGCTACGTCAAGGTCCTGAACAATGGGCAGCGGATCAACGGCGTGAACGCGACCTATGGCCGCCTAGCGATCGCGATCGAACCCGAAGGCTCCAACATCCGGAACGACGCGTCGATCCGCTATGAACGCAATACCGCCGGCGTTGGCTACCAGCAGCCCCTCTCGACGATGATATTCCCGGCGAGCACCTACACCACCGAGCCCAATCGAATGCTCGCCGACTATCCGCACACGGGGCGTCGCGAGACATTCATCGCCTCGAACACGTTCAACTGGGAAATCTCCGACGACGTTTCGCTGAAGTCGCTGACGGGTTACATCGATCACAACAGCCATGCGCAGGTCGATGCCGACGGGACAACGCTGGACTATCAATATGTCTCCGACTTCGTTCGCAAGTCGAAGGCTTTCAGCCAGGAACTCAACGTCGTCGGCAAGTCGGGCAATCTCGACTGGCTCGTCGGGCTCTTTTTCTTCGACGAGAAATATTACGCGAACCTCCCGGTCTCGCTTGGTGCCGACCTGGCACCGGCGGCCGGATTGCCGACGGGGGCAACGATCAATCTCGGACAGGATGTGCGTATCAGGAACCTCGCTGCCTTCGTCGACCTCGATTATCGCTTCTCCGATGTGGTTTCGCTGAACTTGGGGCTCCGTCTCAATCACGAGGACAACAAGTTCACCCAGATTTTCTCGCTGGACCCGGTCGTACCCGCGTTCAGCGGCGACCTCGCCAGCAAGGGCGAAAAACTCATCCCGAAGATCGCGCTCAAGTTCGACCTCTCGGATGACGTGAGCACCTACGTCCAATGGTCGAAAGGCTATAAATCCGGCGGCAGCAACTTGCCTGGCGGTGACGGTTCGATCCAGCCGCTGTATCTGCCGGAAAATATCAGCGCCTTCGAAGCGGGTATCAAGTCGCAGTTCGCCGACCGGACCGTGACCTTCAACATGTCTGGCTGGTACTACGACTATACGAACCTCCAGATCACCCAGAACGTGCCCCCGACGACGACGGTCGTGCGCAATGCCAATGCGAAGATCTACGGTGTCGAGGCCGAGCTGCGCTGGACGCCAACTCCCGGGCTCGATCTTCATGTCGCGCCCACGCTGCAGCATGCGGTGTTCGACAATTTCGTCGCGTTCGACTCGGTCACGCAGGCGTTCGTCGACCTCGACGGCAGCCAGCTTCCGCGCGCGCCGAAGTTCACCATCAACGCGGGCATCTCGAACGAGTTCGATCTCGGCGGCGATCTCTTCTCGTCGCTGCGGCTCGAGGCGAATATCATGCACAGCTCCTCGGTGGTGCTCCGCTATGAGAATCAGTCGCCGCCAGAGCGCCAGAAGCCGTACGAGATCGTCAACTTCTCGGCGTCGATCTCGGACGCGTCGGATATGACCCGCCTCACCGCGTTCCTCAACAACGCCTTCGACGTGCTCTACAAGCAGAATGTCACGAACTTCGGCATCGGCTTCATGGGGAATTACAGCCCGCCGCGTACATGGGGCGTCCGCCTCTCGCGCAAATTCTGAGGACGAGGGGGCAGGGGCGCGGCTTCGCCGCGCCTCTGAAAACCGGAACGAGAGAGGATGGCCGCCATGTCCGTTGGCACGATTGAAAGAATTTCGGAGAACCAGGTCCTCGACCGGGCCGCGATGCGCCGCATGGACGAGGTGATCAGGAATATACCCGACGAACAGCTGCGGTCGGCGGACCACGGGGTTCCGGGCCTCGATCCGGCGGTCTCGATCGACCCGTTCTCGCATTTCGGCATGCTTCGTGATGCCGGCCAGGACGTCATACCCTATGCCAACGGGCGGTACGGACCGCTCGAGGTCTATAACGGGTTCGGGCGCGACCTGTCGCTCCCCAATTTTGCGGTGGTCGGCTACAGCGCGCTGAAGGCGATGGTTCTCGATCCGGCGAACTTCGTGAACGAAGGGGCCTATGGGGCACATGGCGACGCGCAGAACCCCGGTTTCACCTTCGTCAACGAACTCGATGGCGCCGCCCACAAGGCGATGCGCAGGCTGTTCGAGCAGGAGGTCTTCTCGCGGCGCTTCCTGACCGAACTCGCCGACGATACCATCGCGCCGCTCGCCGAGTTCCTGTCGCAGCGCATTCGCGGCATGATCGACGAAGGAGAGCCTGCGGATCTTTGCCGCGATCTCGCGCTTCCACTCCTCTACATGAGCATGGCGCGCGTCATCGGCATAGAAATGGTCGACCTCAGCTATTTCGTGGGGTTGGGCGAAGCGGTGTTCGGCGGACCGCGCGATTTCGAGGCGGCAGGGCGGGCCGCTGCCGAACTCGACGACTATTTCGGGAAGGTGTACGAGGAGCGAAAGGCCAAGGGCGATCTCGACAAGGGCGATCTCATGTCGCTGATGAGCGAGGCCGAGCGCGAAGGCTTGCGCTTCTCCGCTCGCGAGATCATAGTCTACTGCCGCTTTCTCCTCCCTGCCGGTATCGAGACGACGTGGCGCCAGGTGGCGAATATCGGTTATTCGCTCATGCTGCACCCCGACCAGTACCGCGAGGTCGTCGCCGACCCGTCGCTATCGACGGCGGCGATCGAGGAAGCGACGCGCTGGATGCCCTCCGGTTTCGTGCTGCCCCGCACCGCGGCGCATGATACCGAACTCGCCGGTGTCGCGATCCCGGCCGGATCAAGCCTTTACGGTATCTTCGGCGTCGCGAACCGCGATCCCCGGATATGGCCCGACGGGAATCGCTTCGACATCCACCGCAAGCGTACCCCGCATTTGACTTTCAGCGCCGGATCGCACGCCTGCATGGGCCAGCAGCTCGCGAGACAGAGTTTTGCCCATGTGCTTCGTTCGATGACGTCCAACCTGCCCGACATGGTCCTCGCCGCCGATCCCGCGGAGGTCCGGACGACCGGCTTTATCATTCGATGCCCGGACGCGGTGCCCGTCCGGCGCGGTTGAACGCCGGGTGACGCGGCCGGCCGGGACGGCCGCTACGACAATCGAGAATGGACTGGAGAATTCGGGTGGCGAAACTGGTGGTCGTGACGCGCGATGGTAGCGAGCACGAGATCGAGGGAGAAAACGGTCTGTCGGTCATGGAGATCATCCGCGACGCGGGCTTCGACGAGCTCCAGGCCCTATGCGGTGGGTGTCTTTCCTGCGCCACATGCCACGTCCATGTCGAGACCGGAGGGGAGCGCCTCGATCCCGCCGGAGAAGAGGAACATGAACTTCTCGACACGTCGGCCTACCGGGATGCCCGCTCGCGCCTTTCCTGTCAGATCGCATTTGCCGGACATCTCGACGGCCTGCGCGTGATCATCGCAGCGGAAGATTGAGGCGCGCTGTGTCGAGCGGCACGACACCGAAAGCGCTCGGATAGGCGTGCCCGGCGCCGCATCATTTGCCGCGACCGGCGAGGGGCCGTGCGCGGTCAACATCGCCTTCGACGACGCGTGCGCGATCCTGGCCGAGGACGCCGTGCCGCTCGGCGTCGAGACGGCCCCGCTCGCCGGGGCTGGGGGGCGGCGCCTCGCCCGGCCGGTGCTTGCCGGGATCGACAGTCCGCGGCGCGACGTCGCGGCCATGGACGGTTACGCGCTCGGACCACCCCGCGGCGCAGACGGGATTTTCAGGTCGCTTGGCGCGATCATGGCCGGGGACCGGGCCGGACACAGCGTGGGTCCGGGCGAGGCCTATCGGGTCATGACGGGCGCTCCCGTTCCCGCGGGGGCGCAACGGGTCGCAATGATCGAATATTGCGACGTGAACGGCGCCGATGTGACGGTCGCGCGGACGTCTTCGGGTAAACTGCACATCCGCCGCGCCGGCTCGGACTTCAGGGCCGGCGAAATCCTTCTCGAAGCCGGGAGGCTGATGACGCCAGCGGCGCTCGTGGCCGCGGCCGGCGGCGATCGCAGCGATCTCGAATTGTGGCGGCGTCCCTCGGTCGCGATTCTCGCGACCGGGAACGAACTCGCGGCGCCGGGGAAGGCCGCGGCGAGCTGCAATGCGATCCCCGACAGCCTGTCCGTCGCCATCGCGGAATTCGCCCGCCTTTGGGGCGGCGTGCCGCAGCGCTTCGCCCGGGCCGGCGACGATGCGGCCGCGATCGCGCTCTTTTGCCGGGACGCGGAGGAAGACGTCGTCCTGATCCTCGGGGGCGCGTCGCGCGGCGACCGGGATTTCTCCCGCACATCGCTCCTTGAAGCGGGTCTCGTGCCAAGATTCTCGGACGTCGCGATCCGGCCGGGCAAGCCGCTGTGGTACGGGCGCCTCGGGGCCAGCCACGTGCTGGGGCTGCCCGGCAACCCGACCGCGGCCATGACGGCGGCGCGGCTTTTCCTCGCGCCGCTGCTCGCGGGGGTTGGCGGGGCATGTCCGGCGGACGCGCTCGGATGGCGGCCGATGCCGGCGGCAGCGCCGGTTCCGGCCAACGGACCGCGCGAAGCCTTTCTCTGCGCGTTCGCCGAAGGCAACCACGTCAGGCTGCTCGAGCGGCAGGAAGCATCCTCCCAGGGGCTGCTCCCGCGCATGACCCGATTGGCGAGACGGCCGGCGAATGCTTGCGCTGCGCCCGCAGGAACGATGCTCGACGTCCTGGACTTTTAGCCCGCCCTCGGATTTGACGTCGCTTGCGGCCGGAGACTGCCCGTCACGAGGTCCGCGACGGTCCGGGCGTGGTTATCGACGAGCGCGCGATCGAGCCTGCCATGGCCGATGACCGCGCGGCGGCCCTCCGCCGAGGAGAAGAGGTGCGCGCACGCCCCGTCGATGATGAGGCTGACGAAGCGGGCATCGACGTCGCGAAATTCGCCGTCGGCGATACCCTGCGCGATGATCCGGCGCCGTGCCTGGGCGACCGGCGCCACGAACTGGTCGCCGATTTGCCGCGAGACCTCGGCCGATCCCTCGCGAAGCAGCTTCTGGAGCAGACGGTGCAGATAGGGACGCGCATAATAGGCCTCGACGAGGGCCTTGATGTGCATCTCCAGCTTTGCCGCGGCGCACAGGTCCGAGCCAAGCAGGCGCTCGAGATCGCGAAGGGCCCGTGCCGCGTCGGCCTGGGCGAGCGCGAGCATCAGCCCCTCGCGACTGCCGAAATAGTAGCTGACGAGCGCGACATTCGTCCGGGCGCGCCGCGAGATTTCCGCAAGCGACACCTCGAGCAGCCCCTCTTCGGTCATCAGCGCGCGGGCGGCCTCGAGAATCCGCGTCGCCGTCGCGGCGCGCGGTGCGCCGGACCGGGACTCCACATTGCCCGGCATGGGCCGATTACGGGTCCGCCGTGCCGCGAATGGAATCGCCATGCTCGCCAAGGTGGGGCGCAAGCCGGCGTTCCGGACCGATCTCGACCCCGAAGCGGACGGGGTGCGCCATCGCGAAATGGGCGCCCTCGGTTGGATGCTCCTGGCGCGAGAAGAAGCCCGTGGCGGCGAGATGCGGATCGTCCAAAATGTCGGCGAGATCGCGAACGGGCTGCGCCGGCAGCTGCGCCGCGTGGCATCGCTCGACGAGCTCGGCGGTGGTGAAGCCAGGCGTGAGTCTCGCCATTTCCTGGTAAAGCAGCGGCAGGTTCACGGTGCGCAGCTTGCGGGTTGCGAAGCGCTCGTCCTCGATGAACTCCGGCTTGCCGAGCACCTCGAACACCCGGGGCCACGCTTCGTCAGTATAGGCCACGATGCTGATATAGCCGTCGCGGGTCGGGAAAGGCTGGCGGTCGGGATCGATCTGGCGGAAATAGCCCGCCGGCGCATTCGGCGGGTCGAAGGTCAGCCCGGCAAGATGCTCGAGAAGCATGAAGTTGGTGAAGGCCTCGAACATCGGGACTTCCACCATCTGACCCTTGCCCGTGCGCAGCTTGTGGATGATGGCCGCAAGAACGGCATAGGCGCCGTGAAGACCGGCCACCTTGTCGGCGATCAGCGACGGCAAGTATCGCGCGCGCGGATTGCCGTCGACGCGCGGTAGCAGCGTGGCCGTACCCGTCGCCGCCTGGATGACATCGTCATAGGCCTGGAGATCGGCATAGGGACCCTCCTGGCCAAAGCCGACGCAATGCGCGTAGATGATCTCGGGGTTGATCGCCTTCACCGCCTCATATTCGAGGCCGAGCCGTTCGACGGCCTTGCCGCGCACGTTGAGGACGAAGACGTCGGCGTCTGCGAGAAGCGTCCGCATCGTCTCGAGATCCGCCGGAGCCTTGAGATTGAGCGCAATCGATTGTTTGCCGCGATTGATCGCCATGAAGGCCGGCGCCATGCCGTGCGTCGCCGCCGCCTTGCCGGACCAGCGGAAGCTGTCTCCCCCTACCGGCGCCTCCACCTTGATGACCTCGGCCCCGAGCTCGCCCAGGATATGCGTGCAATAGGGACCGAAAACCACGCTCGTGAGATCGACGATCTTCACCCCCTCGAGCAGGCGCTTGTTGTCGCCGGCCGCGATCATGCGCCGGTCCATTCGGGTTTGCGCTTCTCGGCGAAGGCGGTCACGCCTTCGGCAAAGTCGCGGGTCCGCATCAGCTTGCCGAAGATGCGCGGGTTGGCGGCGAGCGCCGCTTCCAGTTCTTCCAGTTCTTCCATCTTGTTGAGCGCCTCCTTCGACGCGCGGATCGCGGAGGGCGAATTTTCCATGAGCTGGGCCGCGAGCGCATAGGCCGCCGCGAGGGCGCCGCCGTCCTCGACCCGGCGATTGACGATCCCGAGCGCGAGCGCTTCGGCGGCGTCGAAATGCCGGCCGGTCAGGATCAGCTCCATCGCGGCCTTCCGTCCGATCTGTCGCGTCAGGCGCTGAACCCCGCCGGCGGCCGCATAAAGGCCGACACGAACCTCGGGGAGGGCAAAGCGGGCCCTTTCCTCAGCCACCGCGAGATCGCACGCCAGCACGATCTCGAGCCCGCCGCCCATCGCGACGCCATTTACCGCCGCGATGACGGGCTTCGTCCGGTCGAACCGTTCGCAAAGCCCCGCAAAGCCGGATTTGGGCATCGAAAGATCCCCGCCCTTGGCCGTCACCTTGAGATCGTTGCCGGCGCAAAAGGCGCGATCGCCCGCGCCGGTGACGATCGCGATCCAGAGGTCGGGATCGCGCTCGAATTCATCCCAGATCTCATGAAGCTCGAAGTGGACGGCGCTGAAGAGCGCGTTCATCGCGTCGGGACGGTTGAGCGTCACCTTCAGGATATGATCATCCCGCTCGACGACAACATGCTCGAAGCGCCGCGCGCAAAGCCCTTTTGCCGGTCCTGGACGCGCAAGACCGTTGGCGGCTTCCAGAAAATTGACGCCATTCTCGTGGACGATCCGTACCTCGCGGCCGATCGGGTCCTCGCGGTGGAGCGTCTCGAGCGTCGCGCGATGCCCGGTGCGGACGCGGGCGAGCACCCGGCCCCTGTCGTTGGATGCGATAACGAAGCCGCGCGACGGGTGGCCGCGCTTCCAGGTAACCGTATAGGTCTCGACGGTCGCCTCGGTGGTCTCGCGAAGAAGCGGCGGCGCGGCGGCGCCGTCGATCGCGTCCTGCCCGGTCTCTGCCGTTCGCGGTTTCCAGTCGGGCTTCGGCCGGGTCGAATAGACGCCCGCCGCTTCCTTCGAGAGGTAGCCGCCGTTGGCGAGCAACAGGCCGAAATCGTCCGGGTTGGCGCGGAGCCGCTCCGCCATCGTTGCGATGGCGTGCATCGCGTAGTTATTCCCCGCACCTCCGAAGAAGGGAAGCCCGCCGGTCACCGTGCAATCGCGCGCGCGCCAGTCGATGCCGAGCGCTTCCGCGGCGATCAGCACCGCGCAGGGAAAACAGCTGTAAAGGTCGAGATGCGCGATCTCGTCGACGGTGCGGTCCGCCATGGCGAGCGCCCCCGCGAGCGCGCCCGCGATCGGCCTCGATCGCGAGAGGTCGGGCCGGTCGGTGATCGCCTGGTCGTGGAGCGCCGCATAGCCGTGGAGATAGATCCATTTCTCGGGATCGATCCCGGCCTTTTTCGCCGCGCCGGTCGAGGTCAATATGACGGCCGCGCCTTGGTTGACCGCGTCCTGCGCCACATGCCATTTGAGATAGGGATCGGCGACCCGGTAATTTTCCCTCGACGGGGTGGACAAGAAGTCGGCCGCTTTCGCTTCGGGAAATTGCGCATGGGGATTGTCGCGCGCGACAGCAGCGAAGCGCGCCCACAAATCGGCCATCATGGCTGCGTAGGTGTCCCGGCTCATGCCGAGCCGGGACCGAAGGGCGTTCTCGAACACGGGATAGGTTTGTGTTGGTGCGCCGAGGCCGTTCGCGATTTCGAAAGCCGACAGCAATTCGGCGCCGAGTCCGCGGTCCTGCCATGCGCCGTCGGCGCTCTTCGACCAGTCGAGCTTCACGCGCTTCTTCAGCGCCGTCTTCATGGCCGCCGTCGCTTCCGATCCTGCAAGAAGGACCGCATCGACGTCGCCCGAGAAAATCGCCTCCGCGGCCTCGTTCACGAGGGCTTGCGGCTGATCGCCCCCCACCGCCGAGTAGATGCAGCAAGCCGAGTTCAGGCCGAGCGCCTCCACGAGCGAGGCTGGCGGGTTCGCGCATCTGCCAAAGGGATATTTGCTCCCTTCGACCGAGTCGAGCATCGAGCGGACGACCACGACCCCATCGATCAGCGCCGTGAGCTTGGCGGGAGCGCCGCTGTCTCCAAGCGCCCGGCGGGTGGCCTCGACCTGGAGGCCAAGCGGGCTGGGGGCGCCGGCGGCGTCGGCGCCGTCCCAGTGGTCGACCACCTGTCCGACGCCCACGATGATGGGGGTGTTGGGGTGTATTCTCGCCATCGAACCGCTCTCCCGATCGTTGTTTAAATGATCGTTTAAGGATTTAATCGTTCGAACAAACAAAGTCAAATCGAACGGGCTGGATAGTGTTCGAACGTCCGGAAACCGCGACCGTTGTCGATCGGCGAGGCGGGCAGAGTTCGAATCGGACGCGTTGCGGGCTACGCCCGTTCGGCTGAAGCCCCGGTCCGATGTAGGGCTGATCTGCGGGAGACCAAGGTCCGCCGAGCCACCGCCGCCAGGATACCGATCGCGATGGCGATGCTGCATAAATAATAGAGCCCGTCATATCCCACGACCGGGCGAAGCGGCACGAATATCATGGGGGCAATCGCCCCGCTGAGGTAGATCATCGTCGTCGCCAGGCCGAGCGCGATCGGGGTCCCCCCCGGCGTACAGCGATCGATGATCATCGTCATCGCCGCGCCGACCGTCAGCCCCATCGCGATACCCGAGCAGATCATCCCTGCGGCGGTGGAGAGGAGCGAATGCGAGCCCGCGCACAGGAGGGCGCCAACCCCGAAGAAGGCCATCCCCAGCATGACCGTCCTCCCGGGTCCGAGACGGCGATGGATCGATCCGAACAGCATGTAGGTGGCCGCCAGCGCGAACAGCATCGTCGAGAGGATGCTGGCAACCGTGCCGGGATCGCCGAGATTTCTCGAGGCCAGAAGGAAGGCGATCTGGACGCTGAAAAGGTTCGAGACGACAAGACCCGCGAGGATGACGAGATAGGCGGGAGCGGCCGGCACGACGGCGCGCCAGGCAGACACGGGCTTGCTCTGGTCGGCTCCCGGCACGGGCGGAAGCTCGGCATTCGCGACGAGCACCATGCCGATGACGCCGAGCGCCGCGTGCATCAGGAAGGGCGTACGCCAGGAGATTTCGGCGAGCGCCGCCGCGATGAAGAGAAATCCGATCGCCGTGAAGGGACCGACCGACAGGTTGATGCCCATCATTTTCGCCCGCGCGGCCTCGTTTCCGGCATAGCGCGCCGCAACGGCGATGCCTGCGATCGCCATCAGCGCGCCGCCGGCGAGCCCGAGGAGGAAGCGACTTGCCAGCAGCGCTGGCGCGGGCAGGCCCACGATCCCGATCGTCCCGAACAGGCCGAACAGCAGCCAGGCCGCGAACATGGTGCGCCGAAAGCCGAAGCGGAGCGTCAGCGCAGCAGCAACCAGACCGGCAAGGCCCATTCCCAGTGTCGCGACGGCAATTGTGGCCTGTGCGACCGCTTCGCCGGCCGTTCCGCCGCCGAAGTGCCGCGCGATCGCCGGCAGCACGGGCGCGAGGGCGTCGTAAATCATCGGCGGCGCCGCATTGCCGCAGATAATGGCGGCGACGGTGAGGAGGGCGCCAACCCGGGCGGACGAGCGTGGCAAGGACCTAGGCCCGCCGCGCGGGAAGATCGAGATCGACCCCGGCCGCTCGGGCACGGCCGGATGCGGCCGCCATGGCTTCGACCGCGCGATAGAAGCGCCGGGCGCGCACGATCGGGTCTTGATCGATCCCAAAATATTCCCGGCAGGGGCAGTCGATCCGCGCGCGCCCGTGCCGGGGCGTCATTCGCCAGATGCTCTGCATTATGATGTCGCCGGGCAGGATGCGATGCCGGGCCATGGCGTCCTCGACGGGGGCGAAGACGCCCGTGGTCTTCTGGCTGGCCGCGCGGAACGCATCGGTGGGCGCCGCGTCGAGAAAGGCGCCGACCTCGGCACGAAATCGTTCCAGTTCGGGTCCAAAATTCCCGTTCACCACTCAGCTCTTCTTGCCGGTGAACGCCGTGATCCGGTCCTTCATGTCGGGGCCCGCACCTTCGCTTTCCATCACTTCCCAGGCGAGGCCGGCATCGAGCGGCCGAGCGTCCGTCGCATCGAGAAGGCGCTTGTTCGCACGGTGCGAGAATGGCGAGTTGGCCGCGATACGTATCGCGAGAGCCTCGACTTCCTCGTCGAAATCTCGCAGCGGCACGACCCGCTCGGCAAGTCCGATCCGCAAGGCCTCGGCGGCGTCGATCATGTCGCACGTGAACATCAGACGTTTCGCCGCCGCGATGCCGACGCGCCGCGGCAGGCGCTGGCTCATGCCCCAGACCGGGGTGAGCGCCCATTTGGCGTGGGTGTCGCCGAAGCGCGCATTGTCGGCTGCGAGAATGAAGTCGCATGCGAGAGCGACCTCGAGCGCACCCGTGTAGCAATGACCATGTACCGCTGCGATCACGGGCTTCGGCAGCCTTTCGAGCAGACGCAGCGTTTCGCTATGCCAACCCCGCGACGGCACGGGCTCGCCGTCGGCGATATCGCCGAGGTCATGCCCCGCCGAGAAGCATTTGCCCGCGCCGCGCACGACGACGCATCGGACCCGCTCGTCGTCCCCAAGCAGCTCGATATGGGCGCGCAACTCGCGGAAGAGATCGACGGTCAGGGCATTCAGCTTCGAGGGACGATTGATGACGAGCTGCGACCAGCCGTCGAAATCTTCTCTGCGAACCAAGGGATCCAAGTCTCGTCTCCTCCGGGGCCGGACGGCCCGGGAGGCCGAACGCCGGCGTGGATGAAGAGCCAGGCCGCGAATGAGGGCGAAGGTGCCGCAGTCGGCGGCCGCCGATCCTCTCTCCCGCGGCTGTGCCGCTGTTCCATGCCCGCACGCTCATGCTGCGGTGCCTGGCCGGTGTGACGAAGGCGACGATCAATTGCAAGGCTTGTTTGATTGAACAATTAAATTGCCGTGCTGATCGCGCGCCCTCAGGCGGCCAGGCGGGCGCGAAACCTCGCGAGATCGTTTGCCGACAGGCCATGTTCGAGGAAATAGCCCTCGACCGATCCGCTACCTGCCGCAATCGCGGCAAAGGCTGCCTCCAGATAGGATGGCTCGACGCCAAGCAGAGCCTGGATGGCATCATCGCCGAGGGGAGACGCGTCGGTCGCCGCGTCGCGCCGACGGATCTCGGCGATGAACTCCTCGGTCGCGATGGCGGAAGAGAGGAGATAGTCGGCGATGATCTCGTCATTGGATAGCCCCAGGAGCTTCATGAGCAGGGCGGCAAGCACGCCGGTCCTGTCCTTGCCGGCCGTGCAGTGGATGAGCACGGGGCCGTCGCTTTCGCCGATGACACGCGCGGCCTCGACGAACAGCGGGCGATAGAGGGGATCGTGGGGCAGCGCTGCATAGAAGCTCCGGTAAGCCTCTTCGATCCGGCCGCCGCCACCGCGCGCGGCGTCCATCATCGCGTGGTGCGGGGCATCGGTCGCTGCGCTCCTCCCGACCGACAGGCGCCTTGCGGCGAATGTCTCGGGCCATGGTGAAGGGTCGCGGCGCTGCTCGTCGGGATAGCGAAGATCGACGATCGCGGCCCACGGCCGCGTGGTAATGTCGGCGGTGCTCGCCTCGTCGAGCCGCGCGAGATGCGCACTGCGAAAGAGGATATCCCGCCGCAACCTGCCGTTTCCCGCCGATGCGGCGATATCGCGGAAATTCCTGAGACCTGTCACGTCCTTATCCTCTTCATTCGTTTCCGGCCCTCGGCTCCAGGGCCGCGCATCGGCGCCGGCAGGCCGGCGTGTCGCACTCGATCATGACAAGGCCGCATATCGTGCCGCCAATGGTGCAAGGCCGCTAGAGACCGAGCGCTTTCGCGATGATGTTGCGCTGGATCTCGTTCGATCCCGCGTAGATCGATCCGGCACGCTCGTTGAGATAGCGAAGCGGTGCGACCGCCGCGAACCGCGACCCCGACAGCGTGGTGGCGGCTGGAAAAACCACGGGTCCCCCCGGCAGACCCGCAGCTGGCTGATAGGCGATGCCATGCGGTCCTGCCACCAACAGGCCGAGTTCAGTCGTCAGCTGTTGCAATTCGGTCCCGCAGATCTTCATCACCGATGCCGACAGTCCCGGCGATCGACCCTGTGCCGCCTCCGACATGGCCCGGAACTCATATATCTCGAGCGCAGCGAGACGGACGCGCGCGTCGGCGAGACGACGCTGGAACCTCGGGTCGCGGGCGAAAGGCCGGCCGTCATCCCCGGGGCAGCCTCGGCGGCCGCTTCGATCTGGCCGAGCCGCTCCTGCAACTCGGGAGCATAGGCAACCCCGCCTCGCTCGAACTCGAGAAGATATTTTGCAACGGTCCATCCCTCGCCAGGTGCGCCGACGATATTCGCCTTCGGGACGCGGACATGGTCGAGAAATATCTCGTTCTGGATATGCTCGCCCGTCCGCGAGATGATCGGCCGCACCCCGACTCCTTCGCTTCCCATGTCGACGAGCAGGAAGGTGATGCCCTGCTGCGGCCGCTCAAACCGGCCGGTCCGGACGAGAAAAAATCCCCAGTTGGCGATATGGGCGTGCGTGCTCCAGCTCTTCTGGCCGGTGACGATCAGGGCGTCGCCGTCGTCGTCCGCACACATCTGCAAGGCCGCGAGATCCGAACCCGCGCCCGGCTCGGAATAGCCCTGGCACCAGAGATGTTCGCCCGAAAGCATGCGCGGAAGAAAATATGTCTTCTGCGCCTTGCTCCCGAAGCCGATGATGGCAGGCCCGCACATCTGGATGCCCATGGGCGACACCGGAGGAGCGCCCGCGGCGACCCGCTCGCGCGCGAAAATATAGCGCTGCGATACGCTCCATCCCGCGCCGCCATATTCGCGCGGCCACGCCGGCGCGGCCCAGCCCCTGGCATGGAGTTTCTTCTGCCAGCCCCGCGCGCGGGCATGGTCGGCGTAGACGCTGGTCATCCATCGCCCCGCGTCGCGCAGGTCGTCCGTGAGATGTTCGTCGAGGAAGGCGCGAACTTCACCCCGAAACGCGCGGTCCCCTGTGCTCCAGACCAGATCCATATCGCCTGTCCTCCCAGCCGGGCTTACTGACCGGGGCGCGGGATCATGTTGCCCCGCGCGAGGTGGCGCCAGATGATGTTCTTCTGGACCTCGCTCGCTCCGCCGTAGATGGTCTGCGCACGCTCGAACAAATAGGAAGCGGTCTGCGGCGCCGCGAACCGGAACGCCGCCGGTACCGCCGATGACCAGTCGGGGCGATTCCGGTCGAGAAGAGGCGCACGATAGCGTCCGGCGAGTTCGAGCCACAGTTCGGTGATGGCCTGCGCTGCCTCGGTGCAGGCGATCTTCAGCGAGGAGATGGTCGCGGGCCCCGTCTCGCCGGTCAAAGCGCGCAGGACCGAAATCTCGATCGCGGCAACCCGGATGTCCAAGAGGGCGAGCCGGTCGCGGAATGCCGGTTCGGCAAGCATCGTGCCGCCGAAGTCGCCGGGCAGTTCGGCAGCGATGCGGCGGATCGCGGCGAGGCCGGCTTTCTTGCTGCCGATATGCGCGTACGACAGGCGTTCGGCGCCCAGGAGGACATTGGCATAGTGCCAACCGCGTCCCTCTTCGCCGATGAGGTTTGCGGCGGACGTTCTGACCTGATCGAACTGCACCCGGTTGAGTTCATGGGTGCCGTCGATCGACCTGATCGGCTCGACGCGGACGCCGATGGCGTCGAGGGGAACGCAGATCAGCGAAATCCCGTCCTGCTTGCGCTCCTCTCGCGATGTGCGCACCAGACAGAAAATCCAGTCGGCCCAATGCGCGCCCGATGTCCAGATCTTCGTGCCGTCGAGTATATAATCGTCACCGTCGCGGACCGCCGTCATCCGCAGGCTCGCCAGGTCGGAGCCCGACTCGGGCTCCGAATATCCTTGCGCCCAAAGCGCACGCGATTCGAGAATATCGGATAGCCATCGATTCTGTTGGTCGGCGTTCCCGAATGCGCAGATGATGGGACCGATGTAGATCACCGCCATCGGGATGATATTCGGTGCGCCCGCGCGCTCCAGCTCCTGTTCGAAGATATATTTCTGGACCGGCGTCCAGCCGGGTCCGCCATGCTCGCGTGGCCAGCCGATGCCGAGCCAGCCACGCGACTGCAGCGCCTGCTGCGAGCGGACATGGTCCGCGCGCGTGAGCAGGCCGCCCCCGCGCATTTGCTGCAGAATGTCCTGGGGATAGTCTTCGGCGAAGAAGCGTCTCACGTCGGACGCGAATTCTGCCTCGGCAGGGGAAAGCGACAGCTTCAAGGCTTGTCCCCGCGATGTTGTGAAAGTGCCGAATAGCGCGCGAGATGATAATCGACGCTGCCGAACTCGCTCTCGATGACCGTCGCCCGCTTGAAATAATGACCGATCGGCAGCTCGTCGGTCATGCCCATGCCGCCATGCAGCTGAACGGCGTTCTGCCCGATGAAGCGGCATGCCTGGCCGACGGTGACCTTTGCCGCCGAACAGGCCTTCGCGCGGTCCACGGGCGCGGCATCCAGATTGAGCGTCGCGAGATAGACTGCCGAGGTCGCCATCTCGAGCTGCATGAACATGTCGACCATCCGATGCTGCAGCGCCTGGAAATCGGACAGGGGCTGACCGAACTGCCGCCGGGTGCGGCAATAATCGATCGTATCCTGGACAAGTCGCCGCATGACACCGATCGCTTCGGCGCCGATTGCTGCGATGGCGGCGTCATAAGCGAATTCGACCGTGTCGATCGCGTCGCCCTCGATCCCAAGCAGCGCGCCGCGATCGATTTCTGCCCCGTCAAATTCGATGTCGGCGGCGCGGCGGCCATCGATCGTCGGATATGCACTCTTGCGCAGCTGGGGATGCTCGGCATCGATCAGAAACAGGGAGATGCCGGCCCGATCTCTCGTTGCACCCCCCGTGCGCGCAGTCACGAGTAAATGGGTCGCCCACGGTGCGCTCGCAACGACGGATTTCGTGCCGGACAAGATCCAACCTTTTTCGGTACGCACTGCGCGCGTGTCGACATGGCAGGGATCGTAGCGCCCGCCGGGCTCTCCCCACGCTAACGCGTAGCGTGCGTCGCCCGTTACGATGGATGCGAGCTCGCTTGCCCGTCCGCCGCTTCGCTCCAACAGCGTCGCGCCGATGATAGCGGTCTCCAGGAAAGGTACGGGCGCGAGGCATTCGCCCAGTTCTTCCATTATCAGCATGGCGTCGACGGCGCCTCCTCCTTGGCCGCCTGCGGAAGTTCCTATCGTTGCCCCGAGAATGCCGAGGCGGTCCGCAAAGTCGCGCCAGATATCGGAGCTCCACCCGGGCTCGCTGCGACTGATCCGAGTGCGCGCGGCAAAGGCGACCTCTTTGGCGAGATAGGATCTCAAACTATCTCGAAGCTGGTTTTGCTCTTCGCTGAACTCGAAATTCATAATCTCTCCCGGACGCTGCCCGGCACGGCCGGCCCCCTTCGCCTTGCCACGCGGCGCCTTCCAAATTCCGCCCTATCGTGCCTCATTGTTTATACGGACGATTAAATATCGATATGGCGGGGTCGGCACCGAGTCAATCCGGTGAGACACGTACGCAAATAGCTGAGCCGCTACGCGCCGCCGTACATCGGGGGCGAGGCGCGTGAGGAAGATGAGATATTAGAGGAGATCGTCCAGCGGAGCGAACCGGGAGAAGACGACGAGGGATAGGCGCCGGCTGTCGGGCGGCGCTATCCGGATCCGGGCGCGGGTGCTGCTCCTTTCGTTCGGAGAGATGAGAAGTGTGGGCGTTGCCGACGCGCAAAGACGTCCCTACTTGTTGGTCAACTTCGCTTCGACGAAAGCAGTTCGCCGGCCCATGGTCATCACGCGGCCTTCCGCGCGAACCGGGCCATCGGCTTCGGTCAAAGCCCGGTTCGACCTCGGCGAGCCAGAAGTTCATCGTTGAGGCGATGGGGGCCTCCTGGCCCGTGCCGATAATCGACCGCAGTTGATCGAGCGCGCTCATCCCGCTCGCTCCTTGCACGCAGGAGTGTAGAGTTCAGCTGCTGGTCTGGACAGCAAAGAATCTCTCCCGATTCATGTTCTAACCTTGGGCTGTGATGCGAAAATCCGCAACCTCCATCGACGAGCACATAGCGGTTGGGCATCGTCGCCTTTGGTGCTTCCCCATCGGAAAAGGAAGCGCGGGACCAATCGCTTCTCCTTCCGAGCCGCGTCGTGAGCTATTTTATGGACATCGGGCCTGACCTTTTATCCAGGAAGTGCGTTTGGCCTCGCGAGCCCAGGGTTTCATGCGGTGGGCGCCCGTGAGCTCAGCTGCGGGCGGCGCCGACCTGGTCCGAGCCTTCGATGCAGCGCGAAGCGGGGACAGCTGCCATCACAAATGCGCTCTCTGCGGCAAGCTGCTCCGCTGCGACGCCCGCCTTCGCTCGCAGCGCTATGCCGCAGCAATGGGTCGTGATGAAAGATGAAAGCGCAACCGGATCGCAGGCATCGGGAAGGTCGCATTCGTCCTTCGCCTGTGTAAGCCGTGTCACAAGCTTTGTTTCATAGGCTTCTATCCGATCCGAAAGAAGTTGCCGAATTGCCCGGTCTTCGGGTGAATTTGCCGGCGCGGCATGCGTCAGGAGCGATCCGGGCGGTGTCGCAGCCCCCGTGCAAGCCCGCACGGTTCCGTCCAGCAGCCTTTCGACAACATGACGGACCGGACGATCGGCAAGCGCCTCGTCAACGAATGACAGATAGACTGCCTCGAAATGCTCCACCACGCGAGCAAAGAGCGCCTGCTTGTTCCCGAACGCGCGATAGAGACTGGGCTTTGCGACCCCCAGCGAAACGGCAAGATCGTCGATTGTCGTTCCCGCATATCCCCTGTCCCAGAACTCGCGCGTTGCCCGATCGAGCGCTTCGTCGAGGTCGAAATTTCGCGATCGGCCCATCTTGCCAAATCCTGCATGGTTGCTTGTGGGGCGGTTGCCCTTAGCCCTGCCTCCTGCCAGCCCGAGGCCGGGTACGCCAGTCTTGCGTGCGATATATCGGTATGGACGGAGTACCGAATGCGGCCGCGCGAAGCAGCAGGCCAACCGGCACAGGAATGGCCAGCTGTCGGCTCCATTCGCGCAGAGATTTTCCCATTGCTCGGACCGGGGTGTGCCCGGTCATCACGGCAAGGCGTCCGAGCGCACCGTCCGCGCCGCCAGACGGTCACTCGGGACAGGCTTCGATCATGCCGCTTGGATGCCGCGACGGGGCGGGGGCGCGACATAGGGAATCGATACGCATTTGCCGCGCAGGTCGGGAACAGCCGGGCGCAGCAAGGCTATCCGGCTGCCCTGGATCACGGCGGCGGGCAGGGCATTCGCCCTTGTTGGTCGCTTCCAAACGAGGGAGGATGAAAAAGGCGCGGCGACGTCGATGTCGTCGCGCCATTCGGAATCAGAATTTGACGCCCAAAGTGACGCCGTAGGTTCGCGGTGACTGATACGACGCCGCGGTGGCGTGAACGGTGCCGTCCTGGCTCAAAAGGATGGCTTCATTGGCCAGATTCTTGCCCCATAGGCTGACCGAATAGGCCTTGTTGGGCGCAACCCAGCAGAGGCTGGCATTCAGAAGCAGATAGTCACCCTGCCGCCGCTGTTCATCGACTTCGGTGAAGAAACCGTCATTGTAGAGTGCGTTGACGTCCGCCGTCAGTTCGCCGCCCAGCAACGGCGTGCGATATTGTCCGCCCAAGGTCGCAGTGAACTTGCTCGCGAATGGAATCTGGTTGCCGGTTGCATCGACCTTGACTTGCGTGTTGCCACCGACACCCGTGGGGACGAAGGAATCGGCGTCGGGGAACCGAATATCACGCACGAAGTCCGCGAGCTGCAAATCGCAGTCGGGATGGTGGCAGCGGAGGAGGGCATATGCATCGTTCCTGAATCCGTGCGTCAGTCGCGAACGGAGGATGTGCGGTATCTTCAACTTGCGGAGCC
>NZ_DATFFD010000073.1:0-7751 GCF_035250425.1 Sphingopyxis sp.
TGGTCAATCTCGCGGGCAAGCTCGGCAAGCCGCCGCTGTCGCAGTTGAGCCTGGAGGAAATGGTCGCGGCGGAGCCCGATTTCCTGATCGTCGAGAGCGCGACCGATGTCGTGACCGATCAGGGCAGCGAAATGCTGCACCATCCCGCGATCAAGGATATTCCGCGCATCAGCATCCCGCAGGCGTGGACCGTATGCGGCAGCCCCGCCTACACACAGGCGGCGCGCAGCATGACCGCGCAGATCGCGCGCATCGACGGGGACCGATCATGAACCGCTTTGCCCTGCCCCGCTGGTCGCTGATTGCCGCGCTCGCGGCGCTGACGCTCGCCGCCGCGGTCGCGTCGCTGCTGTTCGGCGCGGTCGACCTGTCGGTGGCACGGTTGATCGCCGCCGCAAGCGGCGACGGCGACAGGGTCGCGTCGATCATCCTCTTCGATCTCCGCCTGCCGCGCACCTTGCTCGCGCTCGCGGTCGGCGCGATGCTCGGGCTCGCGGGGGCGGCACTGCAAGGCTATTTGCGCAACCCGCTCGCCGAGCCTTCGGTGCTTGGCACGTCGAACGCGGCGGCGCTCGGCGGGGTGGCGGCAATCTATTTCGGGCTCGCCGAAATCCATGCCTTGGTCCTGCCGCTGCTCGCGACCGGCGGGGCGCTCGTCTCGCTCGCGCTGCTTTTCGTCCTCGCCGGCCGCGCCGAAAGCCCGCTGACGCTAATCCTCGCCGGGATCGCGGTGGGCACGCTCGCGGTCGCGGGGACGAGCCTCGCGCTCAACCTGTCGCCCAATCCCTTCGCGGCGATGGAGATCATGACCTGGCTGCTCGGCAGCCTCGAGAACCGGTCGTTCGAACATGTGTGGATCGCGCTGCCGTGCATCGCGATCGGCGGTGCGATGCTGCTGTGGAACGGACGCGCGCTCGACGCGCTGACGCTGGGCGAGGATGCGGCGCAGGCGCTCGGCACCGATCTGCGGCGTACCCGGCTGCGGCTGTTGATCGGCACCGCGATCGGGGTGGGCGGCGCGGTCGCCGTGACGGGGGCGATCGGCTTTGTCGGGCTGATCGTGCCGCACCTGATCCGCCCGCTGACCGACCGCAGCCCGTCGGCGATCCTGCTGCCCTCGGCGATCGGTGGCGCGGCGCTGCTCACACTCGCCGACCTGGGCGTGCGGATCATCCCGACGACGAACGAGCTGAAGCTGGGCGTCGTCACCGCGTTCCTGGGAGTGCCGGTCTTCCTTGTCCACCTGATGCGGGAGCGACGGCTATGGTGAGCCTGGCCCTTGATCATGTCGGCGTCACGCTCGGCCGCCGCGCGGTCGTCCACGATGTCAGCGCCGATTTCGGCCCCGGCACGCTGACCGGTATCGTCGGCCCCAATGGCGCGGGCAAGTCGACGCTGGCGCGTGCGATGCTCGCGCTGGTGCCGGCAACCGGGACAGTGCGCGTTGACGGCGCCGATGCCACGGCGATGCCGCGCGCCGAGCTTGCGCGGCGCATCGCTTATGTGCCGCAGGGGCAGACCTTGCACTGGCCGTTGACCGTCGAGCGGCTTGTCGGGCTGGGGCGGCTGCCGCACCTCGCGCCGATGTCGCGGATTGCCGATGCCGACACCGCCGCGATCGAGCGCGCGATGGCGCGCGCCGATGTGCTCGACCTGCGCGACCGGATCGCGACCGAATTGTCGGGCGGCGAACGCGCCCGCGTGCTGTTCGCGCGCGCACTGGCGGTCGAGGCACCCGCGCTGATCGCCGACGAACCGCTCGCCAGCCTCGATCCGGGGCACCAGATCGACGTCATGGACATGCTGCGCGCCGAAGCCGTCGGCGGCGCGCTGGTGATTGCGGTGCTCCACGACCTGACGCTCGCGGCACGCTATTGCGACCGGCTGCTGCTGATCGACGAGGGGCGGATCGTCGCCGACGGGGCACCCGCCGAGGTGCTGACGACCGAGCGGTTGCGCGCGGTCTATGGCATCGACGCGCGCGTCGAAACCGCCGGCGAATGGCCAACGATCACGACCTTCGGGCGTGCGTCGTGACACATGGGGCGCTCTTTGCCGAGCACGGCCACGCCGCGGTGCCGCTGTTCGACCCCGAACTGATCCGCGCGGCGCAGGCCGACATTGCCGAGCATATCGATCGTGTGTCGCACGCGCTCTACCTGCCCTTCGATCAAAGCTGTCCCGACGCGCCGCTCAGCGAGCGGATCGACCGGGTGTTTGCGCACGAGCGCAGCGTCGCGAACCTGCTGCGCGCCGCGATCTGCACCGACGCGCATCGCGGGCCGCGATTGCAGGCGCTCGTCAACGATCCGCGACTGATCGGGACCGCCGAGCGGCTCGGCGACCGCAAATTGTCGGGAAAGATCGCGCGCGTCCGCGCCAGTATCGCCTGCTTTCCCGCGCATCGCCATGCGTGGCACAGCGACGTCGCGCGCGATGACGGCACCGGATGCGGCAAGGTCGTGGTGACTGCGTGGATACCGCTCAGCGATGCGGGTCCGGAGCGCGGCGGCCTGGAGATTGCCGCGGGCCGCCAGCCCGCGCCGCTCGCGTCACAGGGCGACGACGGATTCGAAATCCCCGAATGGCGGCTCGCAGGCTTGCCGCGCGTGCAGCCCGAGTGCCCGGCGGGGACGGTGCTGTTCCTCGACCGCTTCACCCCGCACCGCACGCTGCCCGCGCGCAGGGCGCGCTTCGCGCTCGTCGTGTGGATGAAGGCCGCCTGACCCTAGGGAGCAAGCTCCCAAGTCTCGCTGCCCCTCCTCTGAAGAGGAGGGGCTTAAATGCCTCAAAGCCGCGCTTCGAGCCGTGCCAGCAATTGCTGTACCGGCGCCACCGCCGGCGCTTCCCAGCCGGCCTCCAGCATCGCGATCCGCTCGAACAATCGCTCGCTCGCCGAAACGATCCGGCGCACCGATACATCGAAGCTCGCGCAAATATCCCAGTCGGCCGCGACCGCCTGCCCGATCCGCGCCGCGCTGTCGTGCGGCCCTGCCCCCGGGTCGCCCGCGAACATTGCGCGGCGGTGGAGCAGCCAGGCGATGACGTGCATCAGTCGCGTCGTCGTCTTCAGCGATTCGCACGCAAGGCCGATCTGCGCCGCCGCATCACCGCCGGCCCGCCCGAGGTCGCGCTGCACGGCAAAGGCGGCGTGCGCCTCATCGGCGAGCAGCATCGCCTCGACATAGAGATTTTCGACCTGTGCGCGTTGCACCGGCACATCGATTGCCATCATGTTCGTTCGCCCACCGACCATGACGCGGGAGATGCCATGCCGGCTATCGGGTCCGCAACGTCGGTAACCATGAAATTACGCGCGCCAACCGTCCCGTTTTGATTCAAGCGTTAGGATCGGTCGACATTTGGTTCAGGGCGAGCCGAAAATGGTGATTTTTCGTGACCCGGAGCGCAGCGTACTTCAGTAGGGGAGCACCGGAAGCACTGGAAATCGCCATTTACAGGCCGGCATGGGCCGAATGTCGGCCGGTCCTAGGCGATGATGTCGGGAAGCAGCTGGTCCTCGCACCAGGAGATCTCGTCGCGCAGGCGCAGCTTGCGTTTTTTCAGGCGTGCGAGCTGCAGCTGGTCGGGAACCGCCGCGGTTCCGAGCGCAATGATCGCGGCATCGAGGTCGCGATGCTCGATGCGAAGCAGTTCCAGGCGCTGGGTAATTTCCTCGGGGCTCACATCGCCTCCCTGCCACGTTCACCACTGGTCCGCAACGGGGACCGCCTGGCCGAATCGGCACGACATCGGGGTGGTTTCGTGATTTAATTCGTCCTGCCCATCGAGTCGAAAAGGAGAATGCCAATGAGCACGTCGCACCTTTCCACACTGAAGTCCCGCCACGCGGACCTCGATGCGAAAATTGCGAATGAAGAGCGCCGCCCCGCCCCCGATACCGGAGTGGTCGCGCAGCTCAAGAAGCAGAAACTGAAACTCAAGGAAGAGATGCTCGCGATCGCCTGATCGCCAGCGCTATCGCCCCCGCTGATGCCACTCTGTGAAGGACCATCAGCGCCGGCGATAGAGGGATCCTTTCTCAAGGCCCGTGCGCCGCAGATGCGGCGGCAAATCGGACTGCGAAACCACCTGACGACGCACAGCCTGCGGGTCGACCTGGCGGTCGAACGCAATACCGAACTTGCCCTCGCCTACCCAGATCACGCGGCCCGCGACCGGGCCGACGTTGCGCAGGTCGACCTCGACCGCTGCGCCCTGCGCGACCTTGACGTTCGCCTCGGCCAGCATGCCGCCCGGCGACAGGTTGCGCACGCGCACGGTGACGGGGTCCGGGCTGCCGGGAACGATCAGCCCGGCCTGCAGGAACAGGCTGTCGCGCTCGGCACCACGCGACAGCGCAGCGACTTCCTCGTCCACCGATTTGGGTCCTAGCGAATCCATTGCGCCCCGTTCCTCTTGTGATTGCGGAGAGGAATCTAGGGCCGGGTCGTTGCGGAATCGTAAATGGGACGGGGTTCCCGCCGGCTAATCTTCGCGCGAAATCCGCTCGTTGCGCTCGTGGCGCTCCTGCGCCTCCAGCGTCATCGTCGCGATCGGGCGGGCTTGCAGGCGCGCGAGCGAGATCGGCTCGCCGGTCACCGCGCAATAGCCATATTCGCCTTCGTCGATGCGGCGGATCGCCGAATCGATCTTGGCGATCAGCTTGCGCTGGCGGTCGCGGGTACGAAGCTCGATCGCCCAGTCGGTCTCGCTCGACGCGCGATCAGCCAGGTCGGGTTCGCGCAGCGGGCCGTCCTGAAGGTGCGCCAGCGTCGATTCGGATTCGGTCAGGATCGATTTTTTCCAGGCGAGGAGCAGGCCGCGGAAATAATCCTGCTGCCGCTCGTTCATAAACTCTTCGTCGTCACTGGGGACATAGTCCGAATCGAGATTGGATTTGGCTTCGCGAAGCGCGTCAGCGCCAACGTCGGCAATCTTGGTCGGCATGAGGGGCTCTCGCGTCCTTTCCTGTCACCTTACGGGCTGTTAAACAGCTCGGGGAGTGGCGCGCCTATACCCAGCCGCTGGCGACGATACAAGCGCCTAAGCTGCCGATAGCGACGACCCGTGAAGCGGCGATGAACCGGCATGGCCTCGGGAGCGATTCTTCCGCCCGGTGGCGGCCCGTCGAACACCCGCGCCCGATGCGATTTAGGTCCGAAGATTAACCAATCGCATAGAATTGTTGCATAATCCGTTCTGTTTTGGGACAGATAGCGGGATTTTGATTGATTCCGCGTGCCAATTCCCGCTCTCGGACAGGCAAACGCGGTTAACACAATTGCCGCGTTCATAAAGCTTTGGCCTTTTGGGTCATAGCAGAGGTGGATGGGGGGTGCCGGTCGATGGCGCTTCGCACCTGCAACGGGAAAGAAAGAAAAACCTATGTCTGTCCGAATGGCCCTTGCCAAGCTTTGCGCCTGCACCTGCGGCGGGGCGATCATCGGTAGCGGCGCGATGCAGATCGCCGACGTGCCGAAGGCGCGCGCCCAGACAGTCCAGTCCTGCTCGCCATGCGCGGGCAAGAAGGTGGTGCGCAAGCGCCACGCCGCGCGCAAGCCGGTGAAGCGCGTGCGCCGCGTCGTTACGACGAAGCGTATCATTCGCACTGCAACCCCGCAGACGCAGGTCGTGACGCAGACGATCCCGCTGCCCCCGATCCCTTACGCGCCCTTCCCGCGCGGCGGCTTCGAAGGCGGCGGCAGCGGCGGCGGCGTGACCGTGATCGGCGGCGGCTTGGGCGGCGGTTTCGGCGGCGGCTTCTTTGGCGGTTTCTTCGGCGGCAGCAGCGGCGGCGGCGGCAGCAGCGGCAGCATCGTCGTCACCTCGACGACGACCGGCGGCCTCAGCACGACTTCCAGCACCTCGTCGGGTGTCTCGACCTCGACGGGTGGCGTGTCGACCTCCACCGGCGGGGTGTCGACCTCGACCGGCGGTGTTTCGACGTCGACCGGCGGTGTCTCGACGTCGACCGGCAGCGTTTCGACTTCGACGTCGACGGGCGGCGTCTCGACCTCGACCGGCAGCGTCAGCACCTCGACCTCGTCGGGCAATGTTTCGACCTCTTCGGGCAACGTCAGCACCTCCTCGTCGAGCAGCAGCTCGTCGTCGAGTTCGTCCTCCTCTTCGTCGTCGTCGAGCTCGTCCTCGTCGGGCGGCAGTTCGTCGCACGGCAGTTCGTCTCATGGCAGTTCGTCTCATGGCAGCTCGGGCGGTTCCAGCAGTTCGTCGTCGAGCTCGTCTTCCTCGTCGAGCAGCAGCACGTCGAGCGGCGCGACCTCGTCGGGCGCGACCGGCGGGAGCAGCAGCTGGGGCTCGACCGGCAGCACCAGCTCGTCGTCCTCCTCGTCGAGCAGCAGTTCCTCGTCGTCTTCATCGAGCTCGGGCGGCAGCACCAGCAGTTCGTCGGGCGATCCGACCCCTGTTCCTGCGCCGCCGATGGTGCTATTGTTCGGCGCTGCAGCCGCTGCGCTTGTCGCGCGCCGCCGCGCGGCGAACCGCAACGACAATGACGCCAACGCGGCTTAAGAGATCCACTGGCGGTTTGGGGGGCTAACCCGAACCTCAGAAACTAAGGGCCGCCCTTCGGGACGGCCCTTTTTTATGTGCGGCGAGAATCAGTTTGCCATATGGGAAACTATTCATATAGTTCGCCATATGGTGAACCAACAAGCCGCACTCGATTCGCTCTTTCACGCGCTCGCCGACCCGACGCGCCGCGCGGTCGTCAGCCGACTGCTGAAAGGCGCCGCGCCGGTAAAGCAGCTGTCCGAACCCTTCGAAATGGGCCTCCCCGCCTTCCTCAAACATCTGTCGGTGCTCGAGGTGTCGGGTCTGATCCGCACAGAAAAGCAGGGCCGCGTCCGCACCTGCCGCGTCGATGCCGAGCGGCTCGCGGCGGCGGAAGGCTGGCTCTCGCAGCAACGCGCGATCTGGCAGGGCCGCACCGACCGTCTAGCCGACTTCGTCGAATCACAAACCGCCCCGGAGAAAATAGGATGACCAACGACACGACTCTCACCATCTCCCGCCTGATCGCCGCGCCGCCGTCGGCGGTGTGGGACGCGTGGAGCGTCCCCGAGAATCTCGCGAAATGGTGGATCCCGGCGCCGATCGAATGCCAGGTGATCACCCTCGATCTCCATCCCGGCGGCGGATTTGTGACGCGGATGCGCGAAGCCGGCGCCGCCGATTTCCAGCCGCATGTCGATGGCTGCTTCCTCGAAGCGATCCCGAACGAGCGCCTTGTCTTCACCACCGTGCTCACCGAAGGCTGGCAACCCGCCGAACCTTGGCTCGCGCTGACCGCGATCCTGACCTTCGAAGCGCAGGACGGCGGCACCCTCTATTCGGCGCATGTGCTCCATAAGACCCCCGAGGACAGCGCCAAGCATGACGAGATGGGCTTCTACGAAGGCTGGGGCACCGCGATCGGCCAGCTGGCGAAGTTGGTGGAGCCGCGCGGCTAAAACCCCGCTTTCGTCATTCCCGCAGAAGAGGGAACCCAACCGAACATTGTATTGGGTTCCCGCTTTCGCGGGAATGACGAAAATTGAATGTCGGCGCATTCGCATAAGGACAGGCTTGCACCGCTCGCGCCGCAACGCCATAGCGCGGCGCATGCACGATATCCGCCTGATCCGGGAAAATCCCGAAGCGTTCGACGCCGGCCTCGCGCGCCGCGGCCTCGAACCCCTGTCCGCCCGGATCGTGGCGGCCGACGCGTCGCTGCGCGCGCTGCAGACCGA
>NZ_DATFFD010000074.1:0-5610 GCF_035250425.1 Sphingopyxis sp.
GTTTCGGACCGGCCGGTCGCCGATACCGACAGCAGGGTTTCGTCATGCTCGACGCCGCGCGCGTCGGGCGACTTCTCGCTACACGCGCCGAGCGCGAGCAGCGGGATCAGGATAAGGGTCTGGGTCCGCATATATTTTCTCCCGTTCGATGCGACCTAGCGCATGGCGGGTGAATCGGTTCCCTACCAACCCCAGGGCGCGGGCGGCGGCGTCACCGGCTTGGCATAATCGAACGCGACGCGGAAATGGCGTCCCTGCCGGTCGAGGCCATAGGTGAAGCCCGCGTCGGTCGTTTCGACCGACCAGATGTTGGTGTTCGAAACGCTGCGGCCGGTCGCGGTGAACATCGCGCTCGATTCGGCGTCGACGGCGAAGGCCTGGCGCGTTGCCGTCCCGGCATCGGCGGTGTCGCCGCCATAGAGCGTGACCGCGTCGGGCTTGCCGTCGGCGTGGCGATGGTCGTGCTTGAGGCGGAGGCCCGCCGGCGTGCGGCTGATGATCCACGTCCGCGAGCGGTCCCAGCCGCCGTCATCGGCCAGCCCGTCGATATGAAAGGGAATCTCGATCCGGTCGGCGGTGCAATGGCGGATGTGCATCACCATCGCCTTGCCACGCATCGCGGCGTCGGCCTCCTGATCGCTCGCGAGGCCGCCGGCATAGGCCTTGCCGCAGCGCGCGGCGAGGGCGTCGAAAAACGCATCCTGCGGGTTCGCGCGCGTCGTCGTGGTCGCGCATCCCGCGAGCGTCGCTGCCATGAGCAGCGGTAGCGCGGCCCTCACTTCAGCAGGCCGAGGCGCGGGATCTCGATCTTGGGGCAGCGGTCCATCACCACGGTCAGTCCGGCGGCGTCGGCGCGTTTCGCCGCGGCTTCGTCGATCACGCCGATCTGCATCCACACCGCCTTCGCGCCATGGACGATCGCCTCGTCGACCGCGGCGCCGGCGTCGGCGCTGTTGCGAAAGATGTCGACGATTTCGGCGGCGGGCTCGACGTCGGCGAGCGTCGCGACGACGGGGGCGCCGTGGATCGTCTTGCCGGCATGACCGGGATTGACCGCGATCACGTCATGGCCCTGGCTCACGAGAAAGGCGAGCACGCCGTTCGAGGGGCGCGCGGGGTTGGGCGAGGCGCCGACCACCGCGATGCGGCGCTTTTGCCCGAGCAGTTCGCGGATTTCACCCTCGTCGTTGATCGCCATATCATTCTCCCAATTAAATAGGGACAGTCCCTATTTATTGCGCCTGTTATTGCGGCCGTTCAGCCAGTCGGCGACCTTTGCCGCTATCGCATGGAATGGCTCGCCGGTCGGGTCGGTTCCCGCCGCGGGCGGGACGCCGCCGTCGCTCGCGAGCCGGATGCCCATCGACAGCGGCACGCGGCCGAGGAAATCGAGGCCCATCGTCTTTGCGGCGGCCTCGGCGCCGCCGCACCCGAACGGGTCGCTGACCTCGCCGCAATGCGGGCAGGCATAGCCCGCCATATTCTCGACGAGGCCAATGATAGGAACGTCGGCCTGTTCGAACAGGCTGACCGCGCGCGTCGCGTCCATCAGCGCGAGATCCTGCGGGGTCGATACGATCACCGCGCCCGCGGGCTTGTGGCGCTGGATCATCGTCAGCTGGACGTCGCCGGTGCCGGGGGGCAGGTCGACGACGAGCGTGTCGATGTCGCCCCAGCTCGCGTCGACGAGCTGTTCGAGCGCCTTGCCCGCCATCGGGCCGCGCCAGGCGATCGCCTGTCCGGGCGCCGCGATCTGGCCGGTCGACAGCATCGGCACGCCATAGGCGTTGGGAACGGGGGCCAGCTTCGATCCGCGCGCTTCGGGCTTCACGCCTTCGCTGTCCATCAATCTGGGTTGCGAAGGTCCGTAGATGTCGGCGTCGACCAGCCCGACCTTGACGCCCAGCCGCAGCAGCGCGACGGCGAGGTTCGCCGCGAGGGTCGATTTGCCGACGCCGCCCTTGCCGCTGCCCACCGCGATGATCGTCATCGATTTCTTCTCGGCGGTCATAGCGACGCGCACCTCGCGCACGCCCGCTTCGGCGAGCAGGCCGGCACGCAGCTTGTCTTCGAGCGGTTTGCGCGCTTCGACCGCCAGCCCCGACACGTCGAGAATGACGGCGAGCAGGCCCGAATCGTCGAGCAGGCGCAGACCCGACGACCGCCCTTCGCTCAGCGCGGCGGCGGCGGTGGTCAGGCGGGCGATATCGGCGCTTTGTTCGGTCATGTCCGCGCCAGATAGGCATGATCCGCGCGTTTGCCAGCCATTTTCGCGCGCACCCCCTGTTAATCGCGCCCGCCGCCCCTATAAAAGCAATATGAACGACAAGATTGACGGCAGCATGGGACGCCGCAGCCCGAGGGGATTGCGGCAATTTTTCCATCAGATCAGCCAGATGGCCAACAGCCCGTGGGGCAGCGGTCCCGGCAAGGGGGATGACGACGGCGGCAAGGGTCGTGGCGGCGACGGCAAGAAGCCCGGCCCGCGCAACCCGTGGGTCACGCCCGATCCCGCCGACCAGCGGCGCGCGCAAAAGCCGCGCGGCCCCTCGGCGCTCGACGAATTGCTGCGCAAGGGGCGCGGGGGTTTCGGCGGCGGCGGCTCGGGTGGCGGCAGTCCGTTCAATTTCGGCGATTCGGCGAAGCTCTGGAAATGGGTGGCCCTCGCGCTCGTCGTCGCGTGGGTGCTTTTCTCCTCCTTCCACATCGTACCGCCCGAAAAGGAAGGCGTGATCACGCGCCTCGGCAGCTATTCGCGCACCGTCGGCCCCGGCGTGAAGCTCACCTGGCCCGCGCCGATCGAGCGTATCCGGCTCGAGGACGTCCGCGCCATCCGCACGATGGCGGTCGGTTCGCCGAACGCCACGGACGAGAATTTCGTGCTGACGCGCGACCAGAGCATCGTCGACCTCGCCTATGAGGTCCGCTGGTCGGTGCGCGATCCCGAACTTTTCTTCTTCCAGCTCGCCGATCCCGAAGGCACGATCCGCGAAGTCGCCGAAAGCGCGATGCGCGCGACCGTCGCGAACTTCGACCTCGTCCAGGCGATCGGCCCCGGCCGCGTCGAGATCGAGGCGCAGGTCCAGCAGCGCATGCAGGAACTGCTCGACCAGTATCGCGCCGGCGTGATGATTCAGGGCATCGCGATCCGCCAGGTCGACCCGCCGAGTCAGGTCGACGAGGCGTTCAAGGAAGTCACCGCGGCGCGGCAGGAACGCGAATCGGCGATCAACCTCGCGCGCGCCTATCAGCAGCAGGTGCTCGAACGCGCGCGCGGCGACACCGCGGCGTTCGACAAGATTTACGAACAGTATAAGCTGGCGCCCGGCGTGACCAAGCAGCGGCTCTATTATGAAACGATGGAGAATGTGTTGTCGAACGTCGACAAGACGATCGTCGAAGCGCGCGGGGTGACTCCCTATCTGCCGCTCAACGAGGTGCAGAAACGGGTCAAGGCGCCCGAAGCCGTAACGAAGGGAGGCGAATGATGTTTAGTTCGCTGTTCCAGAACCCGATGCGGCTGCTCTTTGGCGTCGTCATCATACTCGTCATCCTGTCGCAATCGCTGGCGATCGTGCCCGAGGACAAGCAGGCGCTGATCCTGCGCTTCGGCGAGATCGAGCGGACGGTGAACCGCTACAAGCCGAACGAGGAATTTGGGCGCTCGGGCGCCGGCCTCGTCCTGCGCGTGCCGTTCACCGACGGCATCGAATATATCGACAAGCGCATCCTCGGCGTGAACATGGAGCGCCAGCAGGTGCTCTCGACCGACCAGCAGCGCCTGCAGGTCGACGCCTTCGCGCGCTTCCGCATCACCAACCCGGTGCGCATGTACACCGCGATCCGCACCGAGGAAAAATTGCAGACACAGCTTGCGACGATCCTCGGCTCGTCGCTGCGCAACGAACTCGGCAAGCGCACCTTCGCGACCTTGCTGTCGCCCGAACGCGGCGCGGTGATGGACAATATCCAGGTCGCGCTGAACCGCGAGGCGAACAAATATGGCGCCGAGATCATCGACGTCAGGATCAAGCGCGCCGACTTGCCCGAGGGCGCGACGCTTGAGGCGGCGTACAACCGCATGCGCACCGCGCGCCAGCAGGAAGCGATCTCGATCCGTGCCGAAGGCCAGAAGGAAGCGCAGATCATCCGCGGCGGAGCCGACGGCGAAGCGGCGCGTATCTATGCCGCCAGCTTTGGCAAGGATCCCGACTTCTATGACTTCTACCGCGCGATGCAGAGCTATCGGCAGACCTTCCTGGGCGAAAACAACCAGGGTGGGACGTCGATCATCATGTCGGCGGACAATGAATATCTGAAGCGTTTCCGCGGTAACTGACGGCGCTGCGGCGGGCGAACGGCGCAATGAATGGAATGTGCAACCGCCGTTCATGTTCAAATGGCGTTCAGCCGCGCCGCCGCAGATAACCGCCGCCGGGGTCTGAAGAGTTTCGTAAGAGAAGAGGAATTTCGATCGTGCGTTATGTTTATGGCATCACTTCGGCCTTGCTGGCGGGTGGCACCGCGCTGGCGCTGGTCACCCAATCGCCCGTCGGCGCGCAGGTCGCGCAGAATGAAAAGAGCGAAATCGCCAAGGTCGTTCCGCGTTCGGGCGCGCCCGAAAGCTTCGCCGACCTCGTCGAACAACTGCAGCCCGCGGTGGTCAACATCTCGACCAAGCAGGAAGTCACGCTCGGGGTCCGGCTGAACCCCTTTGCCGGGACGCGCGAGCCGATCACGCAGGAGCAGCAGGGCGGTGGCTCGGGCTTCCTGATTTCGGCCGACGGCTATATCGTCACCAACAACCACGTCATCTCGGGCGGCCCGCGCGGCGAGGCGGTGAACCAGGTCACGGTGACGCTGACCAACCAGAAGGAATATAAGGCGACGATCGTCGGCCGCGACGTCGCATCCGACCTCGCGTTGCTCAAGATCGACGCGACCGGCCTGCCCTTCGTGAAGTTCGCCGACGGCGGCACCGCGCGTGTCGGCGACTGGGTCGTCGCGATCGGCAACCCGCTCGGGCTCGGCTCGACGGTGACCGCGGGCATCATCTCGGCGGTCCAGCGCAGCGTCAATCAGGGCGGCGCCTACGACCGCTATATCCAGACCGATACCGCGATCAACCGCGGCAATTCGGGCGGTCCGCTGTTCGACCTCCAGGGCAATGTCGTCGGCATCAACAATATGCTGATCTCGCCGGTCGGCGCGAACATCGGCGTCAATTTCGCGATCCCCGCCGATGCGGCGATCCCGGTGATCAACGCGCTGCGCGCGGGCGAAAAGGTCCAGCGCGGCTATCTCGGCATCGGCATCGCGCCGGTCGACGAGGATCTGGCGGCGGCGCTCGGCCTGCCCAAGGATCGCGGCGAGTTTATCCAGCGCGTCGAACCCGCACAGGCGGGCGAGAAGGCCGGGCTGAAGCGCGGCGACGTCGTGACCAAGGTCAACGGCAAGGACGTCACACCGCAGCAGACTTTGTCGTATATCGTCTCGAACACCAAGCCCGGCACGCGCATCCCGCTCGAGATCATCCGCGACGGCAAGCCGATGACGCTCAACGTCCTCGTCGGCACGCGCCCGCCCGAGGAAGAACTGGCTGGCAGCAAT
>NZ_DATFFD010000075.1:0-3101 GCF_035250425.1 Sphingopyxis sp.
CGACGCCTTTGCGGCGACGGCATCGCGCCGGTCGCGCAGATCCTGCACGCCGAGCTCGACTTGCGGGCGCTGCGCGGCGAGTTCGTCGAGGCGGTTCTGGCGTTGCAGCCGCTCGGTCGCGGTCGCGCCGTCGCCGCGCGTGACGAAGCCGTCCCAGCGGCGCATCACGCCGTCGACGGTGACGAGGCGCTGACCGACCGCGAGCGGCTGGCCGGCATCGGTATCGGCGACCGCGACCTGCGCGAGACGGCGCGCGAGCGCGGCGGGCGCCTTCACATATTCGGCGAGCGCCTTGATGCCGGCGGGCAGCGCGGGGTCGGTCCTGGCCGTATCGGCGCCGCCCCAGCTGCGCGCCGCATCCTTGTCGGTCCCGGCGTCGAGGTCGTCGCCGAGCGCGGCGGCGAGCGCGGCTTCATAGCCCGGCGCGACGCGGAGCTGGTCGAGAATGCGGTCGGCATCGCTGCGCGCCGCGGCGAGCGCGCGTTCGAGCGTCGACGCCTCGCCTTCGAGCGCGGCGAGCGCGGTGCGTGCTTCGGCGAGGCCCGCCTCGATGCCCGCAAGGTCCGCGGCGGTCGCCTCGCGATCGGCCTCGGCTTCGTGCAGCGCGGTTTCGGCGGCGGCGATCGCGGCTTCGGCGGCTTCGGCGGCGGTCTTGCTGTCGGTGAGCGTTACGGCGAGCGCGGCGTTGTCGCCGAGCGCGGCAACCTCGGCGTCGACGCGCGCCTTGTCTCCCGCGACGCGGCGGACCGCGGCTTGGGCGCTGTCCACCGCCGATATCGCGATGCGCCGGTCGGCGGCTTCGCTCGCCGCCTTGGCGCGCGCCTGCGCCAGCGCCACCTCGGCATCGCGGAGGCGCGCCTGTGCCGCGAGACTGGCTTCGGCGAGGGTGGCTTTGCTCGCGTCGTGCCCGGCGATCTCCTGTCCCAGCGTTTTGGTCTCGGCGTCGAGCGCGGTGAGCGCTCCATGCGCCTCGCGCGCGAGTTCGCCTTCGTGTGCGCGGTCATCGGCGATGCGCCGTTGCTGCGCCGCCAGATCCTCGAGCCGCTGCAGCGCCGCGCGCTCCTCGCCCTGCAAGCGCACCTGGTTCGCGGTCGCCTCGGCAAGCGCGTCGCGCTGCGCCTGCGCATCGCCGCGCGCCGCGGCGACGCGGGTGGCGACCTCGGTTTGCGCCTTGGAGATGGTTTCAAGCTCGTCCTGCGCGGTCTTGACCGCCGCCTCGGCGGCGTCGGCATCGCGGCGCGCCTGATCGGCGGCGGCGGCGGCGTCGCGCCAGCGCGCATAGATCAGGCGTCCTTCGGCGATGCGAATATCGTCGGAGAGCTTCTTGTATTTTTCCGCCGCGCGCGCCTGGCGGCGTAGCGCGTTCGCGCGCACTTCCATGTCGGCGACGATTTCGGAAAGGCGCGTGAGGTTGGTTTCGGTCGCGCGCAATTTCTGCTCGGCATCCTTGCGGCGGACGTGGAGCCCCGCGATGCCCGCGGCTTCCTCCAGCATCGCGCGGCGGTCGGTCGGCTTGGCGGCGATGACGTTGGCGATCTTGCCCTGGCTGACGAGCGCGGGGCTGTGCGCGCCGGTCGCGGCGTCGGCGAAGATCAGCGCGACGTCTTTCGCGCGCACGTCGCGGCCATTGGCGCGATAGGCGCTGCCGGCGCCGCGCTCGATGCGGCGGATGACTTCCAGATCGTCGCCGTCCGCGGCATCCGACAGGCCGGCGACCAATGCGCCTTCGGTGTCGCAATGAAGCGCGACCTCGGCGAAATCGCGTGCGGGGCGCGACGAGGTGCCGGCGAAGATGACATCCTCCATCCCGCCGCCGCGCATCGACTTGGGGCTGGATTCGCCCATCACCCAGCGGATCGCCTCGAGCAGGTTCGACTTGCCGCAGCCATTGGGGCCGACGACGCCGGTCAAGCCGGGCTCGATGCGCAGTTCGGTGGGTTCGACGAAGCTTTTGAAACCGGTGAGGCGCAGGCGTTTTATCTGCACGAGCGCGCCCCGTGCAGTTCATCGAATCGCGGATGTTGCAACCTTGTCGTCACATATCCCCCATGAAGCCGTCATGCCGCGTGGAGCGATGAGTCGCAAGGGCAGGCTGTGAGACAATCCTCCCTGTCGCGTAGCGATGGGGAGGTGGCAGCCCGAAGGGCTGACGGAGGGGCCGGCAACGCGGCGTTGCTGCCCCTCCACCACTCGCTACGCGAGCGGTCCCCCTCCCCACGGCTACGCCGCAGGGAGGATCAAGATCGTCAGCGTGCGCCCATCGTGCGCAGGCGGTCGCGGAGCAGACCCCACGCGGCGACGCCTTCGACAACCTGGCCGTTGATGATGAAGGTCGGCGTGCCGGTGATCTGATATTTCTCGACCCCGGCGTTGGTGCCCTTTTCGATCGCCTCGACATTTTCGACCTTGGCGAGACACTGCTGGATCGTTGCGGCGGGAACCCCGCGCTGCTGATAGAATTGGTCGATGCCCCAGCCCTTGGCGAGCGCGGTAAAGCGCTGCGCGGGGGGCAGCTTCATCGCTTCCTCGATCCCCGGCGCCGGCTTCGACGGACCGGCGATGAACGCCTCATGCTCGAGGAAGGTCGCGTCGGCGAGCGGGAAGAAGCGATCGGGGCCGGTGCATTTGACGATCGCGCCGGCGATCGCGTCGACGGGGTGGAGCATGAACGGCGTCAGCTTGTACGAGACGCGGCCAGTATCGACGAAGTCGCGCTTCAGCTCTTCGTGCGAATCCTTGGCGAACTGCGCACAGTGACCGCAGGTGAAGGCGCCATATTCCTCGAGTTTGATCGGCGCATCGGGGTTGCCCATCACGACGCCGTCGCCGTCGACGCGCACGACCTGCGACCAGCTCTTGCCGGCCGGCGGCGCGACCTTGGCGACCACGGACTGTTCCTTGGAGGGGTCGGTCGCGCCGTCGCCGCAACCGGCGAGGGCGAGCGCGCCGAGCGAAGACAAAAGGGCGATACGAAGCGATGCGGTCATATTCTTACTTTCTCCACAGAACGGGAATGCGGCGCTTTTAAGCGGCCTTGATCGCGAGGTCGAGTTTCGATTTGAGTGCGGGCCATGCGGTGACCCCGGCATTGCGGCCATTGA
>NZ_DATFFD010000076.1:0-3150 GCF_035250425.1 Sphingopyxis sp.
GAAGCTCGCCCATACCCTTGATGATCGTCTGGCCCGATTCATGGTCGGTCGACACGCGGAACGAGGGATCCTCGGCAGCCAGGCGGTTGAGCGCGATGCCCATGCGTTCCTGGTCGGCCTTGGTCTTCGGTTCCACCGACAACTCGATGACCGGCTCGGGGAATTCCATCCGCTCGAGGATGATCGGCGCGTTGGTGGCGCAGAGCGTGTCCCCGGTGGTGGTTTCCTTGAGGCCGGCGAGCGCGACGATGTCGCCCGCATAGGCTTCTTCGATGTCTTCGCGGCTGTTCGCATGCATCAGCAGCATGCGGCCGACCTTTTCCTTCTTGTCCTTCACCGAGTTCAGGTAGGTGCCCTTGTTGAGCGTACCCGAATAGATGCGGGCGAAGGTGAGCGAACCGACGAACGGATCGTTCATGATCTTGAACGCCAGCAGCGACAGCGGCGCATCGTCGGCCGGCGGACGCGAATCGGGGGTCTCGCCGTCGAGCTTCAGGCCCTGGACGTCGGGAATGTCGAGCGGGCTCGGCAGATAGTCGACGACGGCGTCGAGCAGCGTCTGGACACCCTTGTTCTTGAATGCCGAGCCACAGAGGACCGGGACGAACGCCTGTGCCAGCGTACCCTTGCGGATCAGCTTCTTGAGGGTGGCAACGTCGGGGACGGTGCCTTCGAGATAGGCTTCCATCGCGTCGTCGTCCTGTTCGACGGCGAGTTCGACGAGCTTTTCGCGATATCCGGCGGCCTTGTCGGCGAGGTCGGCGGGGATTTCTTCATAGAAGAATTCGGCGCCGAGGCTTTCGTCCTTCCAGATGATCGCGCGCTCGTTGACGAGGTCGACGAGACCCTTGAAGTCGCCTTCGGCGCCGATGGGCAGATAGAGGACGGCGGGGGTCGCACCGAGGCGATCGATGATCGTCTGGACGCAATAATAGAAGTCGGCGCCGGTGCGGTCGAGCTTGTTGACGAAGCACATGCGCGGAACTTTATACTTGTCGGCCTGGCGCCACACGGTTTCCGACTGCGGTTCGACGCCGGCAACGCCGTCGAACGCGGTGATCGCACCGTCGAGCACGCGCAGCGAACGTTCGACTTCGATCGTGAAGTCGACGTGTCCGGGGGTGTCGATGATGTTCAGGCGATGCTCGGGACCCTGACCTTCGTCGGCTTTCCACAAGCAAGTGGTCGCCGCGGACGTGATCGTGATGCCGCGCTCCTGCTCCTGCTCCATCCAGTCCATCGTCGCGGCGCCGTCATGGACTTCGCCGATCTTGTAGGACTTGCCGGTGTAGTAGAGGATACGCTCGGTCGTCGTGGTCTTGCCGGCGTCGATGTGCGCCATGATCCCAAAGTTGCGATAATGTTCGAGCGGATGGCTGCGTGCCATGGTCTTTTCCTTGGATGTGGGAGGCGGCCCTTGGTGCTGCCTCCGATATAGGAATGATTGTTACGATTGCGAGCCGGCGAATCGGCCCGCAAGCGCTTACCAGCGGTAGTGGCTGAAGGCGCGGTTCGCTTCGGCCATGCGGTGCGTGTCTTCGCGCTTCTTCACCGCGTTGCCGCGGTTGTTCGATGCGTCGAGAAGTTCGCCCGACAGGCGCGCGGCCATCGTGGTTTCGCTGCGGTTGCGCGCGGCGGTGATCAACCAGCGGATCGCGAGCGCCTGCGCACGGTCCGGACGGACTTCGACCGGAACCTGATAGGTCGCACCGCCGACGCGGCGGCTGCGGACTTCGATGTTCGGGCGGATGTTCGCGAGCGCTTCGTGGAACACGCCGAGCGGTTCCTTCTTGGCACGGGCTTCGACCGACTCGAGGGCACCGTAAACGATGCTTTCGGCGACGGACTTCTTCCCGTCCAGCATGACGCTGTTCATGAACTTCGACAGCACCGTATCACCGAAACGGGGATCGGGCAGGATTTCGCGGCGTTCAGGACGACGACGACGAGCCATAGGTAATTCCTTTTACAACAGCATCCCGGCGCCAAGGCAGCCTGGGATGATCAAATAGCCGAAAAAGCGGTCCTTACTTCGGACGCTTCGCGCCGTACTTCGAACGGCTCTGCTTGCGGTCCTTCACGCCCTGCGTATCGAGCACGCCGCGCAGGACGTGGTAACGCACACCGGGAAGATCGCGGACACGACCGCCGCGGATCAGCACAACGCTGTGTTCCTGGAGGTTGTGGCCTTCGCCGGGGATGTAGGTGATGACTTCGCGCTGGTTGGTCAGGCGGACCTTCGCAACCTTACGGAGCGCCGAGTTCGGCTTTTTCGGGGTCGTCGTGTAGACACGGGTGCAAACGCCGCGCTTTTGCGGGTTTGCGTCCATCGCCGGGACCTTGGACTTCACCTTCTGGGGAGTCCGGCCCTTGCGGACCAGCTGGTTGATCGTGGGCATGAATGCTTCACCTTTAAATGTCCGCCCATCAAAGCGAACGGTTACTGTACTGCGGTGGATGAAGCTCCGGCTGCTAACCCGCCAAAATTGGCGAAAAACGGCCGACCTGATAACAGCAAAAGACCCCGGCGGATCATGATGATCTTCCGGAGGCTCCATCCGCGCCAGCAATGTTCAAGCGCTGTTGCAACTGAAAGAGGCAGCAAACTGCCCTTTTCGGTCGAGCGCGCCCCTAGACCCGATTCCTCCGGTGGTCAAGGGGTGGGGATCAAGGGGCAGGCAATATTGTTGCGCCGCTCCGGCCGGGCTATCGGTTGGCGATGCCCGCCGTTCGCCACGCCAGCTTTGCCCCGCATGTCGCGCCCGATGCGCGATTGCTGATATTGGGAAGCCTGCCGGGCGTCCGTTCGCTCGCCGAGCAGCAATATTATGCGCATCCGACGAACCAGTTCTGGCGACTGCTCGGCGAGGTGGTCGGCCGGCCGCTTGCGGCGCTGCCCTACAATGATCGGCTCGCCGCGTTACGCCACGCGAAAGTCGGGCTGTGGGACGTGATCCGCAGCGCGGAGCGGCAAACGAGCAACGACTCGCTGATCCGCGATGTCGAAGCGCATGATCTTGCTGCGCTGATCGCCACCCTGCCGGCCCTGCGCATGATCGCCTTCAACGGCGGCAAAGCCTCGGCGATCGGGCGAAAGCAGTTACCGTCGCTCGGAGACATCGCGGTCATCGACCTGCCGTCAAGCAGCGC
>NZ_DATFFD010000077.1:0-2491 GCF_035250425.1 Sphingopyxis sp.
TGCCGACCTCGACGCCGCGGTGCCGAACCGGCCCGTATGGCTCGAACGCGTCGACGGCCACGCCGGCTGGGCGAACACGGCGGCAATGGCTTCCGCGAAGATCACCCCCGCGAGCAAGTCGCCCGAGGGCGGCCGCATCGAAATGGAGGGCGGCAAGCCGAGCGGCGTCTTCGTCGACGCCGCGATGAACCTGATCGACAGCGCCAAGCCCAAACCGCTGGCGCGCGACCTCGACCGCGCGCTGTACCTCGCGCAACAGAAATTGCTCGAGCAGGGGATCACCGCGATCGCCGACATGGGCACCAGCATCGCCGACTGGCAGGCATATCGCCGGGCGGGCGACAAGAAACAGCTCGCGGTCCGGATCCTGAGCTACGGCGGCGACATCGACAATATGGCGATCATCGCGGGATCCGAGCCGACGCCGTGGCTCTACGACGACCGCCTGCGCATGGTCGGGGTCAAGCTCTATCTCGACGGCGCATTGGGATCGCGCGGCGCGTGGCTGAAAGCGCCGTACAGCGACGCGCCGGGGCAGAAGGGGCTGCCCCTCCTCACCCCCGCGCAGCTCCGCAACAAGATGGTGCGCGCATCGATGGACAAGTTCCAGGTCGCGATCCACGCGATCGGCGACGCCGCCAATGCCGAGGCTTTGGACGCAATCACCGACCTCACCGCCGACCTGCCCGGCGAGCGCCGCTGGCGCATCGAACATGCGCAGATCATCGACCCCGTCGACATCCCGCGCTTCGCAACCCTCAAGGTCATCGCCTCGATGCAGCCCGTCCACCAGACGTCGGACCGCCTGATGGCCGAAGCCCGCCTCGGTCCCGATCGGCTGAAGGGCGCCTATGCGTGGCGCAGCCTCGCCAGCGCGGGCGCACGCCTTGCCTTCGGCTCCGACGTGCCCGTCGAAAGCGCCAACCCCTTCCCCGGCATCGCCGCCGCGATTTCGCGCACCGATGCCAAGGGCGAACCCTTCGGCGGCTGGCGCCCCGAAGAAGCGGTCAGCCGCGAGGCCGCACTCGACGGCTTCACCCGCACTGCGGCTTTCGCCGGCTTCGCCGAGGACCGCATCGGCACGCTGATGCCCGGGATGCGCGCCGACTTCCTGATCGTCGACGCCGACCCGATGCTCGCGAGCCCCGACGAGATCCGCCGCATGACCCCGCTCGAAACCTGGATCGGCGGCTATCGCTATTACAAGAAAAGCGAGGGCGCGACCGTTGGCCGCTGACACGCCGACCCGTCGCGCGCTGCTGACCGGGCTCGCGGCGCTCCCTGTCGCAGCCACCGCCGCAGCCGCCGAGCGCAAGGAACGCCGCTCGAAGAAGCGCAAACCCGCGAAGCCCAAGGTTCAGCATGTCGATGTCGCGATCATCGGCGCGGGGGTGTTCGGCGCGTGGACCGCGTGGCATTTGCTTCGCGCCGGCAAGTCGGTGCGCCTCTTCGACGCCTATGGCGCGGGCCACGCGCGCGCCTCGTCGGGGGGCGAAAGCCGCGTCATCCGCATGGGCTATGGCGCCGACACCCTCTATTCGGAGATGGCGCGCGACTCGCTCAAATATTGGAAAGACCTCTCCGACAGCGCGAGCGCGCCGATCTTTCACAATACTGGCGTCCTCTGGTTCGCGCCGCAGGGGGATGCCTATACCGCGCAATCGCTCGCCTGGCTGCAGGCGAACCGCGTCGGCCACGAGCATGGCGACGTCAGCTGGTTGCAAGAGAAGTACCGCCAGATCCAATTCTATCAGGGCGAGACCGGCGTCCTCGAAACCGAGGCGGGCGCGCTGATCGCCGCGCGCGGTGTGCAGGAACTGATCGCCGACGCGCAGATCGAGGTCGAGCGCGTCGTCATGCCCGCGCCGCTCTTCTCGAAAAGGACGAAGCGCCACACGCTACCCGACGGCGGCACCGCCGATCACCTTGTCTATGCCGCCGGTCCGTGGATCGCCGAACTCTTCCCGCAGCAATTGATGAACAAGATCGTCGCGACGCGGCAGGAGGTCTATCATTTCGGCGCGCCGCAAGGCGACAGCCGCTTTACGCCGCCCGAGCTTCCGGTGTGGGCCGATTTCAACAACGGTCGCATCGTCTATGGCATCCCCGACCTCGAAGGCGCGGGGTTCAAGATCGCGATCGACGTCCATGGTCCCGCGGTCGATCCGGACACGATGGAACGCCAGCTCACCCCCGCCGGCATCGCCGAGGCGCGCGCCTATATGCAGCGCCGCTTCCCCGGCCTTGCGTCGGCGCCGCTGCTCGGCGGGCGCGTCTGCCAATATGAGAATAGCTCGAACGGCGATTATCTGATCGACCGCTTCCCGGGGCAGGACCATGTCTGGCTCGTCGGCGGCGGGTCGGGTCATGGGTTCAAGAACGGTCCCGCGGTGGGGAAACGCGTCGCGGCGCACATCCTCGACAAGAATCTCGCCGTCGAACCGCGCTTCAGCTTTGCGACCAAGGGCACGGTGGCGGCGCGGACGGTGTT
>NZ_DATFFD010000078.1:0-9520 GCF_035250425.1 Sphingopyxis sp.
CGGGCGGCGCCGGCGGTCCCTTGTCCTTCGCGGCGGCCGGAACGGCGAGCGCGCAGGCGAGAAGGACGAGCGGCGCGGCGACGCGCGATGACAGCTGCAGCATGGCAAAACCCCTGGCGAAGACAATATGCGCTGCCTAGCGGTCCGGGCTGCGCGCCGCAAGCGAGCCCGGTTGCAAATCACCTTACTGACCCTAGTGTAAGGAACGCAACATCTTGCCGAAGGATATCACCCCCGATGGACAGCCGCTTTTCCTGGTCGACCGGTTATCGACATCCCACGACCTGGGACCAGGAGTTTGCTCCGCTGTCGCTGCCCGACATGCTCGCCGCCAGCGCCCTGCGCCGCGGCGATGCGCCGATGCTCGATTTCCTCGGCCGCCAGTTCAGCTATGCCGAGGTCGCGCGCGGCGCCGCCCGCGTCGCACGCGGATTACAGCTGCAGGGTATCGGCAAGGGCAGCCGCGTCGGCCTGTTCCTCCCCAACGTCCCGCATTATGTCGCCGCCTATTATGGCGCGCTCGCCGCCGGGGCGACGGTGGTCAATTTCTCGCCGCTCTATACCGTCGCCGAGCTCGAGGCGCAGGTCGAGGATTCGGGCACCGACACATTGTTCACGATCAGCGCCGCGGCGCTGCTTCCGACCGCGCTCAAGGTGCTCGACGGGTCGAGCCTCAAACAGCTCGTCGTCGGGTCGGTCGCGGGCGGGCTGCCAGCTGCGAAGTCGCTACTCTATCGCCTGCTCAAGCGCAGCGAGGTCGCGGCGCTGCCTGCCGACCCGCGCGTTATCCGTTTCTCGGCGCTCATCGACAATGACGGCAAACCCGAACCGGCCCTGATCGACGCCGAAAGGGACATCGCGCTGATCCAATATACCGGGGGCACCACCGGAACTCCAAAGGGGGCCAAGCTGACGCATCAGAATCTGACCGCCAATGCGCGCCAGGTGAACGCGATCGACCCCGACCATGACGCCGCCGATCGCATCCTCGGCGTCCTCCCCTTCTTCCACGTCTTCGCGAACACCTGCGTGCTCAACCGCACGATCCTCAACGGCGGATCGATCACGATGCTGCCGCGCTTCGATGCGAAGCAGGCGCTCGACGCGATCACGCGCACGAAAACCACCGCGCTCCCGGGCGTGCCGACGATGTACCAGGCGCTGCTCGATCACCCCGATCTGGCGAAGACCGACTTCTCCAGCCTGCGCATCTGCATTTCGGGCGGTGCCCCGATGCCCGCCGAGCTGCGCGAAAAATTCGCCGCCGCGACCGGTGCCTCGCTCGTCGAAGGCTATGGCCTCACCGAAAGCTCGGGCGTCGTCGCGACGAACCCCTATGAAGGCCCGATCCGGCCGGGCACGATCGGCCAGCCGCTCCCCGCGACGCACATCCGCCTGCTCGACAAGGAGGATCCGTCGAAGGATGCCCCCGACGGCGAGCCCGGCGAGCTTGCGGTGAAGGGGCCGCAAATCATGCAGGGCTATTGGAACCGGCCCGACGCCGACCCAAAGCCTGATATGGACAGCTTCACCGACGACGGCTGGTTGCGCACCGGCGACGTCGCGGTGATCGAGGCGGATGGCTATATCCGCATCGTCGACCGGTTGAAGGACATGATCGCGGTCGGCGGGTTCAAGGTCTATCCGAGCGTGATCGAGGCGCATCTCTACGAACATCCCGCGGTGAAGGAGGCGATCGTCCTCGGCGTCCCCGACACCTATCGCGGCGAGGCGCCCAAGGCGTTCGTCACGCTGGAGGACGGTTTCCAGGTGAGCGGCGAAGCGCTCGCCGCATGGCTCAACCCCCAGCTCGGCAAGCATGAGCGGGTGAAGGCCGTCGAGGTGCGGCTGAATCTGCCCAAGACGATGATCGGCAAGCTCGACCGTAAGGCATTGAGGGCGGAGACCGGAGCTTAATCCCCCTCTTCGTCACTCCCGCGAAGGCGGGCGTTTAATAAACCTCGAGGAGATATGAATTGTTACAATGAGACATTGTAACCTCTGTCATGATATGCCATATCAACCTTCGCAATTGCACCAACGGAGAATCGGGTGACCCAAGTCGCCAGCCCTGCCCCTGTCCTGACGCGCTTCAGCGCGCTGGTCCGGGCTGCGCGCGATTCGCGTCCGCTGACATCCTTGAGCGGCGACCAGCTGGCGATGGGCCTGTCGGGGCTCTGCCTCGTCCATTGCCTCGCGACGACGATCTTCTTCGCCTCGATCGCCTCGGTCGGCGGGGTGTTTCTCGACAATCACTTGTTCCACGAAATCGGACTCGTCATCGCGATCGGTTTTGCGCTGATCACCCTCGTGTCGGGCGTGCTCAGCCATGGCTATATGATGCCCTTCGCGGTCGGCAGCTTCGGGCTCGGGATGATGGCGGGCGCGCTGTCGCGGCCGCACGACGGCAGCGAGGTGATCGCGACGATGATCGGCGTCGCGGTCGTCGCGCTCGGTCACGACCTCAACCGCCGCGCGCGGCACTGATTCCACCGCATCGGAGATGTCCGCAACTTGCGGGCGCTCCCTAAACAGCCTACATTGCGACGATAGTTAGCGTGGGATTATCCGGCGCAAGGAAAACGCCAATGGGCAAGCATGACCATCCGCACGTCGAGGCCAGCGGCGCCTCGCTCGCCAAGGCGGCGCAGAGCGCGCTCGAGGGCGCGGGCGAAGCATGGACCGACATGCGCGCGCAGATTTTCGACGCGGTCGCCGAAATCGGCAAGCCCGCGAGCGCCTATGAAATCGCCGACATCGTCTCGCAGAAACGCGGCAAGCGCGTCGCGCCGAACAGCGTCTATCGCATCCTCGACCTGTTCGTCGCGAACAACCTCGTCCGCCGCGTCGAAAGCGCCAACGCCTTTGTCGCGAACAGCCATCCCGGCTGCCTCCACGACTGCATCTTCCTGATCTGCGATACGTGCGGCAGCGCGGTGCATGTCGACAATGACAAGATTTCGGGCGGCGTCCGCGCCGCGGCCGAGGCGACGGGCTTCGCCGCCGAACGCCCGGTGATCGAAGTGCGCGGCAAATGCGCCGAGTGCCAATAAGGTGAGCGAGCGCGCTCGACCGGACGGTTGAATGCCGATCGGGGGGCTCCAGCATTGGATCGAGGCGCAGCGGTCGCGGCCGGCCGCGCCGACACGCGCGTGGGTCTGGACGCTGGCGTTCGGCATCGCCGCGCTCCTCTTCGGCCTTCACTTGGGGCAGGTTTTTCCGCAAACCGGCCATGATATCGCGCCCGGCTATGGCGCGCCCGTCCTTGCCTTCGAATTCGCCGGCGGTCAGGCCGACCTCGAAGCGATCTTCGGCTTCTATACCGACCCCGAGCAGGTCACGCGTCTCGCCGCGATGCGGACGGGCAACGAGCGCGACTATCTCTATATGCTGCTCTACGCCGGCTTTCTCGCCAGCGGGTGCATCGCACTCTGGCACGAACTCCGCCGCCGCGCGCTTCTTGCCGCCGCCGTGCTGCCGGTCGCCGCGGCGCTATGCGACGCATGGGAGAATTACCTGCTTTTCGACATCCAGGCCGCTTTCACGCTCGGCGACTATTCGCCCGCGATGGCGAGTCTGCCCTATCCCGTCGCCGCCAAATTCCTGCTGCTTGCCTCGACCAATGTCATGATCGGCGCTGCGGCGACGCAGATCGGGCGCTGGTGGGCGCTGTTCGGGACGATCGCGATCCTCGCCACGATCCCGACCGTGATGGCCATCATCACCCCCGCCGCCTTCGCCTGGGCGCTGATCCCATCGGCGGCGGGCGGCTGGCTGCTGCTCCTCGCGCTCGCCGCGGCGGGCAGTTGGCGGGCGTTCGCCCGCAAGCGTCCGCTTGTCGATTTGGGTGATGCGGCTCCCGTGTCCGACGAACCGCAACCCGTCTCACCGGCCCGCCGCGTCTTCGGCCGCCGCCGCACCTGACCCCTTGTCCACCCCGGCCGTGCAGGTCTAGGGAGGCCGCGAATCCTTAAAAAAGGGCGAAAGGCTGCACATGAACACCGTGATCATCCGCGAAGACGACCTCATCGAAACGATCGCCGACGCGCTCCAGTACATCAGCTATTTCCATCCGATGGACTATATCCGCGCCTTGGGCGCCGCCTATGAACGCGAAGTCTCGCCCGCCGCGAAGGACGCGATGGCGCAGATCCTGTCGAACAGCCGCATGTGCGCCGAGGGGCATCGCCCGATCTGCCAGGACACAGGCATCGTCACCGTCTTCATCAAATGGGGCATGGACTGCCGCCTCGACAGCCCCCGCAGCCTCCAGCAGGTCGTCGACGAGGGCGTGCGCCGCGCCTATCTCCACCCCGACAACAAGCTCCGCGCCTCGATCCTTGCCGACCCGGCGTTCAGCCGCGTCAACACCAAGGACAACACGCCGTCGGTGCTCAACGTCGAGATGGTCCCCGGCGCGAAGGTCGTGATCGACGTCGCCGCGAAGGGCGGCGGCAGCGAGAACAAATCCAAGTTCAAGATGATGAACCCGTCGGATTCGATCGTCGACTGGGTGCTCGAAATGGTGCCGCAGATGGGCGCCGGCTGGTGCCCGCCAGGCATGCTCGGCATCGGCATCGGCGGCACCGCCGAAAAGGCGATGCTGCTCGCCAAGCAGTCGCTGATGGACCCGATCGACATGACCGAACTGCTCGCGCGCGGGCCATCGAACCCGACCGAGGAACTGCGCATCGAGCTCTATGAAAAGGTCAACGCGCTCGGCATCGGCGCGCAGGGGCTCGGCGGTCTCGCGACCGTGCTCGACGTCAAGATCGCCGACTGGCCGACCCACGCCGCGTCGAAGCCCGTCGCGATGATCCCCAATTGCGCCGCAACAAGACATGCCCATGTGACGCTCGACGGCAGCGGCCCCGCCTTTCTCGAACCGCCTGTGCTCGCCGACTATCCGCAGATCGACTGGGCGCCCGACAAGGCGGCGATCCGCGTCGATCTCGACAATCTGACCCCCGAGGTCGTCGCAAGCTGGAAACAGGGCGACCGGCTCTTGCTCAACGGCAAGATGCTCACCGGCCGCGACGCCGCGCACAAACGCATCGCCGACATGCTCGCGAAGGGCGAAGAGCTCCCCGTCCAGTTCAAGGGTCGCGTCATCTATTATGTCGGCCCCGTCGACCCGGTCGGCGAGGAAATCGTCGGCCCCGCAGGACCCACGACCGCGACGCGCATGGACAAGTTCATGGACATGATGCTCGATCAAGGCCTGCTCGCCTGCGTCGGCAAGGCCGAGCGCGGTCCCGCCGCGACGCAATCGATCGCCAAGCACAAGAGCGCCTATCTGATGGCCGTGGGCGGCGCGGCCTATCTCGTGGCGCGCGCGATCAAGGGCAGTCAGGTCGTCGGCTTCGCCGACCTTGGCATGGAGGCGATCTACGAGTTCGAGGTCCAGGATTTCCCCGTCACCGTCGCGGTCGACAGCGAAGGCCAGAACGTCCACGTCAACGCACCGATGCTGTGGCAGAAGCGGATCAAGGACGAGGGGCTGCTGGAGAGGGCGTAACGCGCCCGTAACGGTAAGTCCCCGACACGACCTTGCGTTTCCTCGCCGATGCGGCACATTGCTTCGCATACGAAGCAGGCAGGGGACGCAGGATGGATTTCCGTGAGCTTAACCGACTGAACCGCCGCGACATGTTGCGCGGCGCCGCGATACTCGGGGCGGGCGCCACCTTCATGCAACCGCTCCCGCTCTGGGCGCAGTCGGGAACGATGACCGACATCCGCAAGGCCGCCGAGGCGGGCAAGGACGCCTCGATCAAGCGCATCCGCGACTGGATCGCCCTACCCTCGATCGCCGCCGAGAACCGCAGCATGGCAGAGGGCGCGGCCTATATGGCCGAGCTCGCGAAGGACGCGGGCTTCACCAATGTCGAGATCGTGCCGACAGACGGCCATCCCGGCGTCTTCGGCGCGATCGACGTCGGCGCGAAGCGCACGCTCGGCATCTATTTCATGTACGACGTCAAACAGTTCGACCCGGCCGAATGGTCGTCGCCGCCGCTCGAGGGCAAGATGGTCGAGCGCCCCGGTTTCGGGCAGGCGATCATGGGCCGCGGCGCGGTGAACCAGAAGGGTCCCGAGGCGACCTTCCTCGCCGCGCTCCACGCGATCCGCGCTGCCGGGCGCAAGCTGCCGGTCAACATCGTCCTCGTCTGCGAGGGCGAGGAAGAGATCGGATCGCCGCACTTCCGCCAGATCGCGACCAAGCCCAACATCCTCGCCGCGCTCAAGAAATGCGAGGGCATCTTCATCCCCTTCGCGTCGCAGGGCAAGACCGGCAACGTCACCGTCAACCTCGGCTCCAAAGGCATCATCGAACTCGAACTGATCGCGAGCGGCGAGAAATGGGGCCGCGGGCCAAAGGGCGACGTGCATTCGAGTCTCAAAGCCATGGTCGATTCGCCCGCGTGGCGGCTGGTACAGGCGCTCCAGACGCTGGTCACCCCCGATGGCAACAAGCCCGCGATCGAGGGCTGGTACGAAAATGTCCGCCCGCTCACCGACCGCGAAAAGACGCTGATCCGCGAAGCCGCGAAGGCAGGCGACGAGGCGCAGCAGAAGGCCGCGCTCGGCGTCACCCACTGGATCGACAATCTCTCCTATCCCGACGCGCTCACCCGCCTCGCGCAGGAGCCAACGGTCAATATCGAAGGGCTCGTCGCGGGCTATACCGGCCCCGGCGGCAAGACGGTGCTGCCCGGAAAGGCGGTCGCGAAACTCGACCTCCGCCTCGTCCCCAACCAGACGCGCGCCGAGGCCGAAAAGAAGCTGCGCGCGCATCTCGACAAACATGGCTTCACCGACGTCGAGGTGAATGTGTCGGGCGGCTACGACCCGACCGAAGTCGCCGAGGACAGCCGCCTCGTCCGCTCGGAGCTCGCGACCTATAAGAAGCTCGGCGTCGCGACGAGCCTCAACCCGCGGATGGCGGGCAGCTAGCCGGGCTCGACCTTCACCGCGCCACCGGTGTCGATCCCCGCGGCGCATTTCGGCATCGGCCACGGATCGGGCGCGCACGCCCCCGACGAATATTTCCTCATCGATTCGACCAATCCCAAGGTGGCGGGACTCGTCGACGCGACGATGGGCTTCGCCGAATTCCTCTACGTGCTGGCGAGCGTCAAATAAGGACCGGCAAATGAACGACCTCAACGGCGTCGCGCATGTAATCCTGACCGCGGGCGATTTCGGACGATCGACCGCCTTCTGGCGCGCGATGATCGGCTATCTCGATCTCAAGATCGTGCTCGACAGCGACTATATGCTCTATGGCGTGGGCGGCCGCACCGCGATCGGCATTCGCACGGGCAGCCCCGAAAACACCGGAAAACGGTTCGATCAGGGCGCACCCGGGCTGCACCACGCCTGTTTCCGCATGCGCGACCGCGCCGCGGTCGACGCCGTCGGCGCCTTCCTGAAAACCCGCGACGATATTCATATCGTCCATGCGCCGCAGGAAGAGCCCTGGGCACCCGGCTATTATTCGATCCTGTTCGAGGATCCCGACGGCATCCGGATCGAGTTCAACCATGTGCCCGGCGCCGGCCTGCTTGCCGAAGGCGAGCAGATCGGCGGGGCCGACGCGTTCGACGGGAGTTGAATCGGATCCTCCCTATGGCGGCGCCATGGGGAGGTGGCAGCGCGAAGCGCTGACGGAGGGGTAATGACGCGACGTCGAAACCCCTCCACCACCCGCTTTGGGGGCGATCCCCCTCCCCATCTGCGACGGGGAGGATCTTTAGAAGCCGTACACCAGGGTGAAGCGCGTCTGCGTGTCGACGCTCTCGATCCCCGGCGGCGGGCTAGTGTCGATCTGCGCCGAATAGGCGATGCGCGCCGACAGCGCGCCGGTCAGCTTGGCGCTGAGCGCGGTCTGCGAGCTGGTCGACCCGTTGGCCTCGCCGATGATCGTCGACGCGACCTGCGTCAGCCGCAGCGTCGGCGATATCTGCCAGCCGAAATCGAGCCCCGCGAGCGCGGTCAGTTCGGTGTCCTCTTCGCCGTCCACGAAGTCGGTCTGGCGAAACGCCGGCCCGCCCTTCAGGCTCAGCGTCATCTTCTTGCTGTCGAAGACCTTGTAACCGAGCCCGCCCGACAGGTTCCAGCGCGTGTCATAGCCGAGGATCCGGTCATGTTCCCAGCGTCCGAGGCCAAATGCAAAGGTGCGGTCGTTGATCCGATATTGCGGCTCCACCTCGGTCAGATAGCGTTCGACCGAGGTCTTGCCGCCCGTGCGCTGATAATCGGCCTGCGCGCGAAACTTGTGCGTCCAGTCGATCCCTTTGCGCGCGAGCGCGACGCCGGCGCTCAGCCCCACGGACTCGGTGTTGCCACTGCTCTGCGACGCGCCGATCTGCCCCTCGCCCTTCCAGTTCTGCCAGAATTTCGCCGCCGCCAGCCTGGCGCGCTCGGCCGCCGCCGCCTCGTCCCTCAGGCGCTTTCGTTCGGCGCGATAAGCGAGGAGCCGTTCCTCGATCTGGGCCGCATTCTCGGGATTGGTTTCCTTCGCGAGCTTTGCCACCGCCTCGACTTCGGCATCCTTGGCAGTCGCCATTGCGGCCGCGAGCATATTGCCCACCGGGTCGGGCGGCGTCTCGGGGGGATGCTCGCTGCGATAATATGCGAGGAGCGCGTCGATTTCGCCGATACTGCGCGGGTTGGTCCGTCTGGCGACCTTGGCCACCGCTTCGACATCGTCATTGTCGCCGCTCGCAAAGGCGGCGTCGATCATCGCGCGCACTGCGCCGGGCAATACCGGGTCGGGCTCCATCATTGCCGTGGGAACCGGATTGGCGAGCACCGGGTCGACAAGCACGGGATTCGGCTGCGGCGGGTCGACCGGTTCCTGCGCCGCATGCGCCGACGGAACGGCAAGAGCAAGCAGCAGGCAAAGCGTGGCCAGGCGGGGGAGAGCTGTCACCGAAGACGTCCTTCTTGCGGGGGCGGAAGCCGGGTTCGTTCGATCGTCCGCGCGGGGCCGGCGCGCGTATGATGCGCCCCTATAACCCGAAAGTTTCTGGTATTTCCACCCCGGCCGCCCCATCTGCAATCCTATGCTCATCGCGATGATCGCCATCTTCTGCGCCGGCATCGGCAATTTCGCGATGCACCGCGCCTTCATGGAAAGCGACGATCCGCTGATCCAGCAGATGGTCAAGCCGCTCGCCGACAAGGCCGGGCCGAACATCACCTATGTCTTCGAATATCTACTGCTCGTCGGCGCGATGGCGATCGCGACGCGAAACTGGTTCGCCGCGCTGATGCTCTATGGCCTCTATACGATCTTTAACGCGATGGCGTTCAGCTGGATCATGCAAAGACCGCGGTAAAGGGAGCGGGGCGGGTAACGACCGGTTGCGGACGTTTTAGTTCCTCCCCGGAACGGGGAGGGGGACCGCCGCCGTAGGCGGTGGTGGAGGGGTCGGGACGGTGCGTCTTGACGAGAGGTTTCGACCCCTCCGTCAGCCCTGCGGGCTGCCACCTCCCCGTTCCGGGGAGGAAC
>NZ_DATFFD010000079.1:0-4634 GCF_035250425.1 Sphingopyxis sp.
CGCAACGAGCCACGGATCGTGGTCGATTGCGATACACATCGCCAGCCTGATCAAATTCCCACCTTTCGCCTCGACATCCGTCCACTGGACGGATTGGTCCCCGGGAGCCCAATTGGCGGAAATCATTTACAAAACTGTAAACACCGCGGCCGGGTGGCAATTGAGTACAGCCCCTAAGCCTCGACGGTTCCCTCGTCCCTCTCCGCCTGCTGCCGCGCCCACATGTCGGCATAGAGCCCGCGCATGCCGAGCAGTTGGTCGTGCGTCCCCGTCTCGGCGACGCGGCCGCGTTCGAGCACGATGATCCGGTCGGCGCCTGTCACCGTCGACAGCCGGTGCGCGATCACCAAGGTCGTGCGGCGCGCGGCGATGCGGTCGAGCGTGTCCTGGATCGCCGCCTCGGTGCGGCTGTCGAGCGCGCTCGTTGCTTCGTCGAGGATCAGTAACGGGGGATTCTTGAGCAGCGTGCGCGCGATCGCGACGCGCTGTTTTTCGCCGCCCGACAGCTTCAGCCCGCGTTCGCCGACTTCGGTGTCATAGCCCTGCGGCAACAGCGCGATGAAGCCGTCGATCGCGGCGCCCTCGGCTGCCGCGGCGACCCCTTCGGCGGTGGCATCTTCACGGCCATAGGCGATATTGTAACCGATGCTGTCGTTGAACAGCACCGTGTCCTGCGGGACGATGCCGATCTCGGCGCGCAGGCTTTTTTGCGTAACCTTGGCGATGTCCTGACCGTCGATCAGCACGCGCCCGCCCTGCGGGTCATAGAAGCGGAACAGCAGCCGCGCGATCGTCGACTTGCCCGCGCCCGACGGCCCGACGATCGCCAGCGTCTCGCCGGCACCGACCGCGAAGCTCACGCCGTTCAGGATCGTGCGGTCGGGCTCGTAACCGAACACGACATTCTCGAACGCCACCGCGCCGCCGTTCACGACGAGCGGCGGGGCATCCGGCGCATCGCTAATCTCGGGCGGGGTGTCGATCAGGCGGAACATCGCCTCCATGTCGATCACCCCCTGGCGAATGGTGCGATAGACCATGCCGAGCAGATCGAGCGGGCGGAACAACTGCATCAAGAGCGTGTTCACCAGCACGACGTCGCCGACCTGGAACTGCCCCTTCGACCAGCCCCAGGCCGTATAGGCCATCGCCCCCGCCAGCGCGGCGTTGGTGATGAAGCTCTGTCCGATGTTGAGCCAGGCCAGGCTGTTCTCGCTCTTGACCGCGGCGCGCGCATATTGGTCGGCGACGTCGCGATACCGTGCCTCTTCGCGCGCTTCGGCGCCGAAATATTTGACCGTTTCGTAATTGAGCAGGCTGTCGACGCTGCGCCCGATCGTCAGCGTGTCGAGGTCGTTCATCCGGGCACGAAGCGCGTTGCGCCAGTCGGTCACCTTGCGCGTGAAGATGATATAGACGATGACCATCAGCGCGGTGGCGCCCGCCAGGCCAAAGCTGAACTTGGTCCAGAAAATCACCAATACCGCGGTCAGCTCGATGATCGTCGGTGCGATATTGAACAGCAGGAAATAAAGCATCGTATCGATGCTTTTGGTGCCGCGTTCGATCACCTTGGTCACCTCGCCGGTCCGCCGCGCGAGATGGAAGCGCAGGCTCAGCGCATGAAGGTGGCGAAAGGTCGCGATCGCGAGCTCGCGCGTCGCGTCCTGCCCGACACGCTCGAACACGACATTGCGGAGATTGTCGAACAAGGTTCCGGCAAAGCGCGCGCCGGCATAGGCGAGCAAAAACCCGATCGCGATTGCGACCCCCGGCTCCATCCCCGGCGCCATCCGGTCGATCGCGGCGCCATAGAGGAAGCCCATCGACAGCTGCACGCCCTTCGACGCGAGCACGATCAGTGCGGCGACGACGATCCGGGTCTTGGCCTCGGTCTGCCCCGCCGGCCACAGATAGGGGAGGAACCGCCGCAGCGTCGCGAGGACGGGCGGCTCGCGCGAAGCGTCGGCGGAAGTGGAAGTATCGGGCGGCATGCGCGCCCCATGTAGGGGGACGCGCGCCGAACGCCAAGCCGTTCACCGCAACGAGCGGATCGGGCGGCTACCGCGACTCGCGATCGCCCGCGTGACGAATGATGCGGTCGATCAGCCGCCGTTCTTCGGATGTCGGGGTCGGCACAATCACCACAGGGGATTCCTGGCGGCGTCCGAACAGCGGACGCCGGGACGGGATGATGGGGGAAAAACGCATGGGGGCTGCTTTCGACTGTGCGGCGTCGCCCCCCGGCTCCGCTGGTGACTGGTCCCACTCCCTTGGTGAAGGCGCGTGGTTGCAGCCCGGTTAAAGGCGTTGGTTACTGCTTTCTTTCCGGTACGGTGAAGGTGCCGGTGACGCGCCCGCCGGTGCCGCCCGCGATCGGGTTGCCATCGGGACCGCGCGCCGCGCCGCGCCCGTCGACCGTCGCGCGGCCGCTGCTGAGGTCGATGACAAGCCGCCCGCCGCGCAAATTATTCCCGCGCTGACGCAGTTCGACATTGCCGACCATCGTGATCAGCCGCCGGTCGAGGTCATAGATGGCGACATTGCCCTTCGCCGTCTCGTCGCCCTTCACCACCGTCACGCCGCCAGTCGCATCGAGCCGGTTGACGCTGGTGCCGCCCGATCGCGAATAGGCGACCGTCATCCGCGGCGCGGTGACGGTCAGCCCCGCCTGCGTGACGCGGACATTGCCGGCAAGGACGACGCGGTCGGCGCGGTCCTGGACCTCGATGCTGCCCGCCGCGAAATCGACCGGAGCGCCGCTGTTATGATTGGCGAGCGCCTGCGCCTGCGCGGCGTCGCCGCCCTGCCCGGCCGACAGCAAAGCCAGGCTGGTCAGCGCGAAACCCGCGCCCGCAAGCAGCGCGCTCCTCATGGGCAAAAGCCGGTTCATTTGAGCACTCCCTGATTGATCCGCAGCCGCGCGTTGCCCTGCAGGCGCACGACCCGCTGGTCGAGGTCGGCGGACAGCTGGTTGGCCGAAAACCGGCCGATGTTCAACGTGCCGTTGACGCCGCCCTGCCCGGCGAGGCTGCGCGTCTTCAAATCGACCGCGACATTGCGCGCGTCGATACTATAGCCGCCCGAGCTCTTCACCTGCACCAGCCCCGGCACCGCGATCTTTTCGGTCTCCATATTATAGGCGCTGTCCTTCGCGACGATCGTCGCCGGACCGTCGGCGAGCTTGATCGCCCCCGACAGGTCGGTCATCCGCACGATCGGCTCGGCCGAGCTTTTCTGGACCGCGCTGCCCGCGAGCAGCGCGAAGGGCTGCCCCTTCGCATCCTGGCCGCGATATTCGGCGCGCGTCACCTTCATCCGCTCCCGGGCCATCTCGACCTTGTCCTTCGACAACAGGAAGCTGATCTCGGCGCGCTGGGTGAAGGGCGAGAAGACGAGCACCGCCGCGACGACGCCGATGACGAGCGGCAGGCCGTAACGCAGGATGCGCACGACGCGGTCGTGGCTCGACCCGCTCGCCGCCCACATGCGGCGCATCGTGCGGTCAAGATCGGCGCGTTCGGACATGCTCTTGCGAATCGCCTCTTCAGGTGTGTGCGAAAATATCGACCTCGGGCCAGCCCGCGAGGTCGAGCGCCGCGCGCGTCGGCAGGAAATCGAAACAGGCTTGTGCCAGCCCGGTGCGCCCTTCGCGCGCCAGCCGCACGTCGAGAATCGCCTTCATCGCGTGAAGGAAACGCACGTCGCTCGCAGCATATTCGCGCTGCGCATCGCTGAGTTCGGCGGCGCCCCAGTCGCTCGACTGTTGCTGCTTCGACACTTCCTGCCCCAGGAGTTCGCGCACCAGTTCCTTCAGCCCATGGCGGTCGGTGTAGGTGCGAATCAGCTTCGAGGCGATCTTGGTGCAATAGACGGGCGCCGTGACGACGCCGAGCGCCTGCTGCAGCGCCGCGATGTCGAAGCGCGCAAAATGAAACAATTTCAACCGGTTCGGATCGGTCAATATCGCCTTCAGCACCGGCGCGTCATAGCTGCTGCCGGGCTTGAAGCGGACCAGATGCTCGTCGCCCGACCCGTCGCTGATCTGGACGAGGCACAATCGGTCGCGCAGCGGGTTCAGCCCCATGGTCTCGGTATCGATCGCGACCGCGCCCGAACCGAGCACGCCCTCGGGCAAATCTTCTTCGTGGAAATAGACAGTCATAAAGCCCGCCTTAGGCCAAGCAGCCGTGCCGCTCAATGACTGGTTTTCGGGTACGCGGACCGCCCGCCGCGGGGCTGCGGCAAAGCGCGCTTAATTCTGATTACAGGCTTGAATTTTCCGTTCGCAGATGCCGTTCATTTAGGCTATATATTGCGCCGTTAGAGGCACGGGGCGAGTCTGTGCCCATGGTGAACTGCGTCCCCGTCCGACGCAAGGCGCTGATCGAATGGGGTATGGACGAACCGAAAGCGACTATTAGACAATGAGTTTCAACAAGGATCGCCGCGGCCAGCGGGGGCGCGGCAAGCGCGATGATTTCGGCAATTTCGACAGCTTCGAACCTGCACCCTATGGCGGCGACAGCTATGGCGGCGGCAATCGCGGTGGTGGCTTCGGCGACCGCGGCGGCTTCGGCGGCGGCGACCGCGGCGGCTTCGGCGGCGGCGATCGTGGCGGCGGCGGTGGCTTC
>NZ_DATFFD010000080.1:0-12706 GCF_035250425.1 Sphingopyxis sp.
CGGATCGACGACGAAAAGCATTGCATCTCGTCGAACGATCGCGAAGTCGTCGCCGAGGCGGTGCGCGGGCTCGTCGCGCTCGGCCACCGCCGCATCGGCTTCGTGCGCGGCCCCGCCGGCTTTCGCTCGGCGGCCGAGCGCGAAGAGGGGTTCCGCGAAGCGCTCGCCGAGGCCGGGCTCGATCTTCCCGCAGAACTTTATGCGCCCGGCAACTACCGCTACACCGCGGGTATCGAGGCCGGCGAGGCGCTGCTGTCGCTGACCGCCCCCCCGACCGCGCTCTTCTGCTCGAACGACGAGATGGCGGCCGGCGTGATGAGCGTCGCGCACAGCAAGGGCATCAAGGTGCCGGACGAGCTGTCGATCATCGGCTTCGACGACAGCCCGACCGCGACGCATATCTGGCCCGCGCTCAGCACGGTACGCTGGCCGATCCGCGAGATGGGCATTCGCGCCGCGCAGACGCTCGTCCCCGATTTCCTAGGCCCGGGCTTCAAAAGCAGCGACGACGAGAGCAATGAGCTCGCTTCGACCCTCGTCGAACGACAGTCGGTCGCGCCGCCAACGGCGGGCTAAAGCTTAGCGCCAGCGCGCAAGCTGATATTCACAGAGCGACGGCGCCGCATCCACTGCCTGCGCGGAAAAAGTGTCGCAAATTGTCTCATCGTGCCCATTGCACTTGCCAGCATGGGGACAATGGGTTGAATAGGCGCAAAATCTCCCTTTCCGTTGCGAACCCGAAACGAGATTGACCTTTATGCTGGACAAGAGGCCGCTGCTCCGCGCCGGAGCGCTGTGCGCCATCGCCCTGTCACTGGCCGCCTGTTCGGCGGAAGAAGAGAAGGGTGGCCGCGCCGCGCCCGAGGTCGGCTATGTCGCCGTGAAGGTCGAGCCGGTGCCCGTCACCTCGTCGCTCGGCGGACGCACCGTCGCGTTCGAGACGAGCGAAGTGCGCCCGCAGGTCAACGGCCTGATCCGCCGCCGCCTGTTCACCGAAGGCGGCTTTGTGCGCGCCGGCCAGCCGCTCTATCAGATCGATGCGAGCCTCTATCAGGCTGGTGTCGATCAGGCGGCCGCGAACCTCGCGAGCGCCCGCGCGAGCGCGCAGGCCGCCGAGGAGCGCGCGCGGCGGCTCGAACCGCTTGCGAAGATGCAGGCGGTCGCCGAGCAGGATTACACCGACGCGCTGGCAGAGGCGCGGATGGCGCGCGCCGCGGTCGCGCAGAATAACGCCGCGCTCGAAACCGCGCGCATCAACCTGCGCTACGCGACGATCACCGCGCCGATCAGCGGGCGTATCGGCCGCAGCCTCGCGACCCCCGGCGCGCTCGTCAGCGCGAGCCAGGCGAGCCCGCTCGCAGTGATCCAGCAGACCGACCCGATATATGTCGACATGCAGCAGTCAAGCGCCGAGCTGACCACGCTGCGCCAGGCGATCGAAAGCGGCGGGGTCACCGCGGGCAGCACCTCGGTGCGCCTGCGCATGGAAGACGGCAGCGCCTATGCTTTCGCCGGCACCGTCCAGTTTTCCGACATCACGGTCAACGAGGCGACGGGCACCGTCACGCTGCGCGCGCGTTTCCCCAATCCCAGGGGTATCCTGCTGCCCGGCATGTTCGTGACCGCGCTGTTCGACCAGGCGGTGAACCCGGCGGCTATCCTGCTGCCACAGGCCGCGGTGCAGCGCGATTTCGACGGATCGGCCTTTGTCTATCTCGTCGGCAAGGACAATAAGGCGGCGCGGCGCAAGATCGTCGCCGACCGCACGTCGGGCGCCAATTGGGTCGTCACCGACGGGCTGAAACCCGGCGACCGCGTGATCACGCAGGGCATCGGCAATCTGCGGCAGGGCGCGCCGATCCGCCCCGTGCCCGCGAGCAGCGCGCAGCGCGTCGGCGCGCCTAAGGGCGGCGACGCCCAAGCCAAGGGCAAGTAACCGCTTATGTCGCGCCTTTTCATCGACCGGCCGATCTTCGCCTGGGTGCTGGCGATCATCGTCATGCTCGGCGGCGCGGGCGCGCTCTTTTCGCTGCCGATCGAACAATATCCCGACATCGCCCCGGCGCAGGTCAATATCCGCGCCTCCTATCCGGGTGCGTCGGCCGAGACGATCGAGAACAGCGTTACGCAGGTGCTCGAACAGCAGCTGACCGGCATCGACGGCCTGCTCTATTTCAGCTCGCAATCGAGCTCGCGCGGGCAAGCGAATATCACCGCGATCTTCGAAAAGGGCACCGACCCCGACATCGCGCAGGTGCAGGTCCAGAACAAGATCGCATCGGCGGTCTCGCGCCTGCCGCAACAGGTCCAGCAACAGGGCGTGCGCGTCACCAAGTCGAACTCGGACACGCTGCTGCTCGTCGGCGTCTATGACGAGACGGACACGCGCGTGAACCAGGACGTGTCCGACTATATGGCGTCGAACATCCAGGATCCGCTGTCGCGCGTCGAAGGCGTGGGCGAGGTCAATATCTTCGGCGCGCCGCACGCGATGCGCATCTGGCTCAATCCGCAGCGGCTCGCGGCGGTATCGCTGATGCCGAGCGACGTGATTTCGGCGATCACCGCGCAGAACAGCGAGGTCGCGGCGGGCGACGTCGGCGGCCTGCCCGCGCCACAAGGGCAGATGCTCAACGCGACGGTCACCGCGCAGTCGCGGATGCAGACCGTGCCCGAGTTCGAAAATATCGTGCTCAAGACGCTGCCCGACGGATCGACGGTGCGCATCAAGGATGTCGCGCGCGTCGAGATCGGCGCCGAAAGCTATGCCGTCGTCAGCCGCATCAACGGCCATCCGGGCGCGGGCATGTCGATTTCGCTGTCGCCGGGGTCCGACGCGCTCGAAACCGCCGACCGGGTCAAGGCGCGGATGGAGGAGCTCGCCACCGATTTCCCCGACGGGCTCACTTACAGCTACGCCAACGACGCGACCGCCTTCATCAAGCTGTCGGTCAGCGAAGTGCAGAAATCGCTGTTCGAAGCGATTTTGCTCGTCATCCTCGTGATGTTCGTCTTCCTGCAGAGCTGGCGCGCGGTGCTGATTCCCGCGATCGCGGTGCCCGTCGTGCTGCTCGGCACCTTCGCCATCTTCTATATGCTGGGGTTCAGCATCAACACGCTCACCCTGTTCGGGCTGACGCTCGCGATCGGGCTGCTCGTCGACGATGCGATCGTCGTGGTCGAGAATGTCGAGCGGTTGATGGAAGAGAATCCCGGCATGTCGGCGCGCGACGCGACGATCCAGTCGATGAAGGAGCTGCAGGTCGCGCTGATCGCGATCGCGCTCGTGCTGTCAGCGGTGTTCCTGCCGATGGCTTTCTTCGGCGGATCGACGGGCGTCATCTATCGCCAGTTCTCGGTCACCATCGTGTCGGCGATGGCGCTGTCGGTGCTCGTCGCGTTGATCCTCAGCCCCGCGCTGACGTCGACGCTGCTCAAGCCGAAGAGCCACGATGGCGCCCCCGCAGAGGGCGGGCGCTTCCCACGCGCGCGCGCCTTGCTCGAACGCGCCAAGACCGGCTTCAACACGCGTTTCGACCGCTCGGTCGACCGCTATGTCGGCAGCGTCACCAAGGTCGTCGACCGCAAATGGCTCTTCCTCGGCATTTACGCCGTGCTGCTTGTCCTGCTCGTCGTCCTGTTCCTGCGCCTGCCGAGCGGCTTCCTGCCCAATGAGGATCAGGGGCGCGTGCAGATCCAGTTCCGCCTGCCCGCCGGCGCGACGCAGGCGCGCACGCTCGAAGTGCGCGATGAAATCGAAAAATATATGATGACCGCGGAAAAGGCCAATGTGCAGGCGCTGTTCCTGATCGCGGGCGGCGGCGGCGGCGCTTCGGGACAGAACACCGGACAGGGCTTCGTCAACCTCACCCATTGGGACGACCGGCCGGGCCGGGAAAATACCGCCGATGCGATCGTCGAACGTGCGCGGGGGGCGCTGAGCGGCCTCCGCGATGCCCAGATTTTCGCGCTCGTCCCCGGCGCGGTGCGCGGGCTCGGCGATTCGTCGGGCTTCACGATGCAGTTCCAGAACCGCAGCGGGATGAGCCGCGCCGAATTCGCCGAAGCGCGCGAAAAATTGCTCGCCGCGGCGAACGCGAACCCCAAGCTGACCTCGGTCCGCCTGTCCGACTTGCCCGATGTCGCGACGCTGAAGATCGACGTCGATACGCAGCGGCTGACGGCGTACGGCATCGACAATGCCGATGTGAATTCGACCCTCGCGACCGCGTGGGGCGGGCGCTACGTCAACGACTTCATCGACAAGGGACGCGTCAAGCGCGTCTATGTCCAGGGCGACGCCCCCTATCGCGCGCGCCCCGAAGACCTCGGCCAATGGTATGTCCGGTCCGCCGACGGCGAAATGTCGCCCTTCTCGGCCTTCGCCAAGACCGGCTGGTCGACGACCCCGAGCAGCAGCTCGCGCTTCCAGGGCGTGCCCGCGTTCGAAATCTCGGGCCAGCCTTCGCCCGGCACCAGTTCGGGCGAGGCGATGGACGAGATGGAGCGGATGGCGAACGAGATCCCCGGCACCAGCGTCGCCTGGTCGGGCTCCTCCTATCAGGAGCGCCTCTCGTCGGGGCAGGCGCCCCTGCTCTATGGCCTGTCTTTGCTCGTCGTCTTCCTCTGCCTCGCGGCGCTTTACGAAAGCTGGTCGATCCCGCTCGCGGTGATCCTCGTCATTCCGCTCGGGCTGATCGGCGCGATCTTTGCCGTCAATCTGCGCGGGCTCGAAAACGACGTCTATCTCCAGATCGGGCTGCTCACGACGATGGGGTTGGCTGCGAAGAACGCGATCCTGATGATCGAGTTCGCCGAACAGGAAGAGCGCAAGGGCAAGCGCGTGATCGAGGCCGCGATCGCCGCGGCGCGCATCCGCCTGCGCCCGATCCTGATGACGAGCTTCGCCTTCATCTTCGGCGTGCTGCCGCTCGCGATCGCGACCGGCGCCGGCGCCAACAGCCGCGTCGCGATCGGCACGTCGGTGATCGGCGGGATGCTCACCGCCGCCTTCCTCGCGATCTTCTTCATTCCGCTCTTCTTCGTCCTCGTCCGCCGCGGCGTGCGCGACAGCCTCGCGGCGGCGCGGGCGCGCTTCGGCAAGAACAAGGGTGAAGGCCTGGCGGAGGAGCCGGCATGACCGGCACGCGCGCCCTGCTGATGGCGAGCACGCTGGCGCTAGCCGGCTGCTCGCTCGCGCCGAAAACGGTGCTGCCGACGCCGCCGGTGCCTCAAAGCTGGCCCGCCGGCGACGCCTATCTGCTCCAGAGCGAGGCGGCGCTGCCGGTCCTCTCGTACAAAAGCGTGTTCACCGATCCGCGGCTGCAATCGCTGACCGATCAGGCGCTCGCGAACAATCGCGATCTGCGCGTCGCCTACGCCAATGTCGCCGCGGCGCGCGCGCAGGTGCGCGTCACGCGGTCGGGGCAATTCCCCGAACTCGGGATCAGCGCCGGGGCGGGTTATTCGGACAGCGATGGCGGAAACGGCAGCGGCGATTTCTCGCTGCGCGGCGGCATCACCGCGTTCGAACTCGACCTGTTCGGCAAGCTCGCCAATGCGACCGAGGCCGACCGAAACCGCGCGCTCGGCACCGAGGCGGCGTCGCGCACGGTGCGCCTCGCGCTGATCGCCAGTCTCGCCGACGCGTGGGCGACCTATGGCGCCGATCGCGACCTGTTCAAAATCGCCGAGGACACCGCCGCCAATGCGCGCGAAAGCGTGCGGCTGACCAAGGCGCGGCTCGACGGCGGCGTCGCGCCGCGCACCGACCTGCGCCAGGCCGAACAGATCCTCGCGACCGCCGAGGATGCGATCGCGCAGCAAAGGACCGCGCTCGCGCAGGATGAGAATCTGATCCGCCTGCTCGTCGGCGGCGATGTCGACCGGACGCTGCTCCCCGCGAACCTGACCGAAGTGACGCCGGCGATCGTGTCGCTGCCCGCCGGGGTCAGCTCCGAAATCCTGCTCCGCCGTCCCGACGTGATCGAGGCCGAATATGGCCTGCGCGCCGCCAACGCCGACATCGGTGTCGCGCGCGCGCAATTGTTCCCGTCGATCTCGCTGACCGGGCTGCTCGGCTTTGCCAGCAATGCGCTCTCGGGCCTCTTCGACGGCGGATCGTTCAGCTGGTCGGCGGGCGGCGATGCGACCGCGACGATCTTCGACGCCGGCGGCCGCCGTGCAGGGGTCGCAGTCAGCGAAGCGCAGCGCGACGCGGCGCTCGCGGGCTATGAAGGCGCGATCCAGACCGCGTTCCGCGAGGTCGCCGACGCGCTCGCGGTGCAGGGCACCATATCCGAGCGCGTTCGCGCCGCCGCCGCCAACACCGAGGCCGCCGCCGACACCGCGACGCTCGCCGACGCGCGATACAAGGGCGGCGTCGACAGCTTCCTCTCCAGCCTCGACGCGCAGCGCAGCCTCTATTCGGCGCGGCGGAGCGAGGTCGGGACGCAATTGCTGCTCGTCCAGACGCGGATCGCGCTGTTCCGTGCATTGGGCGGCGACAGCAGCGCGGGGTCTGACGTCGAGAGGTCGCGTTAGAATATTTCACGCGAAGACGCGAAGACGCGAAGAGGTTGCGCTTGCCGCAAAGCGGCCTTCCTCCTTTCAACGATGCGGTCGCTCCGCCCTGTTGAAGAAATGGGCCTATAGGCCCGAGCCAGCCTCTTCGCGCCTTCGCGTCTTCGCGTGAAACAATTGACCCGGCACCGATGCCTTGACAGATGCCCTGACTCGCGCGCTAATAGAACATATCAGGAACAAATGATGCGCGAGTCGTCTCACATACTCGCCGGGTTGCGCAAACGCATCGCCCGGCTGGCCGCCAATGGCGGTTTCGAAAGCCGCCGGGCCGAGGGCTGGCTTGCGAGCGGACACGCGTCTTTCGACGCCGCGATCGGCGGCGGCCTGATGATCGGGCGCACCCACGAATTTTTCGCCGCCGACGCGCTCGATTCGACGAGCGCCGCCGCCTTTGCCGCGCTGATCGCGCTGCGCACCCCGGGCAAGGCGCCGCTGATCTGGCTGCGCACGAGCGACGCCGGCAAACGCACCGGCCATATCTACGCCCCCGGCATCGCCGAACTCGGCGGCGACCCCGATCGGCTGCTGCTCATCGAGGCTCCCGACCCCAAAATGCTGCTCGCCTGTGCGAACGATGCGATCCGCTGCGCGGGATCGGCGGCGGTGATCGTCGAAAGCTGGGGCAAATTCCCCTTGCTCGACCTCACCGCGGGGCGGCGGCTCGCGCTCGGCGCGCGCGATGCGGGCACAACCTTGCTGATGCTCCGCCTCAACGCCGCCCCGGCGCCGAGCGTCGCCGAGACGCGCTGGAGCGTCGCCGCCGCCGCCTCGCACGCGCTCGAAGCGAACGCCCCCGGCGCGCCCGCCTTCGACCTCGAATTGCTGCGCTGGCGCGGCGGCTCTGCGCCCGCCCGCTGGCGACTGGACTGGAATCATGACGAAAAAGCTTTCGGGCCAAATGCCAACGAAGCGGCGCTATCTGGCGCTCTTCTTCCCCTTCCTGCCCGCCGAGCGATGGCTTCGCACGGCGCCGCGGCCGCCTGACGCCCCGCTCGTCTTCGCCGAGAAACAGCGCGGCGCGATGCGGATCGCGAGCGTCGATGCAGAGGCACTGGCCGTTGGGTTACGCCCCGGCATGCCCCTCGCCGACGCGCGCGCGCAGGTGGGTGCACTCGCGGTCGTTTCGCACGACCCCGTGCTCGACCAGAACTGGCTCGACCGGCTCGCGCAGGGCTGCGCGCGCTATTCCCCGCTCGTCGCACTCGACGCGCCCGACGGACTGATCCTCGACATCGCGGGCGCCGAACATTTGTACGGCGGCGAAGCGGACCTCGTGGCCGATGTCGAGATGCGCCTCGCGCGGCTCGGCATGACGCTCCGCCACGCGCTCGGCCCGACCGCCGACGCCGCGCGCGCGCTCGCACGCTACCAGGCCCGCCCCGCCCCCGACGAAGCCAGCGCGATCCGCCGCCTGCCCGTCGCCGCGCTCGAACTGGAGGAAGAAGCGACGACCGCGCTCGTCCGCGCGGGCCTCAAGACGATCGGCGACCTCGCGAGCCGCCCGATGGCGAATATCGCCGCGCGCTTCGGCGCCGACGCCGCGATGGCATTGCGCCGGATATTGGGCGATGCGCCGAGCCCGCTCGACCCACGCATCCTCCCACCGCCGGTGGCCGTCGAACGCCGCTTCGCCGAGCCGCTCGGGAGCACAGCACATGCGACCAAAATCCTTGCCGAACTCGCCGCCGAAGCGATCGAAAAGCTTGCCGAACGCGGCAAGGGCGGGCGCCATTTCCGCGCCACCTTCTTTCGCAGCGACGGCCTCGCGCGCAGCATCGCGATCGAAACCGGCCATCCGACGCGCGACACGGGCCTCGTCATGCGCCTGTTCGCCGAGCGCATGGACAGCCTCGCCGACCCGCTCGACCCCGGTTTCGGCTTCGACATGATCCGCCTCGCCGTGCCGCGGCTCGAAGCGCTCGGCGCGAGCCAGCTCAAGCTCGAGGGCGGCGCGGTGAAGGAGGCCGCGATCGACGAGCTCGCCGACCGGCTGGCGACGCGGCTTGGGCGCGCGCGCGTCCGCCGGCTGCGCCCCGCCGATACGCATATTCCCGAACAGGCGCAGCTCGAACTGCCCGCGGCCGACGCCCCGCCCCCGCTGCCATGGCCAGCACCCGAAGCCGGCGAGCCGCCAACGCGTCCTTTCCACCTCTTCGATCCGCCGCAGCCGATCGAGGTGATCGCCGAGGTGCCCGACGGCCCGCCGCACCAATTCCGTTGGCGCCGGCAGGCGCACGCGGTCCGCCGCTACGAAGGCCCCGAACGCATCGCCGCCGAATGGTGGCGCCGCCGCGACAATGGCGGGCTGACGCGCGATTATTACCGCGTCGAAGATGCGCAGGGCCGCCGCTTCTGGCTCTTTCGCCACGGCCTCTATGACGAAAAACCCGACCCGCGCTGGTATATCCACGGGGTCTTCGCATGAGCGGGGAACTTGCCAACCCCGGCTTCGCCGAACTGGTCGCCGCGACCAACTACAGCTTCCTGCGCGGCGCCTCGCACCCGCATGAAATGGTCGCGGAAGCCATCGCTCTTGGCATGCCGGGTATCGGGATTGCGGATCGCAACAGCGTCGCGGGCGTGGTGCGGGCGCTGACCGGTCTGCGCAAGCTGCGCGAGGATGCCGCGGAAGACAGGATCGAGCTCCCCCCTTTCAAACTCGTCGTCGGTGCCCGGCTGGTCTTCGACGACGGAACCCCGGACATCATCGTCTACCCCACCACGCGCCATGGCTGGGGTCGCCTCACCCGTATGCTGACCATCGGCAATCGCCGCACCACAAAGGGCGATTGCGTGATGAAGCTCAAGAATCTGCTGACCCATTGCGAGGATATGATCCTGATCGCGATGGCGACGGCACAGGATGAGTTCATCCTTCGCCGCCTCAAAAAGGCGGCACCGGACTCGCTATGGCTGGGCGCGACGATGCCGAGAGGCGGCAGCGATCGTCGGCATCTCGCCCGGTTGGAATCCTTGGCTCACCGCGTCGGCATTCCGATGCTCGCAACCAACGACGCACTTTACGCGACGCGCGAACAGCGCCCGCTCCATGATGTCATCACATGCATTCGCGAAGGCACGAACCTCAGCGATGCCGGCCGTCTGCTGCGCGCCAATGGCGAACGTCATTTGAAATCTCCACAGGAAATGCGGCGTCTGTTCCGCACCAGCCCCGAAGCGGTCGACGAAAGCGCGAAGATACTCGATCGTATCGGTTTTTCGCTTCGAGATCTGGAGTATGAATATCCGCACGAGCCGGTTCCCGAAGGCTGGCAGCCCCAAAGCTGGCTCGAACATATGGTGATGACAGCTGCGACCAAGCTTCATCCGGGCGGATTGCCAAAGCGCTGGCGGGAGGTTCTTGACGAGGAACTCACCCTCATCCGCAAATGCAATTTCGCCTGCTATTTCCTGACCGTCCACGACATCGTCAATTTCGCCCGTACGCAAAACCCGCCCATCCTTTGCCAAGGGCGCGGTTCGGCGGCGAATTCGCTCGTCTGTTACCTGCTCGAAATCACATCGATCGACCCTATCGCTAACAATCTGCTCTTCACGCGCTTCCTGTCTGAGGAACGTCGCGAGCCGCCCGATATCGACGTCGATTTCGAGCACGAACGGCGCGAGGAGGTGATGCAATATGTCTATCGCCGCTACACGCGGCGGCGCGCGGGGATTGCCGCGACGGTGATCCATTATCGTCCGCGCAGCGCGGTGCGCGAGGTCGGGAAGGCGCTGGGACTTAGCGAGGACGTCACCCAGCGGCTCGCCGACACGACCTGGGGCAGCTGGGGCAGCGAGATGCCCATCGAGCGCTTCGTCGAAGCCGGGCTCGACCCCGAGCTGGACGACATCGCGCGGCTGCAATGGATCGTCGCGCAGCTGCTCACTTTCCCGCGCCACCTGTCGCAGCATGTCGGCGGCTATGTGTTGACCGAGGACCGGCTCGACGAGACGGTGCCCATTCACAATGCCGCGATGGCGGATCGCACCTTCATCGAATGGGACAAGGACGACATCGACGAACTCAAGCTGATGAAGGTCGACGTGCTCGCGCTCGGGATGCTGACCTGCATCCGCAAATGTTTCGATCTGATGCGGCTGCACGATCTGGGCGATCATAATCTCAAATCGCTCCCGGAAGAAGACAAGGCTGTCTATGACATGCTCTGCAAGGGCGACAGCATCGGCGTTTTTCAGGTCGAGAGCCGTGCGCAGATCAACATGCTGCCGCGGCTACGCCCGCGGGAATTCTATGACCTTGTCATTCAGGTCGCGATCGTCCGGCCGGGACCGATCGAAGGGGATATGGTTCACCCCTATCTGAAGCGCCGGAGCGGCGAAGAAAAGGTGGACTACCCTTCGCCTGCGCCGCCGCACGATCCCAGGGAACTTTACCATCTGCTTTTCAGGACGTGCGGCGTCCCCCTGTTTCAGGAACAGGCGATGAAGCTCGCCATTGTTGCCGCCGAATTTACCCCCGATGAAGCCAATGGTCTGCGGCGCGCGATGGCGACCTTCAGAAACGCCGGAACGATCCATCAATATAAGGAGAAGATGATCGGCGGCATGATACGCCGCGGCTACGAGGCCGACTTCGCGGCCCGTTGTTTCAAGCAGATCGAGGGTTTCGGCAGCTATGGCTTTCCCGAAAGTCACGCCCAATCCTTCGCCAAGCTCGTCTATGTGTCGTCATGGCTGAAATGCCACCACCCCGCCGTCTTCGCCTGCGGCATTCTCAACTCACAGCCGATGGGCTTTTATGCCCCCGCGCAGCTCGTGCGCGACGCCCGCGAACATGGGGTCGAGGTGCGCGCGGTCGATGTCAATGCGAGTGGCTGGGACAGCAGCCTCGAGCGAAAGGGCGACGGCAGCCTCGCGCTCCGGCTCGGGTTCCGTCAGGTCGACGGGTTTCGCGAGGAATGGGCGAACCAGATCGCCCTAGCGCGAACCACTCCCTTCACCACCATCGAGGAGCTCGCGCGCCGCGCGGGCCTGCCGTCGCGCGCACTACGCCTGCTCGCCGAGGCCGATGCGTGCCGGTCGATGGGGCTCGAACGGCGGCCCGCGCTATGGGACGCGCGGCGCGTCCGGCAGGGCGTTTTGCCGCTGTTCGGAGCGGCCGAAACCGACGAACTGGGGGTCGAAGAAGATGCACAACTCCCCCCCACCCCACTCGTCGAGCATGTGCTCACCGATTATCAGACGACGCGGCTGTCGCTGAAAGGTCATCCAATGGCGTTCCTGCGCCGCGATTTCGCGCGCGAAGGCGTACTGAGCGCGGCCGAGGTCGCGGCGGCGAAGAACGGATCGATCGTCCGCACCGCGGGGGTCGTGCTGATCCGCCAGCGCCCGGGCAAGGGCAATGCGATCTTCATCACGCTCGAGGATGAGGGCGGGATCGTCAATATATTGCTCTGGGCGCGCCATTTCGAACGCTATCGCCGCGCCGTCATGGCGTCGCGGCTGATGCTCGCCGAAGGCGAGGTGCAGCGGAGCAAGGAAGGGGTGATCCACCTGATGGCGACGCGGATCGTCGACCGCACCGCGATGCTCGATGGCTTGGGCGACGGTTTGGGCGACGGCGAGCCGGTGCGGCCCGACCTCGCGCCTCCGCGGGCGTCGCGCGAACACGCGGCGCGGCACGGCCATCCGCGCAATGTCCGCATCCTGCCCAAGTCGCGCGATTTTCATTAAGACGGGCGATTGTGCGGATTGCAGGCGCGTTGGTTTGGGGATGGAGAGCTGCCGTTCGATCTTCGTCATGCTGAACTTGTTTCAGCATCCATGGCCGGAACTCGAATAGGACGCCGCGCTGAAGGAAACGGCGGGCCATGGACCCTGAAACAAATTCAGGGTGACGATGATTTTTATGCCCGCTACCGGCCGATACCCCCCTCCCGTTCCCCGGCGAAAGCCGGGGCCCAGAGCGAAAGTCCGCCCTGTCCTTCTGGACCCCGGCTTTCGTCGGGGAACGGGAGCAATCGGTGGTGGGTTCAACGGATCGTCGCAACACTTCATTCTTTGAGGAGAAGGAGTGTGGGGATGAAGCAGCGTCAGCGGATTTATTACTCGGCGGCCCAGCGATCCGAGATCTGGGACCGATGGCAGCGCGGGGAGT
>NZ_DATFFD010000081.1:0-9208 GCF_035250425.1 Sphingopyxis sp.
ACTCCCCGCGCTGCCATCGGTCCCAGATCTCGGATCGCTGGGCCGCCGAGTAATAAATCCGCTGACGCTGCTTCATCCCCACACTCCTTCTCCTCAAAGAATGAAGTGTTGCGACGATCCGTTGAACCCACCACCGATTGCGGACCTTCTTCTCATCGTCTTCCCGGACTTGATCCGGGATCCACGACGACGGCGCAGCTATGGATCCCGGATCAAGTCCGGGATGACGAAGTTGGGATAGCAAACGTCCGCTCACCATCCCAAATCAGGCATTTCCCGCATGGATCGGCCAAAAACCATTGACCTTCATCTGCATGCTGGCTATGCGCGCACCCTTCGAGCAGGGTCCGGTCGTCCGGAACCGGCCGCATCCGGACATTGATTCGCTGCAACTCGCGCGATTCGGCTGCTCCGTACGAGGCTGTGCTCCGACCATGTAGACCGTTTGAAAGACTAGAGGAATTTATGGCCAATACGCCGCAGGCAAAAAAGCGCATCCGCCGCAACACCGCGCGCACCGTCGTGAACAAGAATCGCGTTTCGCGCATCCGCACGCTGGTGAAGAAGGTCGAGAACGCCGTCGCCGCCGGTGACAAGGACGCCGCCGCGACCGCACTGAAGGCGGCGCAGCCTGAAATGGCGCGCGGCGTTGCCAAGGGCGTGCTCCACAAGAACACCGTGGCGCGCAAGTTCTCGCGCCTGACCAAGAGCGTGAACGCGATCGCCTGATTCGCTTCGTCCCGAAAGGGAACAAAAAGGACCCGCTGGCTTCATGCCCGCGGGTCCTTTTTTGCGTCGGATATTGTGACAACGCGATGGCAATAGTGTTGCAGCGCGGTAAGTGACGGATTTACGGCGATTCGTTGTTTGGTCACCGGAATGTCATATTTAAAATATTGAAAAATAGTCATAAAATGCCGTTCTGGCGCGATTCCGGCCCCCCTAGTGAGTCAAGATTTTTATTTCAGTATTTTTACACGGCCAGACCTTGATCGACTCGGCGCGGCCTGACTAGACAGGGTGCGTCGTCGGCCTTCGCCGGTGGCCGCCACATCGACATGATTCGCATCTTCCCGGGCTGTTTGCCCCGGACAGTATGCCTGCGCCCTGCGCAGGCGACGAATCGGCGTGTGGGCGGCCGCTGCGATTCGCTGGTGATCAGGGGACCAAGGGGGCGGCACGGCGTGATAGAAGGCGGAAATCGGCATGGATATGACGCAAAGGGCGGAGCAATGAGCGGTGATGCTGCAACGCTCTGGCCGCGCGTCGCCGAAGGGCTGCGCCGTGACCTGGGCGTGCGTACATTCGACCATTGGCTGAAGCCCGTACGTTTTGCCGACTATTGCACATTGTCGGGCGTGGTGACGCTCGAAACCGTCAGCCGCTTCTCCGCCAACTGGATCAACGAACGATTCGGCGACCGGCTCGAACTCGCCTGGCGGCAGCAGCTACCCGCGGTGCGCGGCGTCACGGTGCGCGGCGGCGCTGTCGCGGATGATCGCGCCACGGCGCTCGCGGCCTCGCCGCTGCCGAGCTTCGACGCGCCGCTGCCGGCACCCGCCGCCAATCCCGCGCTGCTCGGCTTCGACCCGCGCCTGTCGTTCGACCGCTTCGTTGTCGCGCGCAGCAACATCCTCGCCGCCAACGCCGCGCGCCGCATGGCGATGGTCGAGGCGCCGCAGTTCAACCCGCTCTATCTTTGCTCGGGCACCGGGCAGGGCAAGACGCATCTCCTCCAGGCGATGGCGCAGGATTATGCCGCGGCGCACCCGACCGCGAACATCATCCTGATGTCGGCGGAAAAGTTCATGCTCGAATTCGTCGGCGCGATGCGCGGCGGTGACATGATGGCGTTCAAGGCGCGGCTGCGCGCCGCCGACCTGCTGCTGCTCGACGACCTTCAGTTCGTGATCGGCAAGAATTCGACGCAGGAGGAGCTGCTCCACACGATCGACGACCTGATGACCGCGGGTAAGCGCCTCGTCGTCACCGCCGACCGTCCGCCCGCGATGCTCGACGGCGTCGAGGCGCGGCTGCTGTCGCGCCTGTCGGGCGGGCTCGTCGCCGATATCGAGGCGCCCGAGGATGATCTTCGCGAACGCATCATCCGCCAGCGGCTGACCGCGATGCCGATGGTCGACGTGCCCGACAATGTCGTCGCCTATCTGGTCAAGCATTTCACGCGCAACATCCGCGAGCTCGAAGGCGCGCTCAACAAGCTGCTCGCCTATGCCGCGCTGACCGGCACGACGGTCGACCTCGCGCTCGCCGAAGACCGGCTCGCCGAAAATGTCCGCACCGCGCGCCCGCGCATCACGATCGACGAGATTCAACGCGCGGTCTGCGCGCACTACCGGCTCGACAAGTCCGAAATGTCGTCGAAGCGCCGCGTCCGCGCGGTCGCCCGCCCGCGTCAGGTCGCGATGTACCTCGCGAAGGAACTCACCCCGCGCTCCTATCCCGAAATCGGGCGGCGCTTTGGCGGGCGCGACCATTCGACGGTGATCCACGCGGTACGCACGGTCGAGGCGCTACGCGTTGCCGACAGCGAACTCGACGCCGAGATCGCCGCGATCCGGCGCAGTCTCAACAGCTGATCCACAGGATTATACCGGGGTTATCCTTGGGGTTATCCACGTTGCTGAAGTTCCGCTTTAGGGTGGGAAGCGGGCGTTTGGCTAACTTCAAGCCCTCCCCTTCAGGGGAGGGCAGTGAAACTTGGTAGCTTGCCGCCTAGTTGCAGCGGGTGGGGGCCATCGGCCTTGCGCGAGGTCAATGGCCCCCACCCCAACCCCTCCCCTGAAGGGGAGGGGCTTTGTGTCCGCTACCGGTCGTCAGCCGACATTGCACCCTGCTCCAAACAAAAAAAGGCCCGCCTTCCTTCCGGAGAGCGGGCCTTTCGTTTGGCTGTGGTGCGGCTCAGCCCTTTTCGGGCGGCGCCACGGTGATCCGCACCCGCTCGCCCGAATTGCCGGGGAAGCCGGTGAACATCGCCTCGACGAGGTTCGGGACGATCGCCTGCAGATTATTGTCGCGCGACTGCGCCTCGGCATGGCCTTCGAACAGGCGCGAGCCGTCGGCGGCGCGGTTGATCTGGAGGTTCAGACCGCTGGTGTAGACGGTGTAGCTGCTGACGTCGTTATAGCCCCCCCATCCCGGGCCGAAACCGCCCCACAGGAACGGGTCACGATAGCCATAGACATAGCGGCGTCCGCCGCGGCCGCTGACGATCACCGGGCGATAGAAGCCGCGGCCATAATAGCCGCCGTATCCGCCGTACCAGGGGTCGCCGAAGCCAGGGCTCGACACGACGCGCTCACGCCCCTTGTCGACGCCATAATCCATGCGGACGATCAGATCGGCGCGTTCGCCATTCGCGGCGGGGCGATAGCCGTAGCGCGTCAGCTCGCCGGCGACGAGGTTCGCATATTGGCCGAACTCGATCCCGCCCTGCAGCGCGGGGTCGCTCGCCTCGACGACGAAGCTTTGGCCCTGCGGCGCGGGGAGCTGGGTCTGGAAGCGCGCGACATCGGCCTTGAACGGCGTCGCGCAGCCGGCGAGCGCCAGCGCCGCGCCGGTCATCGCGGCCAGGCCCAGCCGTCTAAGATTCATCTTGCTCATCGTCTTGGCTCCGTAATTCGGGAAGCGCATATAGGCGCGCTCTCGTACCATAGACTACGCCGGTGCGACTTAACCTTGGTTGAACCCGTTTCATCGCATGGCGGTTCCACGTCCCGATATGGGGATGTGCCGCACAAAAACAAGAAATTTCGCCCGCGAAACAGCGCGGTGTCAGCGGCACAGCCCCAGTGCGGCATAAGCGGCGTCGAGCGTCGGCCTGGCAAGCGCCGATGCGCGCGCCGCACCGGCCTCGAGCGCCGCGTCGATCGCCTCCGGGTCGGACTTGAGCTCGTTCAGCCGTGTCGCGATCGGGCGCAGCGTTTCGACGAGCAGCTCGCCGAGCGCGGGCTTGAACGCGCCGAAACCCTGCCCGGCGAAACGCGCGAGCACCTGATCGACGCTTTCATCGGCCATGGCGGCATATATCGACACGAGATTCCTTGCCTCCGCGCGCCCTTCGAGGCCGGCCGCCTCGGATGGCAGCGGCTCGGCGTCGGTCTTCGCCTTGCGGATCTTCGCCATGATCGTGTCGGCATCGTCGACCAGGTTGATGCGGCTCGCATCGCTCGGGTCCGACTTCGACATTTTGGCCGACCCGTCGCGCAGGCTCATGATCCGCGCCGCGGCCGCCGGGATCGTCGGTTCGGGCAGGGTGAAGGTCTCGGTCGCCGTATCGAGGTTGAACTTGGTCGCGATATCGCGCGCGAGTTCGAGATGCTGTTTCTGGTCGTCGCCGACGGGGACGTGCGTCGTCTGATAGATCAGCACGTCGGCCGCCTGCAGCACCGGATAGGCGAACAGGCCGACGCTCGCGCCCTCGCGGTTCTTGCCCGATTTTTCCTTGAACTGCGTCATCCGGTTCAGCCAGCCGATCCGCGCGGTGCAGAAGAGCAGCCAGGCGAGCTCGGCATGCGCGGGAACACGCGCCTGGTTGAACAGGATCGATTTCGCGGGGTCGATCCCCGCCGCCAGCAACGCCGCCGCCATTTCGCGCGTGTTCGCGGTCAGCTCGGCGGGGTCGTTATAGACGGTGATCGCGTGCAGATCGGCGAGGAAATAAAGCTTCTCGCCCGGCATCTCGTCCTGCATGCGCACCCAGTTGCGGATCGCGCCCAGATAATTGCCGAGATGCAAATTTCCGGTGGGCTGGATGCCCGATAGCGTCCGCATGTCTTACTCCTCTGTCGCAGCCGGTTTGGCGCGCCGCCGCGTCAGCATGGCGACCAGATCCTTGTCAAGCGCGCCGACGAGGAGGGCGACGGCGAAAAACACCGCGCCGCCCGCTGCACAGAGCGCGGCGAGCGACCAGATACGCTCGAAAACATTGCCGCCATAATAGGGCTTCATCAGCGGCATCATCCACCACAGCAGCGCCGACATCGCGGCGACCGCGATCAACTGGCGCGCGATGCGCCCCGCGAGCTTCGCGGTGAAATGGAACCAGCCGCGGCGGTGGAGCACGGTGTAGAGCAGCAGGCAGTTGAGCGACGCCGAGGCCGCGGTCGCGCCCGCGAGCCCGACGATCCCGTAGCGCTGAACGACATAGAGGTTGATCGCGATGTTGACGATCAGCGCCGCGAGCGCGGTCCACACCGGGGTGCGCATATCCTCGCGCGCGAAGAATCCCGGGTTCAAGATCTTGACGATGACATAGGCGGGAAGCCCCGCGACGAGCGCGGCGACGATCTGCGCCATGATCGCGCCATCGGCATCGGTAAAGCGGCCCCCGACGAAAAAGGCGGTGACGAAGGCGGGGGCGCAGATCGCGAGCGCGGCGGCGGCGGGCAGCGTCAGCAGCGTCGCGATTTCGAACGCATTGCCCTGCAATCGCTGCGCTTCGGCCGCGTCGCCGCTGTGGATATGACGCGACAGCATCGGCAGGATCGCGGTGCCGAGCGCGATGCCGACGATGCCGAGCGGCAGCTGGTTGAGCCGGTCGGCGAGCTTCAGCAGCGTCAGCGAGCCCTGCGCCAGCGAGGTCGCGAAGAAGGTGTCGACGAACTGGCTGATCTGATAAATGCCGGCGCCGAAGGTCGCGGGCAGGATCAGCATGCCGAGCTTTTTGACCTCGGGCGTCAATCGGGGCAGGTGCCAGTGGAGCTTGAGCCCGGCGCGGCGCACCGCCCACCACATATAGGCGAGCTGAACGACGCCGGCGATACTCACCGCGACGCACAGCGCTTCGGCGACGATCCGGTCGTCGCCTCCCGGCCCGCGCAGCCACCATCCGGTGATGATGCCGCCGATCAGCACGATATTGAGCAGCACCGGCACGAAGGCGCCCGGCGCGAAGCGCGACCGGGCATTGAGCAGCCCCGACAGCATCGCGACGAGGCTGACGAGCGCCAGATAGGGGAAGGTGACGCGGCTCAGGAAGACCGCGAATTCGAACTTGCCCGGCACCTCCTGGAAATCGCGTGCGAGCAGCCAGACGATTCCCGGCATCGCGATCATCATCACGGCCGAAAAGGCGAGCAATATCCAGAGGAAGACCGAGAGCACGTCGTCGGCGAACTTCGCCGCCGCCGCCTCGCCGCCCCCCTCCGCGTCGGCACCATGCAGCGCGCGGCTGTATGTGGGGACGAAGGCGACCGAGAAGGCGCCCTCGGCGAACAGGCGGCGAAAGGTGTTGGGCAGCGTGAAGGCGAGCTGGAAGGCGTCGGCGGCGAGGCCGGCGCCCAGCACGCGGGCGAGCAGCATGTCGCGGGCGAAACCGAAGATCCGGCTGAGCATCGTCAGCCCGCCGATCGTCCCGACATTTTTGATGAGGCTGCTCAACCCGTCAGCCCGCCCGAAAGGGGGTTAAGCCTGGCCGACCGGCGCGACGTCGCCCGCCTGCTCGGCTTCGACCTGCTGAACCTGCTGCATGAACAGGCCGTGGAAATCGATCGGTTCGAGCAGCAGCGGCGGGAAGCCACCGTCGCGGACGGCATCGGCAACGACGCGGCGCGCGAAGGGGAACAGGATGCGCGGCGCTTCGGCGAGGAAGAAGGGCTGCAGCTGGTCGTCGGGGACGTTGCGCACGCCGAACAGGCCGGCATACTTCAGGTCGATCACAAAGCTGGTGCCCTGATCGGTCTTCGACGTCACGTCGATCTTGAGCGACACTTCGTACAGATTGTCGCCGACGCTGTCGGCGGCGATGTTGAACTGCACGTCGACCTGCGGCGCGTCCTGCCACTGGTAAACCGCGGGGGCGTTCGGATTTTCGAACGACAAATCCTTCACATATTGCGAGATCAGGCCGATCGCCGGGCTCGTGTCCTCGCCATTGGGCTGCAGGGCGGGATTGTTGATGTCGGCGCTGGTCTCGTCAGCCATGATGAAGAAGCTTTCACTGAAAAGATGGAAACAATATCGGCATCCGCGGACCGTGTCGGAACCGCGGCGGACGGTTGCCGCGGCGCTTAGCAGCGCCCGGCGGCGAGCACAATGGGCGCCCTGTGCTGCACTACAGTTAAGGGTGAATCGTTGACCCGCCGCGCGGCAGCCTTCATGGTCATTTGAAACCGGGGCGCGTATCGCCTATGTATCAGCCAGTATGTTTCTATTGCCCGCATTGGACTTTTGCCCGTGACCGCTTTTTCGATCGTCCTGCTCGCCATGATTGCCGCCTTCCTCGGCATGCGGCTCTACTCGGTGCTCGGCAAGCGCACGGGGCATGAGCAGGAGCCTGTGCTGCCGCGCGAACGCACCGCCGCGGCGCCGGTCCGGCTCGACGAGAATGACGGATCGCCGGCGCCCGCGCCCGCACCGGCCGACACGTCGGGTCTCGTCTACGAACCCGCCGCCGAGGCGGGGCTCCGTCAGTTGCTGGCCTCCGACCGCCATTTCGACGCGGGCCGCTTCATGGAAGGCGCCGAGGCCGCGTATCGCATGATCCTCGAAGCCTATTGGAAGGGCGACCGCGACACGCTGCGCGATCTGTGCGACGATGACAGCTACGAAGCCTTTGCCGACGCGATTGCCGCGCGCGAAGCGCGTGGCGAGACGCTCGATAACCGCCTGATGGTCATCGATTCGGCCAGGATCACCGCGGTCGAACTGAATCGCAGCGAAGCGCGCGTCACCGTTCGTTACCGCGCCGATATCAGCGCGATCACCCGCGACGCCGATGGCAAGCTGATCGCCGGGTCGATGAGCGACGCGTCGCAGACCGACGATTTGTGGACCTTCCGCCGCCAGATCGGCAGCAACGACCCCAACTGGGTGCTCGACGAAGCCGAATCGGCCTGATCGCATGATCCGGGCGGTGGGGGCGCCGCGCGCGCGGACTTTCGGATTCGCGCTGCTCGCCGCCCTGCCGCTGCTTTCGGGTTGCGCGTCGGTGATTCCCACGACGGATAGTGGCCGCCCCGCAACCACCACCCCCGCGCCATCGCGCCCGGCCGGCACGCCGCGCCCTTATATACCGCGCCCCTCCGAAGGAGCCGGTGCCGCCGCGCAGCCGATCCCCGCAACCCCGCTCGCGCCGCTTCCCGCGCCCGCAGTCCCCGCCGACGCGACGACCGCGGCCGCCAGCGGCGTTGTCGCGGGCCCCGATTTCTCGACGCTCGGCGTGACCGCCGAACAGGCGACCGCGGCGCTGACAGCCTTCCGCATCAGCTGTCCGTCGGTCCAGCGCCGCACCGACACCAGCGGCCTCACCCAAGGCGCCGACTGGACCGAAAGCTGCAACGCGGCGAAAAGCTGGAAAGACAGCGACGCGTCGGCCTTCTTCACCCGCTATTTCGGCACGGTACAGGTCGGCGCGGGCACCGCCTTCGTCACCGGCTATTACGAGCCCGAGATCGCCGCCTCGCGTACCAAAAGCGCCGGCTATGACGTTCCTATCTATCGCCGCCCCGCCGACCTGATCGAAGTCGACCTCGGCCAGTTCGCTGACGATCTGAAGGGCCGCAAGATTCGCGGCCGCGTCGACGGCGGCAATTTCACGCGCTATTACGACCGCGCGGCGATCGAGAGCGGGGTGCTCGACGGGCGCGGCCTCGAAATCGCCTATGCCGCCGACGCCGCCGAATTCTTCTTTCTGCAGGTGCAGGGCTCGGGCCGCCTTCGCCTGCCCGACGGCGGGATCATGCGCATCGGCTACGACACGCAGAACGGCCGCGGCTATGTCGGCATCGGCAAGCTCTTGCTCGACCGCGGCGAGCTGCAGCGCGGGCAGGCGTCGATGCAGGGTATCCTCGACTATCTGCGCGCCGATCCCGTTCGCGGCGCCGCGGCGATGAACGAAAATCCGAGCTGGGTCTTCTTTCGCGAGCTGACCGGTCCCGGACCACTCGGCGCGCTCGGCGTTCCCGTCACCGGCCGCGCTAGCGTCGCCGCCGACCCCAAATATGTGCCGCTCGGCGCCCCCGTCTTCCTTTCGCTCGACCGCGCCGAACCGGCTGGGCTGTGGATTGCGCAGGACACCGGCGGCGCGATCAAGGGCGCCAACCGTTTCGACAGCTTCTGGGGCGCGGGCGACGATGCGCGCGCGATCGCCGGCGGCATGTCGGCGCGCGGCTCGGCGCTGCTGCTGCTGCCGCGCGCCAGCATCGCGCGGCTGATCCCGGCGCCTTGACGTGCCGCGGCGCCTCGCCCC
>NZ_DATFFD010000082.1:0-4142 GCF_035250425.1 Sphingopyxis sp.
GTCGGTGATCCGCCAGCGCCTCGACGCGATGATGGGCGAGATCGGCCGGACGCTCAAAGACCTGCATTTCGTCGGCCCGATCGGCCGGCAGGTCGTGCTCGTCGGCGGCGGCGCCGACCTGAAAGGCATCGCCGACTACACGCAAAGCGCGCTCGGCCGCGCCGCGCGCGTCGGGCGACCGCGTGGCTTGCACGGCCTGCCCGATGCGCATAGCGGCCCCGCTTTCGCGACGCTCGCGGGTCTGGTTCTCTATGCCGCGTCGGACCCCGTGGACCTCCGCGATCTGCCGATGATGGCGCAGGATGTGTACAAGCCCGCGGGCACATCGATCCTGCACCGGTTGATGGCGGCATTGAAAAGCAGTTTTTGAAAGGTGGGGCCAAAAATTGCCACTGGCACGTTCGAGGTTTGAAGCGATTTTGTTCAGGGCAAGGAAGCGAGACGCAGGCATATGAGTATATTCCAAGGCTCGCTGACGCAGCCATGTGCAAAATCGGTCAAATCCCGAAGGGACGTCGAAATGGCTTCGATCTCGTCTCCGCGCGGCCTTGCTGATGGAACCACCATCCGCGGCGGCCATGCGAAGCCGAGATCTTCGCCATTTCGAAGCCTCGAACGCGCCAGTGGCAATTTTTGGCCCCGTCGCAACGAAAAGGTTAATTTTTTGGATGATTCCCACGTCACAATAGTGCAATGCGGTAACAGAAAACCGGGCGGACGGACTGCCGCCCGGCTGGGTCGCAAGGTTGGGGAAGCGGCACCTGTCCGCCGCTGCAGGGAGACTTTTTGATGAGCATCAATATTGGCCCGCCGCAGGTCGATGAGCTGAAGCCGCGCATCGCGGTGATCGGCGTCGGCGGCGCGGGCGGCAATGCCATCGCAAACATGATCGCGGCACGCGTCGAGGGCGTCGATTTCATCGTCGCCAACACCGACGCGCAGGCGCTCAACGCCTCGCCGGCCGAACGGCGCATCCAGCTGGGGACACAGATCACCCAAGGGCTGGGCGCGGGTTCGCGGCCCGAGGTCGGTCGTGCGGCCGCCGAGGAAAGCATCGCGCAGGTCGAAGAGGCGCTGAACGGCGCGCATATGTGCTTCGTCGCCGCCGGCATGGGCGGCGGCACGGGCACCGGTGCGGCGCCCGTGATCGCCAAGGCGGCACGCGACCGCGGCATATTGACCGTCGGCGTCGTGACCAAGCCCTTCACCTTCGAAGGCCAGCGCCGCATGCGCTCGGCGGACTCGGGCATCGCCGAGCTGCAGGATCATGTCGACACGCTGATCGTCATTCCGAACCAGAATCTCTTCCTGGTCGCCAACCCGAACACGACCTTCAAAGAAGCCTTCACCATGGCGGATGAGGTGCTTCAGCAGGGCGTGCGCGGCATCACCGACCTGATGGTCATGCCCGGCCTGATCAACCTCGACTTCGCCGACGTGCGCAGCGTGATGCGCGAAATGGGCAAGGCGATGATGGGCACCGGCGAAGCCGAAGGCGACGGCCGCGCATTGGAAGCCGCGCAAAAGGCGATCGCCAACCCGCTGCTCGACGGTGTGTCGATGGCAGGCGCGAAGGGCGTCATCATCTCGATCACCGGCGGCGAGGACATGCGCCTGATGGAAGTCGACGAAGCCGCGAACCATATTCGCGAGCTGGTCGACCCCGATGCCAATATCATCTGGGGCAGCGCCTTTAACGACAACCTCGACGGCAAGATCCGCGTATCGGTGGTCGCCACCGGAATCGACAGCAACGGCGAAGCGGCGGCGCAGGCATCGCCCGCGACGCGCAGCTTTTCCTTCGCTCCCGCGCGCGCGGCCGCTCCCGCTCCGGTGGTCGAAGAGACTGTCGAACCGGCGGTTCAGGAAGAAGTTCTCGCCGAAACCGCGCCGGTGGAAGACAAGGATCCGGCCCCCGGCTTCTCGCTGGGCGACACCGGCGAGCGCGAAGCTCCGGCAGCCGCTGCCGAAGAGGAGCCGATGATATTGTCGCAGGTCGCCGCGAGCTATGACGACACCGCCGACGAACTCGTGCTCGACGCGCCCGAAGCGCCCGCCGAATATCGGGCGGCGCCTGCCGCGGATCCGACCCCGGTGGACGAATCGTCCGCGCGGTCGGTCGGTGGCGGAACCCTGTTCGAGCGCATGTCGCGCCTGTCGCGCGGGGCTTCGGCAACCGAAAGCGAAGACGGCGGCAAGGAGGACGGAGTCGATATTCCGCGCTTCCTGGGGCGGCAGAACAACCAGTAACGGGGCTATCGAGGGGCCGCCCGCCGGGCACGGCAGGCTGGAAATCGGGATGAGTTGCCCATGCGGCAAGCGAAATTGACGGCGAAGCCGGCGCGCGCACGGCGGATTGTCGGCGCGCTCGGTGTGCTGTTGCTTGGGACGGCCGCGCTGCCATCCGTTCATGCGCAGGTGACGCCGCCCGATGCCGCGACGAAAGCAGCGATGGAAAAGCGGACCGCGGCGCGCGCGCTCCTGTCTTCCTCCCTCGCGCGCATCGCCTCGAACAACAGCGACACGTCGGCGCTGCTCAATGCCGGCCGCGCGTCGATCGAGCTGGAGGATTATCGCGCCGCTCTCGGCTTCCTCGTCCGCGCCGAACAGGCGAACCCGCGCGACGGCGCGGTCAAGGCCGCGCTCGGTTCGGCGATGGTCCACATGGAAAACCCGACGCGCGCGCTCGATTATTTCGGCGAAGCGCAGCTGATGGGCGCGCCCGAACGGCTGTTCCTCGCCGACCGCGGCCTCGCGCGCGACCTGCTCGGGCAGCAGGACGCGGCGCAGCGCGATTACCAGCTCGCGCTGTCGATCGCGCCCAACGACGAACTGACGCGGCGCTATGCGTTGTCGCTGGGGATCAGCGGCGATGCCGACCGTGCGATCCAGTTGCTGACGCCGCAATTGCGGGCGCAGGATCGCGGCGCATGGCGCCTCCGCGCGATGATCCTCGCGATGAACGGCCGCGACAAGGAGGCGACCGATATCGTCAACGCGACGATGCCGCCCGCGATGGCGCAGAACATCACGCCCTATCTGACCCAGATGGACCGGCTCAATCCCGCGCAGCAGGCCGCCGCCGCCCATTTCGGCCGCTTTCCGAACGGGCAATTGGGACCAAAGCGCAAGCCGGTGCAGGTTGCCGCCGCCACGCCGCCGCCGGCCGCTCCGCCGGCTACGGCAACGGGCAGCCGTCAGGCAACGGGCGACCAGCGGCGACCCATCATGTCGGCGACACCCGCGCCGGTAGGCCGCAAACCCGTTTCGGAACCGGCCGCCCGGCCGGACGCCACGACGCCCGCGCTCGCGACGTCGACGCCGCCAGCGACGTCGACGCCGCCCGGGGCGTCCGCAGCGAATGCCCCGGTGCTGCGTTCGCCGTTTCAGCAGACCATTCGCAAGCCAATCGAAACACCAACCCCGACGCCGGCCCCCGCCCCGACGCAGGCGGTCCGTCCTGTTCCGCCGCCCGCCTCGATACCCGCCGCCTCGGCGCCCGAGCCGATCGGCGTGGCCGTCGATGCCGGCAAGGGTCCGGTCGGCCCGGGCTTTTCGATCGCCGACATGGGCCGTTCGACGGCCGCTGTTCCGACCTCGGCGCCGTCCGCCGCGACCGAAGCCGTTGCACCTGTCTCATCGCCGGTGGTCAGCGCGGTAGCCGCCACGCCAGCATCCGTTTCGGCGGCGCCACTCGCGTCGCTCGCCGACATCGTCGGTTCGATCGAGATCCCGGCTGAGGAATTGGCGCAGAGTGACCATGCGGTCGGCGCTGACACGCTCGCCAGGCTGATGGCCGACAAGCGGAAGGCTGAGGCGGCCGAGGCGGCGAAGCGCGAAAAAGACAGTGCTGCCGCGAAATTGAAAGCAGACGCCGACGCGAAAGCCAAGGAAGAAGCGGCCGAGAAAAAGGCCAATCCCGCCCGTATCTGGGTGCAGGTCGCGACCGGCGCGAATGCCAAAGCGCTCGCGACCGACTTCGGCAAATTCGCCAAGAAGAGCCCCGCCGTGTTCAAGGGCAAATCGGGTGCCACGGCCGAATGGGGCAAGACCCGCCGCCTGCTCGTTGGCCCGTTCAAGGACCGCAAGACGGCACAGGATTGGCTCGCCGACTATAAGAAGGCGGGCGGCGACGGCTTCCT
>NZ_DATFFD010000083.1:0-2359 GCF_035250425.1 Sphingopyxis sp.
CCCCGGCCCCCGCCGCTGCGCCCGCACCCGCCGCGAGCGGTGCGCCGGGCCGCCACGAGGAGCGCGTCAAGATGACGCGCATGCGCCAGACGATCGCGAAGCGGCTGAAGTCGGCGCAGGACACCGCGGCGATGCTGACGACGTTCAACGACGTCGACATGTCGGCGGTGATGGCGACGCGCGACAAATATCGCGAGAGCTTCGAGAAGAAGCATGGCGTGCGGCTTGGCTTCATGAGCTTCTTTACCAAGGCGGTCGCGCTCGCCGCGCATGACATCCCCGCGGTGAACGCGCGCATCGACGGCGACGAGATCGTCTATCACGATTATCTCGACGTCTCGGTCGCGGTCAGCGCGCCGAACGGTCTTGTCGTCCCCGTCGTGCGCAACGCGGACAGCATGAGCTTCGCCGACATCGAAAAGGCGATCGCCGACCTCGGCAAGCGCGCCAAGGACGGCACGCTGACGATCGACGACATGACCGGCGGCACCTTCACCATCTCGAACGGCGGCGTGTTCGGCGGCCTGATGTCGACCCCGATCATCAACCCGCCGCAGTCGGCGGTGCTCGGCCTGCATCGCATCGAGGATCGCCCGGTCGTGCGGAACGGCGAGATCGTGATCCGCCCGATGATGTATCTCGCGATGAGCTATGACCACCGCCTGATCGACGGGCGCGAGGCGGTGACCTTCCTCAAGACGGTCAAGGAAGCGATCGAGGATCCGACGCGGCTGCTGATCGATTTGTAATCGCATGTGCTCCTGCGAACGCAGGAGTCCAGGGTGGGATTGCGATGTGGGTGCGATCTGGCCCTGGGTTCCTGCTTTCGCAGGAACGCAAATATAAGCGCAGGAACGCGGAAGAATGGGATGACCAGACCAGGCTATGTTTACCTGATGGCAAGCCGCCGGAACGGGACGACATATCTGGGCGTAACCAATGATCTTTTGAAACGTGTATGGCAGCATCGCAATGAGGTGGTGGAAAGCTTCACCAAGAAATATGGCTGCCACACGCTGGTCTGGTACGAGGCATTCGACGATATTCAGCAAGCGCGACAGCGCGAGCTGCAAATGAAGAAATGGAAGCGGGCGTAGAAAGTTGAACTGATCGAACGCGATAATCCGCAATGGCTGGATTTGTTCGACAGGCTATCGCTTTGACACCCTGGGTTCCTGCGTTCGCAGGAACACAAATGGAGTGAGTTATGGCTGATTACGACTACGACGTCCTTGTCATCGGTTCGGGCCCCGGCGGCTATGTCGCGGCGATCCGCGCGGCGCAGCTCGGCCTGAAGACCGCGTGCGCCGAAGGGCGCGAGACGCTGGGCGGCACCTGCCTCAACGTCGGCTGCATCCCGTCGAAGGCGATGCTCCACGCGTCGGAATATTTCGAAGCGGCCGCGGGCGGCGCGATGGCGGCGATGGGCATCAAGGTGAAGCCCGAACTCGACCTCCCCGCGATGCACGGCCAGCGCAAGGATGCGGTCAAGGGGCTGACCGGCGGCATCGAATTCCTGTTCAAGAAGAACAAGATCGACTGGCTGAAGGGCTATGCCCAGTTCACGTCCAAGGACAGCGTCGTCCTTCGACATGCTCAGGATGGCACGGAGCGGACGTATCGCGCGAAGAACATCATCATCGCCACCGGCTCGTCGGTCACCCCGCTTCCGGGCGTCGAGGTCGATAACGACAAGCAGATCATCGTCGATTCGACCGGCGCGCTCGAACTGGCGAAGGTGCCGGGTCATATGGTCGTCATCGGCGGCGGCGTGATCGGGCTCGAACTCGGCAGCGTGTGGCGCCGCCTTGGCGCGAAGGTCACCGTCGTCGAATTCCTCGACCAGATCCTGCCCGGCATGGACGGCGACGTCCGCAAGGAAGCGAACAAGATCCTCAAGAAGCAGGGCATCGAATTCAAGCTGAAGACCAAGGTCACCAAGGCCGAGGTTGCCAATGTAAAGGGGGGAGGCAAGAAGGCCGTGCTGACGCTCGAACCCGCAGCGGGCGGCGAGGCGGAGACGCTCGAAGCCGACGTCGTGCTCGTGTCGATCGGCCGGCGGCCCAACACCGACGGTTTGGCGCTCGACAAGGCGGGCCTCGCGGTCAACCAGCGCGGCCAGATCGAAACCGACCATGATTTCAGCACGCTGGTTCCCGGCATCTGGGCGATCGGCGACGTCATTCCCGGCCCGATGCTCGCGCACAAGGCCGAGGATGAAGGCATCGCCTGCGCCGAGAATATCGCGGGGCTGACCGGCATCGTGAACCACGACGTTATCCCGTCGGTCGTCTACACCTGGCCCGAAATCGCCGGTGTCGGCCTGACCGAGGAGCAGGCGAAAGAGCGCGGCGAGGTC
>NZ_DATFFD010000084.1:0-17558 GCF_035250425.1 Sphingopyxis sp.
GTTCGAGCGTCGCGGTTCAGCGACGCTCGACCAACCCGCCGCCCAGCGCGACATACAGCGTCACCAGATTGTCGACCTGCGCGCGCCTCAGCTCGATCAGCGCCTGTTCGGCGGCGAACAGATTGCGTTCGGCGTCGAGCACCTCGAGGTAGGTCGACACGCCTTCGCGATACCGCTTGCGCGCGAGGTCGGCGATCTGGCGGGTCGCGAGCGTGCCGCGCTCCTGCGCCTCGACCTGTTCGGCGAGGTAGCGGCGCCCGGCAAGCGCGTCGGCGACCTCGCGAAAGGCGCCTTGTACCGCGCGCTCATAGGTGGCGATCGCGATATTTTCGCGCGCTTCGGCGACCGTCAGATTGCCCTTGTTGCGCCCGAAATCGAAGATCGGCAGGCTGATCGAAGGGCCGAAGCTCCACGTCATGCTGTCGTCGGTGAAGAGATTGTCGAGCGACAGCGACGCGAAACCCAGGTTGCCGGTCAGCGAGATCGACGGGAAAAAGGCGGCGCGCGCGGCGCCGACGTTGGCGCGCGCGGCGCGCAGCCGCTCTTCGGCCGCCACTACGTCGGGCCGCGCGACGAGCAGGTCCGACGGCAGCCCGGCGGTCAGCGTCGGCGACTGGCCCTGCGCGACGAGCGGCAGCGGCGCGGGCAGGGGAGCGGTCACCGGTCCGCCGGTCAGCACGGTGAGGAAATTGTCGGCCTGCGCCTTACCGAGCTTCAGGCTCGCAAGCTGCGTCTCGGCCTGCGTCAGCAGCGTTTCGGACTGGCGATAGTCGAGCGCCGAGGTGACCCCCGCGTCGAGGCGGCGCTTCGCGATACGCAGCCCTTCCTTGCGGCTCGTCACCGTCGCTTCGGCGAGCGCGATCTGCTCGTCGGCGCCGCGCGAGGCGAAATAGGACGAGGCAACATCGCGGACGAGTGCAAGGCGGAACGCACGCTCGGCCTGCTCGGTCGCGAGATACTGGCTGCGCGCGGCTTCGGACAGATTCTTGACGCGCCCCCAGAAATCGAGCTCGAACGAGGTCACCCCGACGCCGACCGAATAGCGGTTGGTCGTGTCGGTCCCCGGTCCGGTCAGCGAGGCGCCGCGCGTGCGGGTCGCGTCGGCGCTGGCGCCGACGGTCGGCAGGCGGTCGGCATCCTGGATACGGTACAGCCCGCGCGCCTCCTCGATCTGCGCGACCGCGACGGCGAGGTCACGGTTGCGCAGGGTCGCCTGCGCGATCAGCACTTCGAGCTGCGGATCGGCAAAGAAGTCCTGCCAGTTGACCTCGGTAGCCCGCTGGCCAAGCGTCACGTCGCCCGCAAATTCGGCCGGGTAGGCGGGTGCGGTGGGCAGCGCCGGGCGCTCGTGCTTGGGCGCCATGTTGACGCATCCGGCGAGCGTCGTCGCTGCGAGCAGCGCGATCAGGTTACGCATGACCGGGTTCCTCATGATGTCCTTTTTCGGCGGGAGCGGGCGGCCGCTTGCGGCTGAGCCACTTGCGCACCGACAGATAGAAGAGCGGGATGAAGAAGATGCCGAGCAATGTCGCCGCGATCATCCCGCCCATCACGCCCGATCCGACCGCGATGCGGCTGGCGGCGCCGGCTCCGCTCGCGATGACGAGCGGCACCATGCCCAGGATGAAGGCGAGGCTGGTCATGATGATCGGCCGCAGGCGCAGCTTCACCGCTTCCATCACCGCGTCGAGCGTCGACTTGCCCTCGGCTTCCTGCTCGATCGCGAACTCGACGATCAGGATCGCATTCTTCGCCGCAAGCCCGATGATCGTGATCAGCCCGACGTTGAAATAAATGTCGGCGGAAAGGCCGCGCAGCATCGAGAAGAGCACCGCGCCGAGCACGCCGAGCGGCACGACCAGCAGCACCGCGACCGGCACCGACCAGCTTTCGTAAAGCGCCGCGAGCAGCAGGAAGACGACGACGAGCGACAGCCCGAGCAGCATGCCGATCTGGCCTGCCGACTGCTTCTCTTCATAGGAGATGCCCGTCCATTCGAAGGAGAAACCGGCGGGGAGCTGCGACGCGAGCCGCTCCATTTCGGCCATCGCCTCGCCGGTCGACTGGCCCGGCGCGGGTTCGCCCGAAATCGTCATCGCGGGATAGCCGTTGTAACGCTGGAGCTGCGGAGCTTCGGCCGACCATTCGGCCTTGCTGAACGATCCGAACGGAACCATGTCGCCGTTCGCGCTGCGGACGCGGAGGTCGAGCACGTCTTGCGGCGTCATGCGGCTTGCCGCGTCGGCCTGCAGCAGCACGCGCAGCACGCGGCCTTCGCGGGTGAAATCGTTGGCGTAGGCGCTGCCGAAGCTGATCGCGAGCGTCGCGTTCACGTCGCCGATCGACAGGCCGAGCGCGCGCGCCTGGATCCGGTCGATATCGACCTTCAGCACCGGCGCGTCCTCCTGCCCCTCGGGGCGGACGTTGGCGAGCAGCTTGCTCTGCATCGCGCCGCCGAGCATCTGGTTGCGCGCGCCGATCAGCGCCTCGCGCCCGTTGCCGCCACGATCCTGCAGCTTGAAGGTAAAGCCGCTCGACGTACCGAGTTCGGGGATCGACGGCGGGCTCAGCGAAAAGGCGAACGCCTCCTTGATGCCCATGAAGGTGCCCATCGCCTTGCCCGCGATCGCATCGGCGCTGTTTTCCTTGCCCTTGCGCTCATCCCACGGCTTCAGCGGGGTAAACATGATCGCGTTCGCTTGGCCTTGACCAAAGAAGCTGAAGCCGTTGACCGACACGACATTGGCAACCTGCGGCTGTTCGGCGAAGAAGGCCTTGACCTGCTTTGTCGCCTCGTTGGTACGCTGCGTTGTCGCACCCGGGGGCGCCTGGATGACGGTAATCAGATAGCCTTGATCCTCCTGCGGCAGAAAGGAACCGGGCAGGCGGAAAAACAGCAGAGCGGTGATCGCAACCATCGCGACGAACACGCTGAGCCAGCGCAGCGGCGTCGCGAGAATCTTGCCGACGCCGCCCTGATAACGGCTGGTCGTGCGCCCGAACCAGCGGTTGAACCCCCCGAAGAAGCGGTCGAAGAACGCGCCGATGCGGCCCCTGCGCTCGGTCTGGTCGTGCGGCTTCAGCAGCGTCGCGCAGAGCGCAGGCGTCAGCGTGAGCGCGAGCAGCGCCGAGAAGGCGATCGAGATCGCGAGCGTCATTGAGAATTGGCGATAGATGCCGCCCGTCGATCCCGGGAAGAAAGCCATCGGGATGAACACCGCGATCAGCACCAGCGTGATGCCGATGATCGCCGAGGTGATCTGGCTCATCGCCTTCACCGTCGCGTCATAGGGCGACAGATGCTCCTCGTTCATGATGCGCTCGACATTCTCGATCACGACGATCGCGTCGTCGACGAGGATACCGATCGCGAGCACCATGCCGAACAGCGTCAGCACGTTGATCGAGAAACCGAACATCCAGAGGCCGAGGCACGCGCCCGCGAGCGCGATGGGGACGACGACGGTGGGGATGACGGTCGCGCGCCAGTTCTGGAGGAACAGGAACATGACGAGGAAGACGAGCAGCATCGCTTCGCCCAGCGTCTTCACCACCTCTTCGATCGACAGGCTGATGAAGGGCGTCGTGTCGTACGGGATCGACCAGGTGATGTCAGGCGGGAAGCCCTTCGACAGCTCGGCCATCCGGTCGCGGATGCCCGTCGCGGTCGACAGCGCGTTGGCGCCTGGGGTCAACTGGACCGCAAGGCCCGCCATCGGCTTGCCGTTGAGTTCGGATGAGAAGAGATAGCTCGCCGCGCCCAGCTCGACGCGGCCGACGTCGCCCAGCGTGACCGCCGACCCGTCGGGGTTCGCGCGCAGGATGATGCTCTCGAACTGCTCGGGCTTGGTGAAGCGGCCCTGTGTCGTGATCACGGCGTTGAGCTGCGCGCCCTTGGCGAGCGGCTGGTCGCCGAGCTGGCCGCCCGGCGTCTGGCTGTTCTGTTCCTGCACCGCGCCGAGTGCTTCCGCCGGCGACAGATTGTGCGAAGCCAGCTTTTGCGGGTCGAGCCAGATGCGCATCGCATATTCGGGCGCAAAGGCCTGGACGTTGCCGACGCCGTTCACGCGGCGCAACTCGTCGAGCACGCGCGTGTTGGCGAAGTTGTTGACCTCCATCGGGTCGGTGTTGCCGCTCTTCGAGGTGATCGCGACGATCAGCAGGAAGCCCGAATTGGCCTCGGTGACCGAAATGCCCTGGCGGCGCACATCTTCGGGCAAACGCTGCTCGACGCGGCGCAGGCGATTCTGCACCTCCATCTGCGCATTATCGATGTCGGTCCCCGCCTCGAAGGTCAGGGTGATCGATGCGGTGCCGTTCGATTCGCTGGTCGAGGCCATGTAGAGGAAACCCTCGACCCCGTTCAGCTCCTGCTCGATGACCTGCGTCACATTCTGTTCGAGCGTGCTCGCGTCGGCACCCGGATAGGTGACACCGATCGTCAGTGATGGCGGCGCCACCGACGGATATTGCTCCACGGGAAGCCCGCGCAGCGCGATGATGCCCGACAAGAGGATGCCGATGGCGATGACCCAGGAAAAGATGGGCCGGTCGATGAAGAAGCGGGGTGTCATGTCAGATCAGCGCTTCGCGGCGGGGGTAGAGGCCGTTCCCTTGGGCTGCGCGACGCGCACCGGCTGGCCCGGCTGCACCTTTTGCAACCCGTCGACGATCACCCGGTCACCGGGTTTCAGCCCGTCGAGGATCGCCCACTGGCCGGCAACCATCGTGCCGAGCTTTACCGGGCGCGGCGTCGCGATATTCTTGGCGTCGAGCACCATGACGCTGGCATTGTCGGCGGCCAGCTTGACCGCGCGCTGGGGGATCAGCACGCCGTCGGCGCGGTTGCCCGCAAAGATGCGTGCGCGCACGAACTGGCCGGGCAGCAGCGCCGCATTCGGATTCGGGAATTCGGCGCGCAGCGCGGCGGTGCCGGTCGCCTCGTCGATCGACAGGTCGAGGAAGTCGAGGTGGCCGACGACCGGAAAGGCGGTGCCGTCCTCGAGGATCAGCTGAACTTCGACGCGCTCGAGTTGCGGCACGTTGACCTTGCCCGAGCCCATCTCGCGGCGCGTCGCGAGCAGGTCCGAACTCGACTGCCCGAAATTGACATAGACGCGGTCGATCTGTTCGATCGTCGTCAACAGCGTGCCCTGGCCGGCGCTGACGAGCGCGCCCTCGGTCACTTCGGCGCGCCGCGCGCGGCCCGAAATCGGTGCGGTGACCATCGAATAGCCGAGATTGAGGCGTGCCGATTCCAGATTGGCCTGCGCCGCCTGCACATCGGCCTCGGCGGTGCGCTGCGCGGCGACGGCGGCGTCATACTCCTGCTTGCCGATCGCCTGGTCGGCAAGCAGCGGCTGGTAGCGGCCGACGACCTGCCGCGCATTGGCGGCGGTCGCCTGCGCACGAGCGAGCTGCGCGCGCGCCGCGTTGGCGGTGGCGGTCAGCTGGCGCGGATCGATGCGGAACAAGGCCGCCCCGGCGCGTACAAAGCTGCCTTCGTTGAACAGGCGCCGTTCGACGATGCCATCGACGCGCGCGCGCACTTCGGACGTGCGGTACGCTTGGACACGGCCGGGCAACTCGATGACGTTCGGCACCGCTTGGGTACGGATCGTCACGATATCGACTTCGGGCGGCGGCGGTGCCGGCGGCGCTTCGGAGGAGCAGGAGGCCAGCAAAAGCGCCAGCGCAGCGCCGGCGGCGCAGCTGAGAGGACGTACGCGACTCATATGGACCCCTGAAAAAAATCGCAGTTGTGCGGGAGTTGTATATACGCAAAAGCTTGCGTTGAAGCGCGCTGTAATTTAAATTACAAAAAAGTGCAAGGGTGGGGGATAAAAATTGAGCATGTCGGAATTGGCCTTATGTCAAATGGATAGGCAGTCGCCACGCGAACGGCGGCAGAACGCGATCCTCGATGCCGCCGAGGCGCTGTTCCTCGAACAGGGTTACGAGCGCACGAGCCTTGCGGAAATCGTCAAGCGTTCGGGCGGCTCGCTCGCGACACTCTATGAATTGTTCGGCAACAAGCAGGGGCTGCTGCGCGCGATCGCGACGCGCTGGTGCGACGAAGCGATGCTGCGGTCGCTCGACGACGACGCGAACCGGGGCTTGTCGACCGTCGAAATCCTGAAGAGCTACGCGCATCGCCAAAGCGAGCTGATGGAATCGCCGCACGCCGTCGCGCTGATGCGCATGCTGATATCCGAGAGTTTGCGCGACCATGAATTCGCGATGCAGATTTACCGCGACCTGCATGTGCCCGCGCTCGAGGAACTGATCGAGCTGTTCGCGGAATGGGCGGCGACCGGCAAGGCCGACATCGACCGTCCGGAGGCGGCTGCGCGGCTGTTTTTCGATATCGTCGTCGGCGATTCGATGCTGAGCATGCTGATGGGGATCGAGGACGAATGGCTCGATCCCGACCAGATCGACTGGCGGCTCCAGCCTTTCCTGTCCCATTTCAAAATCCGTTAGGGGCAGGTCCTTACACCGCGGCGCGCTGCGGGCGGGGCCGCGCGGCCTTCCTCTTTGCGCTGCACCCGGCGGCGAGCGGATCGTCATGACCGGTCTGCTGCCGCGGATGCAGCGCAAACGCGCCCGCGCGCCTATCCGCCTTTGACTTGCAATCGCCGCAGCGCCCAAGTAAAGGCCGCTTTCATTCGGACAGATGCGCCGTTTTCCTTCCGCCTTTCGCCGACACGCTCGGGGAGGGTGGGCGGACTATTGCCCCAAGCGCGCTTGACGCGTGGGGGGCGGCAACCCATCTGGCCCGGATCATTGACGCAAAAAGACAGGACGATCGACATGGCGAAGACCAGCCCGGCTGAGTTCATCAATCAGGTACGCGCCGAAGCCCGCAAGATCGTGTGGCCCACCAGCCGCGAAACGGTACAGACGACGATCATGGTGATCATCATGACGACGATCCTTTCGCTGTTCTTTTTCGGCGTCGACACGGTTTTCAACGCGATCGTCAGCTGGCTGACGTCGCTCGCGCGCTAACGCCCGCGGTTACAGGGACAGGATACGGACACATATGGCGCGCTGGTACATCATTCACGCCTATTCGGGTTTCGAGAACAAGGTTCGCGATTCGGTGCTTTCCGAAGCCGAACGCATGGGCCTGACCGATTTCGTCGAGGCGGTCGAAGTGCCGGTCGAAACCGTCACCGAGGTGAAGCGCGGCAAGAAGGTTCAGGCCGAGCGTAAATTCTTCCCGGGCTACGTCCTCGCCAAGCTGACGATGACCGACGATGTCTATCACCTCGTCAAGAACACGCCGAAGGTCACCGGCTTCCTCGGATCGATGGGCAAGCCGCAGGCGATCAGCGAAGCCGAAGCCGCGCGCATCCTGAACAGCAAGGAAGAGGCCGCGGCCCGTCCGAAGCAGGAAATTCGCGTCGATTACGAAATCGGCGATCAGGTCAAGGTGCTCGACGGCCCCTTCGCCAGCTTCAACGGGCTGGTCGAGGAGCTCGATTTCGAAAAGGCGCGCGTCAAGGTGTCGGTGTCGATCTTCGGTCGCGCCACCCCGGTCGAACTCGACTTCGAACAGGTCGAACGCTTCAAATAACATCGCGGTGCGCCTTTGGGCGCGCGCGAAATCCGCTGAATGGAACCTGCCATGAGCCTCACTCCCGAAGAGATGCAGGCTCGTGCCGCCCATGCGCGCGAAATCTACGCCAGCGTCGATCGCGAACGGCTCGTCCGGCATATCGTCCACCTCTTCGATCTCGAGGCGGCGGACGAGCCCGACGAGTTCACTTACCCCGCCTTCACCAAGCCGCGCCGCCAGCGCATTTTCGGCGGGCAGGTGATCGCGCAGGCGATGGTCGCCGCGGCGCGCACCGTCGATCCGGGCAAAACGGTCCATTCGCTCCACGCCTATTTCCTGCGCGGCGGCGACGAAGCGAAGCCGCTCCATTTCCGCGTCCACCGCGACTTCGACGGGCGCAGCTTCGCCAATCGCCGCGTCGTCGTGCGCCAGGACGGGAAGGTGATCTTCAACCTCACCGCCTCGTTCCAGGCGCCCGAGAAAGGTCTGTCGCACCAGATCCCGATGACCGGCATCCTGCCGCCCGAGGAATGCTGGGACTTCGCCGATTTCATCGCGGTCGATCCCAAGATCAGCGACCGGCGCATCGAACATATGGCGCGCATGCACCCGTTCGAGGTTCGCGCCTTTCGCCCGCCACCGTCCGAAAAGGCGACGATGCAATATGAATGGTTCCGCATTTCCTCGCCCGTCGGCGACGATCCGCTGATCCACCGCGCGCTGCTCGCCTATGCATCGGACATGGGGCTGCTTTCGACGACGCTGATGCCGCACGGGATGACGTGGGACACGCCGGGCCTGTTCTCGACCAGCCTCGATCATGCGATGTGGTTCCATGGCGACATCCGCGTCGACGAATGGTTCGTCTATGTGATGGACAGCGACTGGAGCGGCGGCGGGCGCGGGATCAACCGCGGGCGCATCTATCGCCGCGACGGCACGCTGATTGCCTCGGCGGTGCAGGAAGGGCTGATCCGCTACGATCCGCCGGCATAGGGCTTGTTTTTGGCGGCGTTTGCGCTTATGGGCGCCGCTTCGCGCCAGACATGGGCGTGATTCCGCGCGGGAGGAAGGGGTGATGCCCTTCTGTTCGACCGCTAATTTTGAGCCCCGGATCACGTCCGGGGCGACAGAAAGATAGGAGGCCATCATGGCTAAGAAGATTAGCGGCTACATCAAGCTGCAAGTTCCGGCAGGGACCGCAAACCCGTCGCCGCCGCTCGGGCCGGCACTCGGCCAGCGCGGCGTGAACATCATGGAATTCTGCAAGGCGTTCAACGCCGCGACCGATTCCCTGGAAAAGGGCACCCCGACCCCGACCATCATCACCGTCTTTGCCGACAAGAGCTTTTCGTTCGTCACGAAGACCCCGCCGGCGACCTACCTGATCAAGAAGGCCGCGAACCTGAAGGCCGGTTCGAAAGAGCCCGGCAAGATCAGCGGCGGCAAGATCGCGCGCTCGAAGCTGACCGAAATCGCCGAGATCAAGATGAAGGATCTCAACGCGAACGACATCGAACAGGCGACGAAGATCATCGAGGGCAGCGCGCGCTCGATGGGCCTCGAAGTGACGGAGGGCTGATCCGATGGCAAAGCTGACCAAGAAGCAGAAAGCCCTCGAGGGCAAGGTTGATACGCTGAAGCTGCACGCCGTCGACGAAGCGCTGAAGACCGTGCGCGAACTGGCCTCGGCCAAGTTCGACGAAACGCTCGAAATCGCGCTGAACCTGGGCGTCGATCCGCGCCACGCCGACCAGATGGTCCGCGGCGTCGTGACGCTGCCCGCCGGGACCGGCAAGGACGTCAAGGTCGCCGTGTTCGCGCGCGGCGACAATGCCGACAAGGCGCTGGCCGCCGGCGCCGACAAGGTCGGTGCCGAAGACCTGATGGAAGATATGCTGGCGGGCAACCTCGACTATGGCCGCGTCATCGCGACGCCGGACATGATGGGCATCGTCGGCCGCCTCGGCAAGACGCTGGGTCCGAAGGGCCTGATGCCGAACCCGAAGCTGGGCACCGTGACCCCGAACGTCGCCGAAGCCGTGAAGGCCGCCAAGGGCGGTCAGATCGAATTCCGCGTCGAAAAGACCGGCATCATCCATGCCGGCCTCGGCAAGCTGTCGTTCGGCGAGGAAAAGCTCCGCCAGAACTTCGACGCTTTCGTCGACGCGATCGTCAAGGCCAAGCCGGCCGGCGCGAAGGGCAAATATGTCCGCAAGATCGCGCTGTCGTCGTCGATGGGTCCGGGCGTGAAGGTCGACACGGCCGACGTGACCGGCGTCTGATCGAAGCGCTAATGAATTAGGGAAGGGCCGGGGGAAACTCCGGCCCTTTTCTTATGGGCGGGTTTCGGGTGGTGTACCGCCATGGCCTTCTTTCATCGTCCCGGGTTGGATATGGGGTCCGGTCGCAAGGGCCGCGTGATATTCCAAAGTTCAGTAAAGTTCAGCCCTGTGCGTGCCCCGATTTGGACCTTGTGGCGTGCGGGACGCGCCCGGCACGCCCCGCTGTGGTAACGTCGGCCAGCGACCGCTTTTATCCGCCAATTGAAAGAGCCGGATGAAGGCTGGCACAGCCGGATAATGTAGGAAAGGGTTATTTGAAGGGGAGGAACTAAAACGTCCGCAACCGGTCGTCAGCCGTCATTCCGATCGGCGAAACTCGATCAAATCCCATTTGTTACCGTAGAGATCGAGGAAGACCGCGACGGTGCCATAATCGGCCTCGAGCGGCTCGCGTTCGATCCGCACGCCTTTGTCGAGAAGGCGCTGATAGTCGCGGGCGAAATCGTCGGTCTGCAGGAACAGGAAGACGCGGCCGCCCGCCTGATCGCCGACGAACTTCGCCTGTTCCGCGTTGCTCGCGCGTGCGAGCAGGATCGTTGCCCCGCCCGGCGGATTGCCCGGGGGCGCGACGAGCACCCAACGCTTGTCCTGCGCCGGTTGGTAGTCATCGGCGACGAGCGTGAAGCCCAAGGTTCCGACGTAAAAGTCGATCGCCTCGTCATAATCGCGGACGACGAGCGCGATATGCGCGAGCGATTGCCGGGTCATTCGCGCAGACCCCGCAGCGCCGCGCCCGCCGCGAACGGCCCGATCATGGTGAGAAGCAGGCTCGTCGCCGCGAGCAGCTTGATCGCGCCGCGCCCCGACGGGTCGAGCATGCCCGCGCCGAAGATCAGCATCGGCACCGCAAGCGGCAGGACGAGCAGCCCGCCGATCGCGCTGCCGCCCTTGTGGTTCGCGGTCAGCGCGGCACTCAGGACAGCCAGCGAGGCAAGCGCCGGAATGGCGATGGCGATCCCCATCGCGAGCAGTTCGACGCGCGGCGCGTCCTGCGCCAGTAGCGCCGACGCGGGGAAGAGGGCGATCATCAGCGGCAGTCCGAAACCGATGGCATGCGCGGCGATCTTCAGTGCCGCGATCACCTCGTCGGCAAAGCCGCGCACCGCGAGCTGGTCGAGCACGCCCGCATCCTTGTCGGGGCGCACGAGCCGGTCGATCGGCAGCAGCGCAGCGAGCAGCGCCGCGACCCACAGCATTCCGCCGCCGGCGCGGCGCAGCAACGGCGCATCGGGGCCAACCGCGAAGGGGAAGGCGGTCGCGACGAGCAGGAAGAATAGCACGGGCAGCCACAGCGCCCCACTGCCCCATGCACGGCGGAGGTCGCGCCAGAAGAGGGCGATGAGCGCGGTCACGCGAGCGCGCCCATGTCGAGTTCCGCCAAATCGGGGATGCCGAGCGCAAAGTGTGAGGCGAGCAGCACCGCGCCGCCGTTGCTCCGATGCTTTGCGATGGCTGCGACCAGCCGCGCCTGCGCCGCATCGTCCATGCCGTTCGCGGGCTCGTCGAGCAGCCAGATCGGCGCGCCGCTGGCGATCACGCGCACCATCGCGGCGCGCTTGCGCTGCCCGGTCGAGAGCATCGCCACGGGGACTTCGGCGAGCGGCGCCAGCGCCATCTCGTCCATCGCGCGGTTGACGGCATGGCCGTCGACGGTGTCGACCCGCGCCCAGAAATCGAGCGCACGGCGCAGCGGCAGTTCGGCGTCGAGCGCCGATGCTTCGTCGATCAGCGCGATGCGCTCGCGGCGCTCGACGGTCCCCGCGGCGGGGCGCAGCAACCCCGCGACGAGGCGGAGCAGGCTCGACTTGCCCGCACCATTGGGGCCGCGCAGCCACAGCGCGTCGCCCCGTCCGAGCGCGAACGACAGATTTTCGAAGAGCAGCCGGTCGCCGCGGATGCATGCCACGCTGTCCAGCCGCAGCAGCCCGGTCACGCCATATCCTCGAGCGTGTGCATATCGTCGTCCGAAAAGCCGAAATGGTGGCCGATCTCGTGGATCAGCACATGGCGCACCAGCGTATCGAGCCGCTCGCCGGTCTCGATCCATTCGACGAGGATCGGGATGCGATAGAGGGTGACCCGGTCGGGCATCCCCCCGCTTTCGCCGATGCTCCGCCCGGTCAGCGGGCGACCTTCGTAGAGGCCGGTGAGTTCATAGGGATGCTCGATGTCGAGCGAGGCGAGCACCTCATCGTCGGCGAATTCCTCGATCGAGATGACCACTCCCTCGATATGCGGGGCAAACACCGCGGGCATCGTCGCCAGCGCCGCTTCGGCCATCGCGAACAGCGCATCGGCATCGGGTGCGCCGCCGGTCCATCCGGCAGGCAAATCGGGGGGCAAGTCGGGAAGGGCAGGCTTGTCGCTCATCGCGCCCTTCCTTATGGCGAGCGCGACACATTGACCAGCGGGAGAAAGAAGATGGTGCAGAAACTCGACGAAGACGCCCGCACCGCGCTGCTCGCGCGCTTTCCCGAATGGGCGCACGAACCGGCGCGCGACGCGATCACGCGCCGGTTTAATTTCGACGATTTCGCGCAGGCATTCGGTTTCATGGCGAGCGTCGCGATCATCGCCGAAAAGATGGACCATCATCCCGAATGGTCGAACGTCTATAATCGCGTCGATATTTTGCTCACGACGCATGACGCCGACGGATTGTCGGAGCGCGATGCGAAGCTGGCGGAGGCGATCGAGGCGTTGCTCTGACGAGCCTCACCAGACCCGTAGCCTTTCCGAGGTCGGCCGTACCCTTTAATCGTCGGCCCGGACTTGATCCGGGGTCCAAGCAACCGAGTGGTCGGGGATCCCGGATCAAATCCGGGATGACGAAGGCTAGAAGCGACCGGTAGCGGACGTTTTAGTTCCTCCCCGGAACGGGGAGGGGGACCGCCGCCGTAGGCGGTGGTGGAGGGGTCGGGACGGTGCGTCTTGACGAGAGGTTTCGACCCCTCCGTCAGCCCTGCGGGCTGCCACCTCCCCATCGCAGGTCGATGGGGAGGATCAAGACCGCCCGCTCTCCACCCCAAAGCCGTCGCCCCATTTCTCCGACCGCGCGGCTTGCGCTGTACGGCCACCCCCTTAAAAGCACCTCAAACCACAAAGGGGAGCCCACCACATGACCGACAGCCTGTTCCGCCGCAAACCGATCGTTCCGGAACGGCGGGAGGGCGAGCAGGCGCTGGCGCGGACGCTGGGCTGGCCGCATCTGATCGCGCTCGGCGTCGGGGCGATCGTCGGCACGGGCATCCTGACCCTCATCGGCGTTGGCGCGGACAAGGCGGGCCCCGCGGTGATCCTATCCTTCGGTATCGCGGGACTGATCTGCGCCTGCGCCGCGCTCGCCTATGCCGAAATGGCGACGATGATCCCGGCATCGGGCAGCGCCTACACCTACTCCTATGTCGTGATCGGCGAGCTTCTCGCATGGGTCGTGGGGTGGAGCCTGATCCTCGAATATTCGCTTGTCGTCAGCGCGGTCGCGGTCGGCTGGTCGGGCTATGCCGCGCCCTTGCTACAGGCGTGGGCGGGCTTCCCGATGGCGTTGATGCAGGGACCCGAACTCGGCGGCATCGTCAACCTGCCCGCGATTGCGATCATCGCGGTGGTCGCAGGACTGCTCCTCGTCGGCACGCGCGAAAGCGCGACGCTCAACGCGATCCTCGTGCTCGTCAAAATCGTCGCGCTGGTCGTGTTCGTCGCGGTCGCGCTGCCTGCGTTCAACGCCGCCAATCTCGAACCGTTCAGCCCCTATGGCTTTGCCAAGCATATGGGGCCCGACGGCGTCGAGCGCGGCGTGATGGCCGCGGCTGCGATCATCTTCTTTGCCTTCTATGGCTTCGACGCGATTGCGACCGCCGCCGAGGAAACGCGCAATCCCGACCGGGATTTGAAGATCGGCATCGTCGGGTCGATGTTCGCCTGCGTGATCATCTATATCGCGGTCGCGGTCGCCGCGGTCGGCGCCATCGCCTACACGCGCTTCGCCAACAGCCCCGAACCGCTCGCGCTGATCCTGCGCGAACTCGGCAGCCCGCTCGCCGCGCAATATCTCGCCGTCTCGGCGATCATCGCGCTGCCGACGGTCATTCTCGCCTTTTTCTATGGGCAGAGCCGCATCTTCTTCACCATGGCGCGTGACGGGCTGCTCCCTGCCGGCCTTGCGAAACTGTCCTCGCGCGGGACGCCGGTGCGGATCACGATCTTCACCGCGCTTGTCGTCGCGGTGCTCGCGGGCTTCATCCCGCTGGGCGAGCTTGCCGCGCTTGCCAATGCCGGCACGCTGGCCGCCTTTACTGCGGTGTCGATCTGCATGCTCATTATGCGCCGCCGCGCGCCCGATGCGCCGCGCACCTTCCGCGCGCCGATGCCGTGGGTGGTCGGCGGCGTCGCGGTGCTTGGCTGTATCTATCTTTTCTTCAGCCTGCCGGTTCAGACGCAGCTCTGGTTCCTCGTGTGGAATATCGGCGGGCTGGCCGTCTATTTCCTCTACGCCCGCCGGCACGCCGTCATCGGCTGATCGGCTGCCAGTCGAACAGCAGCGGCGCCTCGCGGAAGGCGAAGCGGTCGAGATGGCGAGCGACGGCGCCTTCCAGTCTCACAAGCTGTTCGGCGACGCTGGCGTCGATGCGGACCGACAAGGTGTCGGGTCCGGCATCGAAGGTCACCAGCGCGTCGCCTGGCCAGTCGGCCCCGCGCGCATCCTTCGGAAAGGTCACGGTGCCACAATCGGCGGTGAACTCGACCGCGAGGTTATGCTGCCAATGCTTACATAGCTGCTGCAGATATTTGCTCGCGTGCGCCGTGGGCACCTTGGCAATCGCGCCAAATGATACAGGCGCCATCACAGCCGCTCGATCTTTTGCGCCGCCTCGTCGATCAGCGCGACGATGTCGTGCAGCGCGGCATTGTCGAGGTTGCGGTCGCTCAGCCGGTTCATCAGCACCTGACGCAGATTGCCCATCGCGCGGCGCACCGACGCCGAGTCCGTGCGCTGCGTTTCCTCGCCGACCGCCGTCAGGCGAGTGATCGCGGCTTCGACGATCTCGCTATTGGCGTCGAGTTCGGTGCGTCCCGCGTCGGTGATCGCGAACAGCTTCTTTGCGCCGTCGCTCTGCTGCGCTTCGATCAGGCCCATGTCGTCGAGCATCGTCAGCGTTGGATAGATAACGCCGGGGCTCGGCGCATAGCTGCCGCCGGTGAGTTCCTCGATCTGGCGGATCAGGTCATAGCCGTGGCGCGGTTCGTCGGCGATCAGCTTGAGCAGCACAAGTCGCAACTCGCCGCCGTCGAACATCCGCCGCCGCTCGCCGCGCTCGCCGCCGCGCCGGCCCCCACCACCGAAACCGCCGCCGAAGCCATGCCCGAACCCGTGGCCCCCAAATCCTTGGCCAGCGCCGCGTCCGCCGCGATGCATCGCATGCCGCCCGCCGCAACCGCGGCCCATTTTCGCATAGAATATCATTTTTCGTTCCTTAGAGTGACTCTAGATGCGTCTAAGATATATCTTAAGACGAACTTTGCAAGGGGGATGATGTCGCGCTGCGTGGCACTTTCTCCAACATTCGCAGCGCGCCTTGACTTCCGGGCCTTTTCGGCTATTAGCGCCCCCGTGTTGCCACGGGTTCGCCTGTGACAATTCCGTCCGAGACAGTTGGTGAAGGGAATATGCCCTTCTTAATTTCCAGCCGAGACGGGGAACAGTCTTTTTCGGTCGCCCGCCTGTTTGATCAGGCGACGCGTCTTGACCGACCCCATCGGACATCGTTGCGCAAATGCGGGTGAGCCTTGGCTCGCGCCGGCATTTGCGTGTGTTAGCCGCCCGGCGGCGCGTGCGTTTCGGCGCATGGGCATCCGGGCAGATGAGTGGAGTATAGGCATGGATCGTACGGAAAAGGCCGAAGCCGTATCCTCGCTGAACGCTACGCTGGGATCAGCTGCTGCTGTTGTGGTCGTCCGCAACCTCGGCATGACCGTCGCTCAGTCGACGGTGCTGCGCCAGCAAATGCGCGATGCAGGGGCCGACTTTCGCGTCACGAAGAACCGTCTTGCCAAAATCGCGCTCGATGGCACGTCCTACACCGGTATCGGCGAACTGCTGACCGGTCCCACGGCCCTTGCAACCTCGACCGATCCGGTCTCGGCTGCAAAGATCGCCGTGGAATTTGCCAAGACCAACGACAAGCTTGAAATCGTTGGCGGTGGCATGGGCGACGTGGTCCTCGACGTGAATGGCGTCAAAGCGCTGGCTTCGCTTCCCTCGCTCGACGAGCTCCGCGCCAAGATCATCGGTCTGGTGCAGGCTCCGGCCACCAAGGTTGCGCAGATTGCCGCAGCTCCGGCGGGCCAGTTGGCGCGGGTTTTTGGCGCATATGCCGCCAAAGAAGCAGCGTGATTTCGAACTGAACTGAAACTTACTGCCGGGATATCCCGGTTCTGATGGAGAATGAACATGGCTGATCTTGCAAAGATCGTTGAAGAACTGTCGGCGCTGACCGTCCTCGAAGCGGCTGACCTGTCGAAGCTGCTCGAAGAAAAGTGGGGCGTTTCGGCTGCCGCTGCTGTTGCTGCCGCTCCGGCTGCTGCCGCTGCTGGCCCGGCTGCTGAAGAGCAGACCGAATTCGACGTCATCCTGACGGGTGACGGCGGCAACAAGATCAACGTGATTAAGGAAGTCCGTGCGATCACCGGCCTGGGTCTTGGCGAAGCCAAGGCGCTCGTCGAAGGTGCGCCGAAGGCCGTCAAGGAAGGCGTCAACAAGGCCGAAGCCGAAGAGCTGAAGGCCAAGCTGCTCGCCGCCGGCGCGACCGTCGAACTGAAGTAATTCGGTTCGGGGTTCCGGCCGGTTCGTCCGGCCGGGTTCCAGCGAAAATGAGAAAGGGCGGTGCCGCGAGGCGCCGCCCTTTTTCTTTGCGGCGAGAGGACCACACCGCGGGTTGTCGGGCGCTCAGTTCTTGGAATGGCCCGGGCGGAAGCTGGTCGAGGTGCGGACGCGCGCGGGTTCGGGGCGGCGCACATGCTGTTCCTGCATGGCAGGGGCAGGGCGCTGGGCGATTTCCCATGCACTCACCGGCTTGCGGGTCATGTCCTTTTGCGCGCCAAGCGTCTCGTCATAGACGGCGCGTTCCTGCTGGTCGAGGAAGCGCGCCCGCTTCAACCGCTTGCTCAGCGTGGCAAAGGGATTGTCGTCGGTGGGCCCGGCCATCGCCATCGCTTCGTGACGACCCATGCTTCCGGTCGGCGCGGCGATGAAGGCGGGAATGGTCCGCGGCGCGAGCTCTTCCTCGTCGCGCGGGGCATAGGCGGGCGTGATCCAGGGCTGCGTTTCGCCGGTCACCGGCTCGGTTGCAGCGAGCGGCGCAGGCTCATAGTCATACGCCGCGGCGTCCTCGCCGATCGCGCGGCGGCGGCGGGCGAAGGCAAATCCGGCACCGCCGATGATCAGCAGCGCGGCCGCGCCACCGGCGATCTCCCAAGGAAAGGCATCGCCGGTCGTGCTTGCCGTTTCGGCGGGCAGCGGCGGTGGCTCGGCGATCGGCTCGGCCGGAGCAGCCATCGGCGCGGCGATCGGGGTGGCTTCCTCGATTGCCGGAGCCTCGGCGGCGGGCGCCGCGACAGGGGTGGCAGCCGCTGCTGCCGGCGCTGCGGGA
>NZ_DATFFD010000085.1:0-15894 GCF_035250425.1 Sphingopyxis sp.
GATACCGAAACCGCGAAGAAAATCCTGAAGGACAGCATTGCGATCCCGACGGTCGAGGGCCGCGGACAGGTGCCCAAGCTCGCCGCCTATTATGCGAGCGTGCTGAAAGCCGCGGGTTATGCCGACAGCGATATCGAGATCACGCCGATCGGCCAAACCGCGACCTTCGCCGCGACGCTGCACGGTACGACGAAGCAGAAGCCGATCGTGCTGCTCGGCCATATGGACGTCGTCGCGGCCGATCCCAAAGACTGGACGCGCGACCCCTTCGTTCCGGTCGAGGAAAATGGCTATATTTTCGGCCGCGGGTCGGAGGACAACAAATTCGACGTCTCGATGATGGTCGCGACGATGGCGCAGCTCAAAAAGGAGGGCTTCAAGCCGAAGCGCTCGATCATCCTCCTGCTCTCGGGCGACGAGGAGACCTCGATGACGACGACGCGCGCGCTCGCGGCGAAATATAAGGGCGCCGAATTCGCGCTCAATGGCGATGGCGGCGGCGGGACGATCGGCGAGGACGGCAAGCCCAAATATTACGGGCTGCAGGCAGGCGAGAAAAGCTATGCCGACTTCACGCTCGAAGTGACCAATCCCGGCGGCCACAGCTCGCGCCCGTCGGGCAGCAACGCAATCGTCCAGCTGTCGAACGCGCTCGCCAAGGTCGGCGCGTACCGCTTCACGCCGCAGCAGAATGAGCTCACCAAGGTCGGCATGCCGATCGTCGCCGATCAGGTCGGCGGAGACATCGGCGCGGCGCTCAAGGCCTTTGCCGCCAACCCAGCGGATGCAAAGGCGATCACCGCGATCCGCGCCGATCCCGAATATGTCGGCCAGATCGGCACCACCTGCGTCCCGACGCTCGTCAAGGGCGGTCATGCCGAGAACGCGCTGCCCCAGCGCGCGACCGCCAACATCAACTGCCGCATCTTTCCCGGCGTCGCGGTCGAAACGGTGCGCGCCGAACTCGAGAAAGTCATTGCCGACCCCGCGGTCAAGGTGAACACCGACCCCGACGCCAGCGCGAGCGACGCCTCGCCGCTGCGTGCAGACGTCGTGGCGGCGGTGACGAAGGCGGTGCATGCGCGCGCGCCCGGCTTGCCGATCATCCCGTCGATGAGCGCGGGCGCCACCGACAGTTATCATTTCCGCATTCAGGGCGTGCCGAGCTACGGCGTCGCGGGCTTGTTCAGCAAGGCGAGCGACAGCTACGCGCATGGGCTCAACGAGCGCGTGCCCGTCGACGCGATCGCCCCCGCGCTCGCGCATTGGGACAGTTTGCTGCGCGATTTGTCGAAATAGGCTGAAACAAAATCGTCGCCCCCGCCTTCGCGGGGGCGACGGTTAAACCAGCGCCACCACCGCGCGCTCGATCATCTGAACTGCCGCCTCGGCGCCGAAGCTTGTCGCGTCGAGCGACAGTTCGAGCCATAGCCCGTCGACCATCGCGGTGAGCATGATCGCCAGCCGCTCGGCATCCGCCGCGCCGGACGCTACCAATAATTCGCCGAGCCGGGCGCGGTATCCCGCGTAACTTTCTGCGTGGATTGCCGCCATGCGCGCGTCGCTGCGTGCGAGCGCCCAGAAGGCCGTCCACGCGCCGAGCAGCTCGGGGTCGGTCACGGGCGGGCGGAAGCTGGCGGTGAGGTAAGCGGTCAGCCGTGCGCGCGGATCGCTGCCCGCGCCATCGACCGCATCCGCGAAAATCGCGTCCATGCGGTCGCTCGTCGCTTTGTAGGTCGCGGCGACCAGATCGTCGATGCCGCCGAAATAATGGCGCAGCAGCCCAGGCGACACGCCGGCCTTCGCACAGATCGCGCGAACATTGGTGCCCGCCAGCCCCTCTTCGGCAAGGCATATCGCGGTCGCCTCGACCAGCGCCGCGCGGCGGGTATCGGCGCTTTCGCGCGTAAAGGCTTGGCGAGCGGTCGGCATACTGTTATACGCTTGTACAACAAGGACCGACTCATGGCAACGCTGCGCGACACTTTCGACAACATCGACCCGCAGGACGGCTGGTCGCTGCCGGCCTGGATCTACAGCGACCCCGATTTCTATGCTGCGGAAATGGAACGGATTTTCCGCCCGAGCTGGCAGGTCGTCTGCCACGACAGCGACATTCCGAACGCCGGCGACTGGCACAGCATCGACTATTGCGGCGAGAGCGTCCTCGTCGTGCGCGGCACCGACCGCAATGTGCGTGCTTTCACCAATGTGTGCCGCCATCGCGGCTCGCGTCTCGTCGACGGCGCGCAAGGCTGCGCGAAAAAGCTCGTCTGTCCCTACCATGCCTGGACCTATGAACTCGACGGCCGGCTGACCGGCGTGCCCGATTCGGCGAGCTATCCGACGCTCGACAAGGGCAAGGCCGGGCTCGTCCCCGTCGGCCTCGAACAATGGCGCGGCTTCTGGTTCGTCCGGCTCGAGGATGACGGCGGCCCGTCGGTGGCGAGCATGATGGCGCCCTATGAGGCGCAGGTCGCACCTTATCGTTTTGAGGAACTCGGCGCGCTCGGCCGCGTCACGCTCCGCCCGCGCGAGGTCAATTGGAAGAATGTCGGCGACAATTATTCGGACGGCCTCCACATCCCCGTCGCGCACCCTGGCCTCACGCGCCTGTTCGGTAAAAGCTATGGCGTCGAGGCCGAAGACAATGTCGACCGCATGTGGGGCGACCTGGTCGACCGGCCGTCGGCGAACTGGTCCGAACGCATGTACCAGCGATTATTGCCCCCGGTGCCGCATCTGCCCGCGGACAAGCAGCGCCATTGGCTCTATTTCAAGCTCTGGCCGAACGTCGCCTTCGACATCTACCCCGACCAGGTCGATTTCATGCAGTGGCTGCCGACCGGGCCGACGAGCTGTCTGATCCGCGAGATCAGCTATGTGCTGCCCGATGAGCGCCGCGAGATGCGCGCGGCGCGCTATCTCAACTGGCGCATCAACCGCCAGGTCAATGCCGAGGACACCGAACTGATCACGCGCGTCCAGATGGGGATGCAGTCGAAGAGCTTCTCGATGGGGCCGCTCAGCGACAAGGAAGTCTGCCTCAAGCATTTCTGTTCGCGGATGCGCGACCTGATCCCCGAGGCGCGGCAGGAGCGTGCCCCGCCGCCGGGGTGGAGCCGGTAAAGTTCCCCTCCCGCTTGCGGGAGGGGTTAGGGGAGGGTCTGTTCCCTCCCGGTCAATTGTCAGCGGGACAGGCCTTCCCTCGGCCCCTCCCGCAAGCGGGAGGGGAGAAGCATGGTCGATCCAGTCATCATTGTCGGCGGCGGTCCCGCCGGCATGGTCGCGGGCTTGCTGCTCGCGCGCGCGGGCGTGCCCGTCACCGTCCTCGAAAAGCACGCCGATTTTCTGCGCGATTTCCGCGGCGACACGGTGCATCCCTCGACGCTCGAGCTGTTCCACGAGATTGGGCTGCTCGAAGACCTGCTGAAGGAACCGCACGCGGCGATCGACACGATGACGCTCAACCTGCTTGGCGGGCGGTATACGATCGCGACGATGAAGCATCTGCCCGTTGCGGCGCGCTTCGTGGCGATGATGCCGCAATGGGATCTGCTCGATTTCATCGCGGGGCAGGGCCGGAAATATCCGACCTTTGACCTCCGCATGTCGACCGAGGCGACCGGGCTCACCTATGATGCGGCGAACCGCGTCAGCGGGGTGACGCTGGCGAGCGGTGGGACTTTGCCCGCGCGGCTCGTCATCGCCGCCGACGGGCGGCGCTCGGTGTTGCGCGATGCCGCCGAGCTGCCGTTTGAGGATCTGGGCGCGCCGATGGACGTGCTGTGGTTCCGCATTCCGGTGCCCGCGGGCATGGATATGTCGGAGGTCGCGCTCGGCACGATCGACAAGGGCGGCATGGTCGTCGCGATTCCGCGCGGCGATTATTGGCAATGCGCGCGGATCATCGAAAAGGGCGGCTTCGCGCCTATCAAGGCGCGCGGCATCGCGGCGTTTCGCGACAAGATCGTCGAAATCGCGCCCGGCCTCGCCGCCGGGATCGACGCGATCCAAAGCTTCGACGATGTCAAACTGCTCTCGGTCGCGCTCGACCGGCTGACGCGCTGGTCGCGCCCCGGCCTGCTCGCGATCGGCGACGCAGCGCACGCAATGTCGCCGGTCGGCGGTGTCGGGATCAACCTCGCCGTGCAGGATGCGGTGGCGACGGCCAACATCCTCGCCGCGCCGCTTGCGGCCGGAGCCGACCCCGATCCGCTGCTCGCCAAGGTACAGGCGCGCCGCTGGAAACCGACGACGCGGATGCAGGGTCTCCAGCGCTTCGCGCATCGGAATATCATCGAACCGATGCTGCGCGGACAAATCGCCCGTGTCCCGCTCGCGGTCCGTTTGCTCAACCGCATCCCGCTGCTCCGTCGGATTCCCGGCCGCGTCCTCGGCCTCGGCTTCGGCCGCCAGCATGTCCAATCCCCGCTCGCGAAAGAATTTTCATGACCAAAGCCTATGACGCCCTGATTATCGGCGCCGGCCACAACGGCCTCGTCTGCGCCTTCTATCTCGCGAGGGCGGGGCTGAAGGTGCGCATCGTCGAGGCGCGCGACGTCGTCGGCGGCGCCGCGGTGACCGAGGAGTTCGCGCCGGGCTTCCGCAATTCGGTCGCGAGCTACACGGTCAGCCTGCTCCAGCCCAAGGTGATCGCCGACATGAAGCTCGCCGATCATGGCTATCGCGTCATCGAGCGGCCGATCAGCAATTTCCTGCCGCAAGGCGCCGGCGGTTCTGGGGACGGCTATCTCAAGCTCGGCGGCGGGCTCGAACGCACGCAGAAGGAGTTCGCGCGCTTCTCGGCGCACGACGCGGCGCGGCTCCCCGAATATTATGACATGCTCGAGGGCGTCGCCGACGTGCTGCGCGATCTCGCGCTCAAATCGCCGCCCAACGTGGGCGACGGCTTCAGGACGCTGCTCGACGCGGCGCGGCAGGGGCGCGGGCTGACGAAGCTCAGCCTGTCGCAGCAGCGCGACGTGCTCGAACTTTTCACCAAGTCAGCGCGCACCTTCCTCGACAGCTGGTTCGAAAGCGAGGCGGTTAAAGCGGCCTTCGGCTTCGACGCGGTCGTCGGAAATTATGCCAGCCCCGATACGCCGGGCAGCGCCTATGTCCTCCTCCATCACGTCTTCGGCGAAGTGAACGGCAAGAAGGGCGCGTGGGGCCATAGCGTCGGCGGCATGGGCGCGATCACGCAGATGATGGCCAAGGTCTGCACCCAGCTCGGCGTCGAGATCAGCCTCGAAGCGCCCGTCGCGCGCGTGCTGGTCGATGGAAACAAGGCGGTCGGGGTCAAGCTGGTCGGCGGCGAGGAAATCGCCGCGGCACGCGTGATCGCCAATGTCGGGCCGAAACTGCTCTACGAACGCCTGATGGGCGAAGGCGATATCGCGCCCGAGTTCCGCCGCCGTATCAAGGCGTTCAAGGCGGGCAGCGGCACCTTCCGCATGAATGTCGCGCTCAGCGAGCTACCGCGCTTCACCTGTCTGCCGGAACCGGGCGAGCATCACCAGTCGGGGATCATCATCGCTCCGACGCTCGACTATATGGACAAGGCCTTCCTCGACGCGAAGGAGCATGGCTGGTCGAAGAAGCCGATCGTCGAGATGCTCATCCCGTCGACGGTCGACGACAGCCTCGCCCCCCCGGGCCAGCATGTCGCGAGCCTCTTCTGCCAGCAATTCGCGCCCGAATTGCCGGGTGGACGCGACTGGGATGCCGAGGAGGGCGCCGCCGCCGACTGCATCATCGACACGGTCGAGGCGCATGCTCCCGGCTTCCGTGCCTCGATCGTCGGGCGCCAGATCCTCAGCCCCAAGGGGTTGGAGCGCAAGTTCGGGCTGGTCGGCGGCGATATCATGCATGGCAATATGAGCCTCGACCAGCTGTGGTCGGCGCGCCCGGTACTCGGCAACGGCGCCTATCGCGGGCCGGTGAAGGGGCTCTATATGTGCGGCGCGGGGACGCATCCGGGCGGCGGCGTGACCGGCGCGCCGGGGCATAATGCCGCGCAGGTCGTCCTACGCGACCGGGGTTTCTTCGCTCCCAAATGGCGTTGAGGCTGGCGCGGAGCCGCGCGTCCACCAATAGAGCGGCAGCCCTGCGACCATCAGGATCAGGCTCATCGCGCTGACGTTCAGCCCGGCGCCCCACAGCGTCCAGACCGAATAGGCAAGGCCAAAGAGCGCGACCGGTATCGCGACGCGCAGCCGCAGCGCGGCGGCCGCGCAGGAGAGGTAGAGCCAGAGCGTCACCGAGGTCGACAGGATCGCCATGAAGGTGAACATCTCGGCGGTCGATTTGTTGCTGTTCAGCACGACGCAGGCGGTCGCGAGGCCGCTTGCGATCAGCAGCGCGGCAACGGGCGTGCCGTGGCGGTTGGTGCGCGCGAACATGGGAGGGAACAGGCCTTGGCGCGCGAGCGTCGCGGGCAGCTCGGCCTGAATCAGCGTGAAGCCGTTCAATGCGCCGATCGCGCTGATCGCGGCAAAAGCGGCGATGAACAGCGCCGGCCCGTGCCCCCAATAGGTTTCGGCGAACAGCGCAAAGGGCGCATCCGATTTGGCGACCTCGGCGGCGGGAAGCATCAGCGCGACCGCCGAACAGACGATGAGGTAGAGGATGCCGGTGGTCAGCGTGCCGATGATCGTTGCGCGCGGGATGGTGACGACCGGATCCTTGACCTTGTCGGTCGCGACGCTTGCCGATTCGAAACCGAGCAGCGCCCACAAAGTGAGGATCGCCGATCCGCTGACCGCGGTGAGCGAAAGCCCCTCGGCCGGGAAGGGCGTCGTGACCGCGGGTGTCTCGCTGCCGAACGCGATCGGTATCAGGACGATCACCGTCAGCAGCGGGATCAGCTTGATGAGCAGGGTCACGATCTGAAAGCGGCCCGCGGCGCGCGCGCCGCGCCAGTTGATCGCGGTGACGATCCAGATCAGCGCGAGCGTCGAGAGCGCCATATGCTGCCCGAGCGCCGGCGCGAAGAGGCTGAGAAAGCTGACCGCGGCGACCGCGAGCGTCACATTGGCGGTCCACACCGACACCCAATAGGCCCAGCCGATCATGAAGCTGGGGATGCGTCCGAAGGCGAGCTGGACGAAGGCCGTCGGTCCGCTCGCCTGCGGAAAGGCGACGGTCAGCCGCGCCAAAACCACCGCGAGCGCGAGCGCGCCGGCGATGGTGATGACCCACCCCGCGACGCCGTTCCAGCCAAAGGGGGCGAGACTGGCGGGGAGGAGGAACACCCCCGAACCGATCATATTGCCCATGACGAGCGCGACGCACATCGAAAGGCCGAGCTTTTGGGCGGGCCTTTCGCTGGCGGTCGGAAGATCGGTCACCCGGTCAGAATTCCTTGCTGACCTTGACCCCGATCAGGCGCGGGCGAACCACCGTGTCGTAAAAGACACCACCGTTCTCCGTGATCCCGTCGGGATCGCCGCAGGTGGTTTCGAGGCACTGGACGCCCGCGTTGATGGTGCCGTTGCTGTCGAACAGGTTCGTCGCGAAGAGCTCGGCCTTCCAGCTCTCGCCCTTCACCCCGACGCTGACGTCGGCGGTCGTATAGGCGCCGAACATGCCCTTTATGCCGTTTTCGAGCGTGCGAACGTCGCTTCGTCTTTTGCCGATATGGTTGACCGCGAACTGGACATGCGCGCCAAGGTCGCCGACCGGAAATTCGTAGCGCGCGACGATATTGCCCTTGAACTTAGGCGTCACGGGCAAGCTGGTGCCTTTGGGCGCCAATGTCGCATTGATTTCGCTGCTGTCGTCGATCGCGCCGCTCCCGTCGAGGTCGGCGTCGATCGTGCAATCGAACTCCGGATTGGCGATCGCGCAGAAATCGCGCCGGATTTCGGCGTCGTTATAGCTCATGCCGGCGTTGATCGAGAAACCGTCCTGCCGGTAACCAAGGTCGAGCTCGATGCCGCGAATCCGCGCGACGCCCGCATTGCGGATTTCGCTGAGCCCGTTGAGCCCGAGGAAGGAGAGCTGGATGTCGTTCCAGTCCTGTTGATAGATGGCGCCGTTGAAGCGCACCGGACCCCAGTTCGTCTTCCAGCCGAACTCGTAATTGTCGAGCGTATCCGACCCATAGGGCGGCAGCGATCCGCGGCGGTTGATCCCGCCGGGGCGGAACCCGCGCGACCAGGTCGCATAGACGAGCGCATCGTCGCTGAACTTGTAGGTGAGGTTCAGCTTGTGGATGAAGTCGGTCTTCTTCGTCCTTTTGTCGAGGTTGGTGCAGGGCGATCCGTCGACCACCGCCGGCCCCTGGCACGCATAGACCGGATTGCTGCTGAACCCCGGATTATTATAGCCGAAGAAGCCGACGAGGCTGTTGTCATATTTATAGACGCGGCCGCCGCCGGTCAGTGTGAGCCGGTCGGTGATGTCGAAGCTAAGCTCGCCGAACGCGGCATAGTCGCGGTCGACGCGGATCTGCTTGGTCAACCAGATATTGTCGACGGTGCCCGGAACCTGAAGGTCGTCGGACAGGTCGTCGATAATATAATGTTGTTCGATATTATGTTTCTGCCGTTGCCAGAAGACGCCGCCGATGAAGCGGATGCGCGCATCGGCGGGCGAGGCGACGCGCGCTTCAAAGAAGTTGCGCCGATAGCGGTCGATGCCCCGGATATACTGGTTCGGGCTGATCTGATCGCCCGCATTGTCGTAAAGATAGACCGCCGAGCCATAGAGCGCGTCGTAGAAATAGGCATAGTCCGAATAGTCGCTTTCGACGTCGGTCTTGCGGCGCAGATGCCCGCCGGTGACGGTCAGATCCCAATTGCCGAGCTTGCCTTCGATCGTCAGCGCGGCCTGGAGCCATTTGTCCTTCGACGATTCGGGATTATATTGGACGGTCTGGAGCTTGCCCGTGACCGCGTTCGAGCGTTCCTGCGCGTAGCTGCCGTGGGTCTTCTGGATCTGGCCCATGATCGTCGGGCGCAGCGTCCAGTCGTCGTCGAGATCGATGCCGAGCGCGAGCCGCGCACCATAGGTGTCGGCGTCGTTGTAATTCTTCTTCGCCAGATCGGCGTTGGTCTGGGTAATGTCGTCGCCCGGTGCGTCGACGAGCGTATCATTCTCGCCATCGCCGTCGCTGTCGGTCGGCTGCCAGATGCGATAGGTGCGGCTGCCCGGGATATTGTCGATATAGCCCGCGTCGTGGCGATACCAGCCGACGAGGCGCAGCGCCGCGCGCTCGCCGAGCGGGGCGTTGACGAAGCCCTCGACCACGCCGCCGAAATCGCCATGCGCAACATTGTTGAGCTCAACCCCGACCTCGCCATAGGTGCCGCTGGTGTCGGGCCGGTTGGTGACGAGCTTGATCGTGCCCGCCATCGAGCTCGCGCCGTAAAGCGTGCCCTGCGGCCCCGCCAGCGCCTCGACGCGCGCGAGGTCATAGGCGTGAATGTCGAGCGCACCCTGGATGGTCGTGATCGGCATTTCGTCGAGATAGGTGCCGACGGTCGGCAGCGAGGCCGAATGGTTGGCGTTCTCGCCCGAAGCGACGCCGCGGAAATAGACCTGGCTGAATCCGGGCGCGGCGGTCTGGATCGTTACCGACGGCAGGAATTTGACGACGTCCTGGAATTCCTTGACTTGCAGCTCATCGAGCCGTTCGGTCCCGATCGCGGTGATCGCGAGCGGCACGTCCTGCAGATTCTGTTCGCGCTTCGACGCGGTGACCACGATGTCGCGGTCGTCGTCGGTGTTGTTTTGCTGGGCCAGCGCGGTTCCCGAGGTGCACAAGATCGTGCCGCCGAGCAGGAATGCGCCGCTTTTGGTTAATACTGCCGATAGTTTCCGCATGGAATCCCCCTCAGATGACAGTCCTGTGACGGAGCATGACGCGGCGCGGCGCAAGCGCAAGCATTGTTGGTGCAGCGCAGCGGCGGTTGGTCGAAAATGTCGTCCGCTGTTGCCCAAAGGCAACGATTTGTCGCGCCGGTTCAGCCGAAATCGGCGGGAGTGGCGGGATAGGCGCCGAGGACGGGGCCGAGCGCCTGTTTCAGCGGATCGAGCCATTTTTCATAAGGTTGCCATTGCCCGACGCCGTCACGGTTGATCGGGCGTCGCACCTGTTCGCTCGACGCGGTGCGCACGGCGCGCGCATTGGTGTGGAACGCCATGCAGGCGTCCTCGAACGGCTGGTCCAGAAAGGCGAGAAGCCCGCGCACCTCGGCTTCGGGATCGTCGAGCAGCGCCTCGTGAATCATGCGGTGGACGCGGCCGGGCTGGACCGTGTCGATATGGGCCATCAGCCGCACATAATCGCGGTAATAGCCGCCGACGTCGGCGAGGCCGTAACTGAACGCCTGCCCCTTCGCAAAATGCTGGCGGAAGTTCGAAAAGCAGCAGTCGAGCGGATGCCGCCGCGCATCGATGATCTTCGCATTCGGCAGAATCAGGCGGATGAAGGCGGTGTAGAGCCAGTTGTTCGGCAGCTTGTCGATATAGAAGGGCTTGGCCGTCTTGCGCTGGATCGCGGTGCGCTCGAGAAAGGTCGCGCCGAGGCCGGCGAGCCGATCCTTCGGTGTGTCGGCCAGCGCCTCGATCCAGCGGCGCCCGTCCTGTTTCGCCTCGCGGCCGAGTCCGAGCGCGAGCGCGGGGATGTCGGGCAGCTCCATCGTGCCCTCGATCGCCGAATGACAGCTCAGAATCTGTTCGATCAGCGTCGATCCCGCGCGCGGCATGCCGAGGATGAAGATCGGGTCGGGCGCGGGGTCGCCGGCATCGGCGCGCGCGGCGAAGAATTCGGGCGTGCAAGTCGCGATGATCGCATCGACCGCGGCGCTCGTGTCGGCGGCGCGATAGCTGAGCTGGCCGGACCGGATCGCGTTGCCCGCGGCATAATGGCGAAACGCCGGTTCAGGCTCGGCGGCATCGTCATACGCCTTGCCGAGCGCGAAATGCAGGTGCAGCCGGTCGTCGGCGCGCGCCTCGCTGTCGGGTTCGGCCTCAACCAGCGCAGCTTCCATTGCGGCGCGGTCGCCGGCATCGAAGCGGATCGTCTTGAGGTTGGCGAGGCTCCACCAGATTTCGCCGAGCCCCGGATCGGCGGCGAGCGCGCGGCGATAGGCGGCGATGCTGTCGTCCTGCCGCCCCACGGTCTTGAGCATATGGCCATAGCTCATCCACAGCTTGGCATGATCGGGGAAGCGGCGCGTCAGCTCCTCATAGAGCGCGAGCGCTTCGTCATAGCCGCCGATACGGCCGAGCGCGGCGGCGCGCAAATTCGCATGCGCGGGATTGTCGGGATCGTCGCCGAGCACGGCATCGAGCGTCTCCGCGGCGTCGGCAAAGCGGTTCTGCTTGTAATAGACCGTCGCGAGATTGGCGCGCGCTGCGCCGAAACCGGGCGCGAGCTGGAGCGCGCGCGACAGCAGTTTTTCGGCATCGTCATAGCGCCCGATGCGCCCCGCGACCTCGGCGAGCATGCGGATCGCCGCGACGTCGGTCGCGTCCTCGCGCAGCCGCTGGCGCAGCGCCCCCTCGGCATCGGGCAGCCGGTCCTCGGCGAGCGCGAGCGCGGCGTCGACCATCGCTTCGTCATGGATCGTTGCGCCGACCGCCGCGAGCGACGCGGCTTGCGCTTCCTCCTCGCGATTCAGCGCACGCAGCGCATGCGCGGCGAGGCGGTGCGCCGCCGCCGACGTCGGGACCGCCTCGATAATCGCCTGCGCCTGCGCGAGCGCGGCGCCGGGTTCGCCGCTCAGCAGGCGGCGGGCGTTGGCGAGCGCTTCATCGTGCGAGACGGTCGCCATGCCTGCGTCGCTCAGCTTTTCGTCGCGCGGGCTTTCGCCACCGCCTGTTTCAACCCATCATAGCCGATCTGCCCCTGGAACAGCTGGTTGCCGACGATCCAGGTCGGGGTGGCGTTGAGTTGCAGCTGGGTCGCGATCGCAAGATTGCTGTCGAGTTCGCGCTGGAACAGCGCCTCGTTCGCGGTCGCGTCGGCGGTGCCGTCGGTGACGACGCCGGCCTTGGCGGCCGCGGCGGCAATTCCCGCCTTGTCGAGCGATCCACTCGCGAACATCGCATGATGGAAGGCGTCATATTTACCCTGCCGCGCGGCGGCGAGCGCCATGATCGCGGCGTCGCGGCTTTGCGGCGCGATGATCGGCAGTTCGCGGAACACGACCTTCAGGCGCTTGTCCTCGCGGATCAGCCGGTCGACGTCGGGCACGCTCGCGCGGCAGAAGCCACAGGCATAGTCGGTGAACACCACCAGCGTCACATCGCCATCGGCATTGCCCGCCCACGCGCCGGCATAGGGTTTTTCGAGCGCGGGGCGGATCGCGTCGATCGCCTTGGCGACTTCCCGCCCACGCTGCGCTTCGAGCGCCTCGGGAATGATCTGCGGGTTCGCCTTGATATAGTCGGCGACGATGGTCTCGACCTCGCTCTTGCTCATGCCGCCGCCGAGGCGGCCGCCGAGCCAGAAGACGATGGCGAGGAGCAATATGCCGCCGAGCGCCAGCCCCCATGTGCGCGTTGAAACGCCTTCCATTCCCATCCCCTTCACCTGCGGCAAGTCCTGCGCGGCATTCGCGGTTTTTTTCACCGGCTGCGCGATCGGCGAGCGGTCGTCGCCTTCCATCACGTTCGCCGCAGCCGCCGGGGCGGGCTTTGCAATGGCCGGAATCGCGGCGTCGCCGGCGAACAGCGGCAAGTCGGGCGCGGCGGGCGCGCTCGCCTGCGCGGCAGCGGCTTCCTCGCGCGCGAGCAATTGCTCGAGCCCCGAGGGCGGCGGCGCCAGTTCCTCGCGCGGCGCGGGGCGCAGCTTGGTTGCAGCTTCGCCGATGCTGTCGCGGATGCTTTCCGTGCCGGCCTTGGCGATGTCGACCACACCGGCCTTCGTCTTGTCGGCGACCTCGCCGAGCCCGCGCCCGGCTTCGCTCGACAGCTTCCGGGCCTTGTCGCCGAGCGCCATCTTCTCCCACGCCTCGCCGCTGGCCTTCGCTGCCGCACGCCCGGCCTGCGCCGATCCGCGTCCTGCCGCACGCGCAGCGCGCGCGGTTATGGCTCCTGCCTTCGCGCCGAGTTCGCGTGAGCGGCGCGGAATTTCCATCGCTTCGACGCGCGCCGGAATATCGGCGCGGTCGCCGACGCGGATCGTCCAGTCGGCAAAGGCTTCGGCGCCGCGCTGGATGCGGCCCCACAGGTTCGCCGCCCCGGCCTTGATCGCCTCGGGCTTTACCAGCGGATCGCGCGGCTTTTCGGGGGCGCTGTATCGCGTAAGGTCGATGCCGACGGGGGGCTCGTCCTTCGGCTTCGCCAGCCCTTCATCGCGCGCCGGCGCGCCGCCAGTCGGCGTCGGCGCGGCGTCGCGCAGCCATGGCTGGTAATAATCGTCTTTTCTGTCAGTCACTAAGGGTCAGGTCCTATGAATGGGACGGCTGAGGCGGAAAAATGGCGAACATATCGGGCCGAATGCCCCGCCGGCCATAGTGGTTCTATGTCCAAGGGGCATTTGGTCCGAGAGGGAAGCCATTTTTCCGTCCCTCCGGGATTTGGCCAAATTTGTCCATTGCCGCGTCAGAGCGCCTTGGAATATTTTCATATGCCTGCGCCGCTCTTCCTCGCACTGAACAAATTTGCTCCAAACCTCAGTCGTCCCATTCATAGGACCTGACCCTCACGCCCTTGCGCATCATCGTTGGCGATGCGGTCCCCGCTTTATCCCGATTGAATCTAACGCCGTTTGCGCTCGCGTTCCACCTCGGCGCGAGCGACCAGCGAAATATCCTGTGCACGGATCCAGTCGGGCGAGCCTTGGGGCAGGCCCTGCATCGCCATATCGGCATTACGCAGCGCGAGCGATGCCTGTCCACCCTCAAGCTGATAGCGTTCCGCCGAGGCGAGCGCGGCGCGCGCCTGATCGCCCTTGTTCGCATAGACGATGCCGAGCTGATACCAGGCGAACGGGTTCTGATTGTCGAGCGCAACCGCGGTTTTAAGCACCTCTTCGGCCTCGGCATAGTTCGCCGGATCCTCGGTCGCGATCAGCGCATGGCCCAGTGTCGCGCTGATCAGCGGCTGCGACCGCGACAGGCTGACCGCCTTGCGCAGCGCCGGGATCGCTTCCTTGGGTCGCCCCGATTCGAGCAGCACCTGACCCTCGAGCTCGAGGAAATAGGGGTCGTTCGGGCTTGTCGCGAGCAGGCCTTCGACCTCGGTCAATGCCTTTTGCGGATAGGCGCTTTTGTGCCAGGCATAGGCACGCGCATAGCGCGCCGGGATCGTCGAATTGCTTTCGGGGAATTTGCGCAGCGTCCGTTCGGGCTCGGCCATAAAGCCCGACAGCTTCGCCTTGATGCGCTGGAAGCGCGCCTCGATTTTCGGGTCGGCGGGCTTTTGCCATGCGGGATCGATGACATAGACTTCGCGCAGCGTCTGGATGCGATCACCCGACATCGGGTGCGTCCGGCCATAGGCCTGATCGTCATCCTGCTTCACGCCGTAGCGGAACTCGAGATTCTGCAATTTCTTGAAGAAAGCGAGGCTGCCGCGGCCGCTGATCCCGGCCTTCGACAGATATTGCGCGCCCGCGGCGTCGGCGGTCGATTCCTGGACGCGGCTGAACGCGAGGAACTTGCCGAGCGCGGCCTGCTGGCCCGCCATCATCACGCCCATGCCGGCCTCGCCGGCGCCCGCCGCAATCGCCGCGGCGCCGAGCAGCAGGCTGAGGAGCGAGATGCCCGTCGCGGTCTTGGCGCCTTCGTTGACGCGGATCGCATGGCCGCCCATGACGTGGCCGAGTTCGTGCGCGAGCACGCCCTGCACCTCTTCGGCGCTGTCGGCGGCCTCGATCAGCCCGCTGAAGACATAGATGTCCTGACTGCCGGCGACAAAGGCGTTGATGCTGCGGTCGCTGAGCAGATGCACGCGCACCTGCCCGGGTTTGAGTCCCGCCGCGACGAGCAGCGGGTCCATCATGTCCTGAAATAACGCTTCGGTTTCGGCATCGCGCAGGATCGACTGCGCCATCGACGGGCGCACCGCTATGGCGAACATCGCGAGCAATGTCAGCGCGATACGGAAAAGGGAGCGCAGCCTTTGCGCCCCGAACGCGGTCTGCGGCGGGAAAGCGGTCATCCCCGCCTCTCTTGCGCCGCGCGCCTGAACCCCGAGTGAAGCCATGAGGGCTTATTGGGGGTCCGTGCGCGCGGACGCAAGGTGCGAAGCGTGCTTATGCGATCAATCGGCCTCGATCGGTTGCCGCCCGATCGAGTGGACGATCAATTGCCGCCCGATCGGCGTGGACGATCAATTGCCGCCCGATCGGCTGGGACGATCAATTGCCGAACGTGCGCTGCCACCAGCCGCGGCGCGGTTCGCCGTCGGGGCCGACCTCGCCGTCGGCATCGACGTCGGCCGTAACCGGTTCGGCCTCGCCCGCGGTCGCGGGTTGCGCTGCGGCTTCGGCGGCGACGGCTTTCTTGGCGCGGCTCGCGCGTTTCTTGGGCGCGGGCTTGGCGGCTTCGGCTTCCACCGGCGCTTCGGCTTCAGCCGGAGCTTCGGCGGGCGTTTCGACGACCGGGGCTTCGGCGGCTTCCGCAGCCTCGGCTTCGGCGGCCAAAGCGGCCTTGGTCTTGCGCGGCGCGCGCTTGCGCTTCGGCTTTTCCTCGGCGGCCGGCGCTTCTTCGGCGACCGGCTCGGCGGCTTCGACCACCTCTACCGGTGCCACTTCAGCTTCAGCAGCAGCGTCATCGGCGGTTTCCACGGCATCGGCCTTCTTGCGGCCGCGTCCACCACGGCGGCGGCGCGGCTTGGCTTCGGCTTCTTCGGCATCCGCCTCGGGAGCGGCCTCGACGGCTTCGCTTTCCTCGGCCTCGGCGCTGTCGCCATCGCGATCCTCGCCGCCTTCGG
>NZ_DATFFD010000086.1:0-2396 GCF_035250425.1 Sphingopyxis sp.
CTGAATTTCACTTGCGAGGAAGGCGGCGACCGCGTCTTCGCGGGGATTTCGGGCGGCGCGCCCGACCTGAGCGCGATCGAACTCGAAACGGGCAGCGAGCGCGTGCGGCTGGCCGGAACGACCGTCGCCGACGAGCTGCCCACCTTCACGGCGCAGGAAATGCCCGCGACCTCGCCGCTTTTCCGCGCCTTCGCCGCGAACGGCTGGCTGCGGATGACCTCGAATGGCGAGACGCTCGATATGACGGCAACGCCGACCGGCAAGCGAGCGATCGCGCGCTTCGCGGCTTTCTGCGCCGGCTGACACGGACCGGCCGATGCTTCGCGCTCCGCTGACGTTGGCGGCGATGTTCGCCGACGTCGCCGCGAAGCGCGCCGTTTCTTAGAAACGCCGCGTCCCCGCAGCCCAGTCGCCGCTGTCGCACTGGCCCGAGAAATTGGTGATCGCCTGTATCGTGATCCCTCCCGAGCGGCGATCGACGGTCAATTTCGGCTTGTTGAGGCCGTTGATCCGATAGCTCGCCGTGATGCGGTCGGGGGTGACGACCAGATTGTCGAGATCCCACCAGCCATGATCGTCGCCGCTGTGAATCGGCGCGACGAGCTTCGGCCCCAGATGGATGCGGCCGTGATCGCCATAGAGTTCGATCTGGACGTCGCTGTTGAACCCCTGTGCGTTGTTCGACAGCTCGTTGCTCCATTCCCATTTATGGTTACGCGGGTTCCAGCTGTAGCGCGGATTGTTCTGAACGGTCGGGCGTGTGCCCGCGCCGTAGCAGACGAGGACGAGCGAGCCGGGGTCGCGATAGCCGGGCTCGGCGGCGGGCTGATGGTGATCGACGGGAGCGGCGGAGCCGGCGTCGCGGCAGTTTTCGGCCGGAACGGCGATCAATGCGCCATAGCGCCCGTCGACGGTCGAAACCGAGATGCAGCGGCCGGTGCGCGCGTTCCACCAGAAGGTGTAGCGTTGGTCGCCAACGGTGTTGGAGAAGCGCGATTCATAGCCGCGCGCAAGAAGCTGGGTCTCACCGCCCGCGGCGCGCGCGCCCGCGAGATCGGCGACGTCGGGCGCCGATTGCGCGAAGGCGGTGGCAGGAAAAGCGGATGCGAGGAGGAGGGCAGGGAGAAGCGGACGCATCGTGAGACTCCTGTTGCGGTGCGGCGCGACATTATCAATGCCGGTTCGCCGCCGACAGGGGCATTCGCCTTTTGGAGCCTGATTATTTCTGTTTGAATCGTCATCCCTGCGCAGAGGTGTGCGGAGGCGCGTGACGCTGAACAGGGTTTCGCCGGTGCGCCGGGCCGGGGAAGGAGACAGGAAGGTGGCGTCAAACCTGCTGCGGCGGCACTTCGTCGGGTCCGCGGCCGGGTTCGTCGATGTCGCCGCCGCCGGGATTGCCGGGGATTTCGGGCGGCTGGCCAGCGGGGTCTTCTTGCGGGGGCGGTTGCGCCGGCCGTTCGGGCGGCGCCTGCGGTTCGATCGTGTCGGGCTTCGGCTTCGGAAGCGGGTCGGGGCTGCTGGTCATTGTCACTCTCCTTGAGTTAACCAACGAACGGGCGCGCCTACTGTTCCGCCGGCGGAGGCGCCAAGCATGTTCCGCGCGCGGAACGGGGGGGCTTTGCGCCCTTGCCCTCGGCGACGCGTCTGCTATAGCCCCGCGCGGCCCGCACGGGCGTGCGCGGCAGCGCGCGATTTCGTGCACCCGGCCGAAAGCACCTGCGGGCGTGGCGGAATTGGTAGACGCGCTGGTTTTAGGTACCAGTATCGCAAGATGTGGGGGTTCGAGTCCCTTCGCCCGCACCAATCTGCAATGCAGGCCGGGATCATGGGGAACTCCGCCGCGCTGGCGGGGTTCGATACGAGATTTTGAGCAAGGATAAGACCAAGGCAATGAAGACCGTCGAAACGCTGAACGAAGGCCTGAAGCGCGAATATCGCGTGACCATCACCGCCAAGGATATCGACGCGCGCGTCGACGACGAGGTGAAGAGCATCGCCCCGACCGTCCGCATGCCCGGCTTCCGCCCCGGCAAGGTTCCGCCAAACCTGATCCGCAAGATGCACGGCCCGGCGCTCTCCGCCGACGCGCTCAACAAGGCGATCGACGCCGGCGTGCGCGACCTGATGGCGAAGGAAAAGCTTCGCCCGGCGCTGCAGCCCGCGGTTGCGCTCGACGAAGGTTATGAAGCCGGCAAGGATGCCGAGCTGACCGTTAGCCTCGAAGTGCTGCCCGAGATCGCGACGCCGTCGATCGACGGCCTGAAGCTAGAACGCCTGACCGTTCCCGCCAACGACAAGGCCGTGATGGCCAAGATCGAAGAATTCGCCGCGCAGATGAAGCGGTTCGAGGAAGCGCCGAAGACGAAGAAGGCCGCCCAGGGCGACCAGGTCATCAT
>NZ_DATFFD010000087.1:0-21208 GCF_035250425.1 Sphingopyxis sp.
CGGCCGGCTGATCGCAGCGCTGGCGGCGGCGCTCGCCGCGGCGCCCGCATCGGCTGAAACACTTTATATCGAAACGGGGCGGCTGATCGACGGCGTCTCGAACGAGGTCCGTACCGGCCAGTGCATCACCGTCGAGGCCGAGCGCATCCAGGCGGTCGGCGCGTGCGGAAAGGCGCCCGACGGCGCGAAGGTCGTCGACTGGTCGGGCTTCACCGTCCTGCCCGGCCTGATCGACCTCCACACCCACCTCGCCGATCTCGGCCAGAGCGCCGACCTTGCCGCGCCGATGAAGGCATCGCCCGCCGAAACCGCGCTCGTCGGTGTGCGTAACGCGCGCGCAACCCTCGAAGCGGGCTTCACCAGCGTGCGCGACGTCGGCACCTATCGCGGCCTGACCGACGTCACATTGCGCAATGCCATCGAGCGCGGCGACGTACCCGGACCGCGCATGTGGGTCGCAGGCGCTTATCTGACCATTCCGAAAGGCGGCGGCGAGCTCAACGGTGTCGTCCCGAACGAGCAATTGCCGCCCGACATGCGCCTCGGCGTCGCCGCGACGGCCGGGGAAGCGGCGGCGAAAACGATCTATCTGCTCGACCATGGCGCCGACTTCATCAAGACCATCGCGACCGGCGCGGTGCTGGCGATCGGAACCGAACCCGGCGCACCCGAACTGACCGTCGATCAACTCCGCGCGATCGTAAAGGTCGCGCATGCGCGCGGCAAACGCGTCACCGCGCACGCGCATGGCGCGATCGGTATCCAAAACGCGATCAACGCTGGAGTCGACAGCATCGAACATGCCAGCCTCGCCGACGAAGCGACGTTACAGTTGGCGAAGAAGCACGGCACCTGGCTCGCGATGGATATCTACAACGGCGATTACATCAATGATATCGGCACGAAAGAAGGCTGGCCCGAGGAATATCTGCGCAAGAATCGCGAGACGACCGACGCGCAGCGCGTGGCGTTCCGGCGTGCGGTCGAGCTGGGCGTCAATATCGGTTTCGCCACCGACGCTGGTGTCTATCCGCACGGGCTCAACGCGCGCCAGTTCGGCAATATGGTCAAATATGGGATGACGGCGATGCAGGCGATCCAGTCCGCGACCGGGCGCGCCGCAATCGAAATGGGCCGCGACGATGTGGGCGCGATCGTTCCGGGCCGCTATGCCGATTTCGTCGCGGTGAAGGCCGATCCGCTCGCCGACATCACCGTGCTCGAAAAGATCGACCATGTGATGAAGGGCGGTGTGATCGTCCGTTAGGAACCGACCTTTTCGCGCTTCCGCTTTTTCGTCTTTTCAGCCGCAAGCTTGCTCCCCGCGAGGGCGATCTGCGCCTTGGCGACGCGTTCCGCGGCATGCGCCTCGGCGCGCGCCAGCAGCAGGGCGAGATCCTCGCGACTGATATCGAACGTCTCGCCCAGATCGGCGAGCGCGCCGTCGATATCGTCCATCAACAGCCCGACCGGCTCCTGCGACATCGCCTTGCCGTCGACGGGCCGTGCGCGGTGCGGGTAGCTGTGCCCCGAAAAGCGGTGGAACAGCATGCCGATTGCGACGAGGATCAGCGAATTGAGCAGCACCGGCACGAGGAAGTCGGCGACATGCCCGGAAAAGCTCTGCCAGCCAAGAACCGCGCTGAGCGCGACCGCACCGCCCGGAGGATGCAGGCAACGCGCGAGCGACATCACCAATATGGCGGTCGATACGGCCAGCGCGGCCGCGAAGGCGGGCTCACCGATCGCCTGCGCCACGACCACCCCGAAAATGCCGGAAATGACATTGCCGCCGACGATCGACCAGGGCTGCGCAAGCGGGCTTGCGGGCACCGCGAACAGCAACACTGCCGACGCGCCGATCGGCGCGATGATCCACGGCATCGAGACGGGAAACATCGCCGCGCAGATCAGGCCGGCGAGACTGATGCCGACAAGCGCGCCGACGCTCGCGACCACCCGGTCGCGCAGACTCGCGCCCGCCAGCAGCGGTATGAAAATCCGACTCGAATCCGGCTTCGCCACAGATATCTCCTTGAAGGCGGCCCGATGGCGCATCGGACGCGGCGGCGCCAGAGAGGTTTGATTTATTGTCACCAAGCCCCAATTTTCATCGGCAACGGGGAATCGAGCCGATCCCGGTCGGTTCATCCTTGAACCCGCGCGGCGCATCGCTAAACCGCTTTCATGCGAAACCACATCCTGTCCAGCGCGATCGCGCTCGCCGCCGCTCTCTCCACCCCCGCTTTCGCCCGGCCGATGACCGAGGTCGACCTCGCGACCTTGAAGCGCGTCGCGACGCCGACCGCGTCGCCCGATGGCCGCTGGGTCGTGTTTCAGATGACCGATACCGAAGGTACGACGTACAAGCGCTCGACCGGGCTGTGGCTCGTCGACCGCAATGCGAAGGACGCAAAGCCTGTCGCCATCGCCGACACCGCGGGCAAGAATGAAACCGCCCCCGCCTTCGACAAGGACGGCATTCTCTATTTCCTCTCGAACGCGTCGGGCAAGGATCAGGTGTGGCGTATCGATCCGAAAGCGGGCGCCGCCGCGACGCAGGTCACCGATACGCACGCCGATATTTCGGGCTTCAAGATTTCGCCCGACGGCGCGAAGCTGCTCGCGTGGGGCGATATCGCGAAAGAATGCACCGATTTCGGCTGCGACGCCAAGGACAAGGGCGCGCTCACCGGTCCCGGCAGCGGCCGCCTCTACAAGGACGGCGCAGGCTTCGTCCGCCACTGGGACCAATGGGAAACCCCCGGCACCTACAGCCGCCCGTTCGTCTTCAACCTCACGGATGGCAAGGCGAGCGTCGCGCGTCCGGTCGACGCCGGCCTGATCGGCGACAGCCCGTCGAAACCGTTCGGCGGCGGCGAGGAACTCGCGTGGGGCGCCGACAGCCGCACCGTCTTTTTCACGCTGCGCAAGGCCGACCGGAACGAGCCGATGTCGACCAATCTCGATATCTACAGCTGGCTGGTCGACAGCCGGATGATGCCGGTGAACCTGACGCAGGACAATCAGGCGACCGACACCCTCCCCACCCCCTCGCCGGACGGCAAATGGCTCGCCTATGCCGCGATGGCACGGCCTGGCTATGAGGCCGACCGGCAGGTGCTGATGCTGCGGAATCTGGAAAACGGCGAGACGAAGAAGCTCACGGATGCCTGGGACCGCTCGGTCGCCTCGATCGCATGGGCGCCCGACGGCAAGTCGCTCTACGTCACGGCGCAGGACACGCTCGAACATCCGGTGTTTCGCGTCGATGCCGCCACGGGCAAGGTCGAAAAGCTGAAGGCGACGACCGAAGCCTTCGAGGGCAATATCGGCGACGTCACCCCGCTGCCCGGCGGCGCCCTCCTCTATTCGCGCAACAGCGCGCTCGCGCCGACCGACCTGTTCGTCCGCGATGCCAAGGGCAAGGTGAAGCAGATCACCGCGGTCAACGCCGCACGCCTCGCCGAGTTCGACGCGGTGGAGCTCGACCGCATCCAGTTCGCCGGCGCGAACGGCGACAAGGTGTGGGGCATGATCCTGAAGCCCGTCAGCCCCGTCCAGAAATTGCCGGTCGCTTTCATCGTCCATGGCGGGCCGCAGGGCAGCTTTGGCAACAGCTGGTCGACGCGCTGGAACCCGCGCCTCTTCGCGCAGCAGGGTTATGGCGTCGTCACCGTCGATTTCCACGGTTCAACGGGTTACGGGCAAGCCTTCACCGACAGCATCAACAAGGATTGGGGCGGCAAGCCGCTCGAGGATCTCAAGCTCGGCCTCGCCGCCGCGGGCAAGCAGGACGCGCAGCTCGACATCGCCAACGCCTGCGCGCTCGGCGCCTCGTACGGCGGCTATATGATGAACTGGATCGCGGGCCAGTGGACCGACGGCTTCAAATGCCTCGTCCAGCATGACGGCGTCTTCGACCTGCGCGCGATGGCGTTCGAGACCGAGGAACTGTGGTTCGACGAATGGGATCATGGCGGCCCGTGGTGGGAACGCACCGATCCCGAAAAGTGGAACCCGGTCAATCACGTCACGAAGTGGAAAACCCCGATGCTGGTGATCACCAGCGAAAAGGATTTCCGCATTCCCTACAGTCAGGGTCTTGCGGCTTTCACTGCGTTGCAGCGCCGCAATATTCCGTCGGAATTGCTCGTCTTTCCGGACGAAAATCATTGGGTGCTGAAAGGCGCGAACAGCGTCCAGTGGCACCAGACGGTGTTTAGCTGGCTGGGTGAGTACCTCAAAAAATAGCGGCGGCTTCTCTCTTCTCGTCACCCCGGACTTGATCGGGGGTCCCGCTTCTTCCTTTCAACGTCGAAAGCGGGATGCCGGATCAAGTCCGGCATGACGAGAGATAGGGACCGTTAAAGCGATCACCCCCCTTGCCGCATCGCACCATGGCTGGCAAAGCGCGCCGACTATGCCGATGGAAAAAAATTTCGATCCCGCCGCTATCGAGGCGAAATGGGCCCATGAATGGGAAAGCCGCGGGCTGTTTCGCCCCGCGCGTCCCGACGCGACACCGTTCACGATCGTCAACCCGCCGCCGAACGTCACCGGCGCGCTGCACATCGGCCATGCGCTCGACAATACGTTGCAGGACGTGCTCGTCCGCTACGAGCGGCTGCGCGGCAAGGATGCTTTGTGGGTGGTCGGCATGGACCATGCCGGCATCGCGACGCAGATGGTCGTCGAACGCCAGCTGGAACAGCAACAGGACAAGCGCACCAACTACAGCCGCGAAGATTTCATCGACAAGGTGTGGCAGTGGAAAGCCGAAAGCGGCGGTCAGATCACCGGCCAGCTCCGCCGCCTCGGCTGCTCGATGGACTGGTCACGCGAGCAGTTCACGATGGACCCGCATTTCACCGCCGCGGTGGTCAAGGTGTTCGTCGACCTGTACAAAAAGGGGCTGATCTACCGCGACAAGCGCCTCGTGAACTGGGATCCGAAGCTCAAGACCGCGATTTCGGACCTCGAGGTCGAAACGCACGAGATTCAGGGCGGCTTCTGGCACTTCAAATATCCGCTCGCCGACGGCGTGACGCTCGATGACGGGCGCGACTATATCGTCGTCGCGACGACCCGCCCCGAAACGATGCTCGCCGACATGGCGATCGCGGTGCACCCCGATGACGCGCGCTACAAGAGCGTCATCGGCAAGGACATCCTGCAGCCGATCACCGGCCGCCGCTTCAAGATCGTCGCTGACGAACATGCCGATCCCGAGCTGGGTTCGGGTGCGGTGAAGATCACCCCGGGGCATGATTTCAACGACTTCGATGTCGGCAAGCGCGCGGGCTTCAAGGCCGGCGAGATGCTCAACATGCTCGACGGCGATGCGAACGTCATCCAGACGAGCGACGGGTTGATTCCGGAAGAATATATCGGCCTCCACCGCTTCAAGCGCGACGGCAAGGACGGCGCGCGCGAACTCGTCGTGGCGCGGATGAAGGAAGCCGGCTTCCTGATCCCGCATGTAGACAAGGACGGCAACGCGCACGACGCCGAGCCGCGCACGATCCAGACCCCCTTCGGCGACCGCGGCGGCGTGGTGATCGAACCCTGGCTGACCGACCAATGGTATGTCGACGCCGAAACGCTGGCGCAGCCGCCGATGGCGGCGGTGCGCGACGGACGCATCAACATCGTCCCCAAGACGTGGGAAAAGACCTTCTTCAACTGGATGGAGAATATCCAGCCTTGGTGCGTTTCGCGGCAACTGTGGTGGGGTCATCGGATTCCGGCCTGGTATGCCGAGGACGGCCGTATCTTCGTTGCCGAAACCGAAGAAGAAGCGCAGGCCGAAGCCGGCGCAGGCGTTGCTCTGACGCGCGACGAAGACGTCCTTGACACTTGGTTCTCCTCCGCCCTCTGGCCCTTCGCAACGCTCGGCTGGCCCGAGGACACCGAGCTTCTGAAGCGCCACTACCCCAACGACGTCCTCGTCTCGGGCTTCGACATCCTGTTCTTCTGGGATGCGCGCATGGCGATGCAGGGCATGGAGTTCATGCGCGATAACAACGACGACGGGATTGTGCCGTGGAAGACGCTCTATCTCCACGGCCTCGTCCGCGCGCCCGACGGTGCGAAGATGTCAAAGTCGAAGGGCAATGTCGTCGACCCGCTCGGGCTGATCGACCAATATGGCGCCGACGCGCTGCGCTTCTTCATGGCGGCGATGGAAAGCCAGGGCCGCGACATCAAGATGGATGACGCGCGCCTCGCGGGCTATCGCAATTTCGCGACCAAGCTGTGGAACGCCGCGCGCTTCTGCGAAGCCAACGGCATTTCGGCCTCGACCAGCTTCGAAGCTCCCGCCGCGACGCTGCCGGTCAACCGCTGGATCATCGGCGAGGTCGCCGCGACCGTCGCCGCGATGGAAACCGCCTTCGCCGCCTATCGCTTCGACGAGGCCGCGAACGCGATCTACAGCTTCGCGTGGGACCGTTTCTGCGACTGGTATCTCGAACTCATCAAGGGCGCGATCGACGAGGAGACAAAGGCCGTCGCAGGCTGGGTTCTCGACCAGATCCTCGTCATGCTCCATCCCTTCATGCCCTTCATCACCGAAGAGCTGTGGACGGGACTTGGTGACCGCGCCCACTATCCGCTGATCACCGCGAAATGGCCTGCGCCAAATGCAAAGATCGACGAAGCAGCTAGTCGCCAGATCGGATGGCTCATTGATGCCGTGAGTAGAATCCGATCGGCGCGAACCGAGCTGTCCATTGCGCCCGGTGAGAAGCTCACGGCGTGGTTCCTCGCCGAAACAGATTTCGGCGAAGAGACATTTTCCTATGTCGAAGGACTGTTGAAGCGCCTCGCCCGACTGGAAACGATTCATCGTCCGCTAAACGGGAAATTTGGGCTTCCAAACGACCCTGCAAGCCCCACCGGCCCTAGCATCGCAATGCCACTAATGGGTGGATCGTTATTGATCCCGCTCGAAGGCGTCATCGACATCGCCGCCGAACGCGACCGGCTGACCAAAGCGCTCGCCGCCGCCGCCAAGGAGCGCGACGGCCTCGCCGGGCGCCTGAACAACCCGTCCTTCGTCGAGCGCGCCAAGCCCGAAGCGGTCGAAAAGGCGCGCGCCGACCATGCCGCCAAGGAAGCGGAGGCCGACCGCCTGACCGCCGCACTGGCACGGCTGGGGTGAACGAAGAGCTGCCCGCCACGCCGACACCCGTCGCGGCCGCAGCCGATCCCGCCGCCGGCCCGATCCCGCCGCGGCAGACCGCGCGCGGCGGCGGGCGGATGGACCTGACGCAGGGGCCGATCACCAAGACGCTGATCCTCTTCGCGCTGCCGACGCTCGCGTCGAACATTCTTCAGACGCTGTCGGGTTCGGTGAATTCGATCTGGGTCGGGCAATTCCTCGGCAATAGCGCGCTCGCCGCGACGGCCAATGCGAACATCATCATGTTCCTGATGTTTGGCGCCTTCTTCGGCTTTGGCATGGCGGCGACGGTGCTGATCGGCCAGTCGATGGGGCGCGGCGACATCGACGCGGCGCGGCGGGCGACCGGCGGCGTCATAGGCCTCGCGCTCATCTTCTCGGTCGTGATCGCGATCGTCGGCTGGTTCGCGTCGGACCGCATCCTCGGCTGGCTCGAAACCCCGCCCGAAGCCTTCGCCCTCGCGCATGATTATCTGCGCGTCACCTTCCTCGCCGTCCCCGCCTCGATGCTGTCGGTCACGCTGATGATGGCCTCGCGCGGCGCGGGCGATGCGGTGACGCCGCTGCGCTTCATGATCCTCGCGGTCGTGCTCGATATCGTCTTCAACCCGGTTCTGATCCTCGGCCTCGGCCCCTTCCCGCGCCTCGGCATCGCGGGCAGCGCGCTCGCGACCGCGCTCGCCGGCACGATCAGCCTCGCGGGGATGATCGGTTGGTTCTACGCGAAAAACTACGTGTTGCGCCTGCGCGGGCATGAACTGTCTTACCTGCTTCCCAAGTGGAGCGAACTCCGCTTCATCATCGGCCGCGGCCTGCCGATGGGCGCGCAGATGCTCGTGATCTCGGGCGCCGGGCTGATCATGGTCGGACTCGTCAACCGCGAGGGGCTCGTCACCGCCGCGGCCTATGGCGCGACGCTTCAGCTCTGGAACTATATCCAGATGCCCGCGCTCGCGGTCGGCGCCGCGGTCAGCTCGATGGCGGCGCAGAATATCGGCGCGAACCGCTGGGACCGCGTCGCATCGGTGACGAACAGCGGCATCGCGATCAACCTCGCGATGACCGGCCTGCTGATCGTCCTGCTCCTGATCTTCGACCGCGCCGCGCTCGCGCTTTTCCTCGGCAGCGAAAGCCCCGCGATCGAAGTGTCGCGCAATATCCAGCTGATCGCGACCTGGACCTTCTTGCCCTTCGGCACGACGATCGTCCTCATCAGCACGCTGCGCGCCAATGGATCGGTCGTGCCGCCGCTCGTCATCCTGTTCCTGTCGATGTTCCCGATCCGCCTCGGCATCTATTATTTCGGTTATCCGGCGATCGGCAGCGACATCCTCTGGTGGAGCTTTCCGCTCTCGTCGCTCGCCTCGCTCGCGATGGCATGGGCGATCTACCGGCGCGGCAACTGGCGCCGGACGCTGCCGCAACCGGCGGGCTGAGGCGCCCCTTCAAACCGAGCGATCCCGAATCCGCTCGAATAGCGAGGTCAATTTGGGGGCTGACGCTTTAAGCCCCCCTTTCGACCAAGGCCCGCACCGCTTCGACTGGCGGCCGGGTGCCCGCTAGCCATCGATCGGTAATTGGCGCTAAAGCAGGCATAATGAATATCTCGAACCGCAAGGATGCGCTGCGCGATCAGCGCGCGAAAATGTTGGCCGCGGCGCCCGACTGGCGCGCCTCCGACGCCCGCGTGAACCCCCGGGTCGCGATCGGATCGATCATCGCGATGTGGGCGATCTATTTCCTGATCACCTCGGTGCTCGCGATGCTGACCGGCGTGCCCGAACAATGGCCGTCCGCCGGCCGCCGCGCGATCGTCGTCGTCGCCGGTATCCTGTGCACCTTCGTCCTCTATCAGCTGCTCCAGCGCGCCCAGCCCCAGAGCTTCGGCGCCCGGCTGGCGGCGGCCTTCGGCGCCGCGGTTCCGCTCGTCATCATCTACGCGACGGTCAATCTGCTGGTTTTCTATTATTGGTTCCCGGTCTCCGACAGCGCGAAGATCGTCGAGGAAATGCAGTCGAAATATTCGGTCGCGTGGGAAACGATGCTGATCCTCGACAGCTCGATCCGCTGGTATTTCTTCTTCGCCGTCTGGGCCGCGCTCTATGTAGCGTTCGGCTATGCCAACGAGATGCGCGCGCTCGAACGTCGCGCCAATCATTTTCGCATGGAGGCGCAGACCGCGCAGCTCCGCGCCCTGCATTATCAGGTCAATCCGCATTTCCTGTTCAACACGCTCAATTCGCTCTCGACCCTCGTGCTCAAGGGATCGAAGAGCGAGGCCGAGACGATGATCATGAACCTCTCGTCCTTCCTCCGCTCGAGCCTCGCGGTCGATCCCGAGCAACTCGTCAGTCTCGACGAGGAAATCGCGCTCCAGCGCCTCTATCTCGATATCGAGCAGACGCGCTTCCCCGATCGCCTGCAGGTCGAAGTGGAGATGCCCGAGGAATTGGAGCATGCCTGCGTTCCCGTGCTGATCCTGCAACCGATCATCGAGAATGCGATCAAATATGGCGTCGCGCCCAGCAAGGGAAAGATCGCGGTCCGCCTGACCGCCAGCGCCGAATATGGGCTGCTGGTGCTGCGTATCGAAAACGACATCGACCCGAAGGCCCCCGCCCCCGCGTCGGGCACGGGCCTCGGCCTCGGCAATGTTCGCGAACGCCTGCTGACCCGCTATGGCCCCACCGCCGGATGCGAATGGGGTCCGTCGGACAGTGGCGGCTTTGTCGTATCGCTTTGGTTGCCGCTGGCACGGGAGGCCTGCTGACCTATGATCCAGACGCTTCGCACCCTGATCGTCGACGACGAACCGCTGGCGATCGAACGATTGCAGATCCTCACCGGGCAGCAGGACGGCGTCTCGCTCGTCGGCACCGCCAGCGACGGCGCCTCGGCGCTCCGCATGGTCGACGCGCTCGCGCCCGACCTTGTGCTCTGCGACATCGCGATGCCCGATCTCAACGGGCTGGAGGTCGCCGCCGCGATCGAGGGGCTCGATAACCCGCCTGCCGTCGTTTTCGTCACCGCCTTCGATCGCTATGCGGTGGCGGCGTTCGACGTTGCCGCGGTCGACTATCTGCTCAAACCCGTATCGCCCGAACGCCTCGCCCGTGCGCTGTCGCGCGTGCGCGAATGGCGCGCGACCGAGCGTGCGCCGGCGCAGAAAAGCCGATGGATCAACGAATTCTGGGTCCAGAACCGCGGCGAGATGCTGCGCATCGATGCGGGCCAGGTCGATTTGATCGAGGCCGAGCGCGACTATATGCGCCTCCATGTCGGCGGCCGCAGCTGGCTGATCCATCAGACGATCAAATCGCTGGAAGCGCGCATGAACCCCGATCAGTTCATGCGCATCCATCGCTCGAAGATGATCCGCCGCGAAGGCATCGTCGGATTGAAGCACCATGGCGACGGCGCGTGGAGCGTCGACCTCGGCGAAGGCGGCGTCCACCGCATCGGCCGCACCTATCTCCACGATGTAAAGGCGATCATGCACGTCTGAAAAAAGGCGGCCATGCCGGGACATGACCGCCTCTTGGGATCGGCATACCGCGAATTTGGTCAGGGCGCGGCGACGATGATGATCCTGCCACGGTCGGCGTAGCGGGTGCCCTCGCCGTTGAACAGGCCGGCCAGTTTCACGTCGGCATCGGCCATCGCGTTATCCTTGCAGCGATTGGCAACGGTCCGCTCGCGGAGGCTCCGCCGATGAAGCGGCCGCGTGCCACACACTTTCTGTACGGCATATTTGACGCGGGTGCTCAGCCGCTCGCGGCCAGCGACGCTCGACAGGTTCAGGTCGTCATAGCGCACAACGACGGTATGCCGGTCGCTCTCGTCTTCGGCGGCGGCCGGAACCGAAAAGCCGGCCAGTGCAACCGGCGCTGCCAGCAAGAATGAAAATTTCGCCATGGGGGAGTCCTCTCTTCAAAAGGATGCGGGATACCGGCCGGCGGACCGGGGAGACCGTCTTCCGATATCCCGCAAGGGGAGTGATATCCCCTAGACGTCATGAGAATCGCCTTTGGATCGATCGGGGCAGACAGCCGCTCGATTGACAGACGAAAGGCGCCGATCCGTCGACGAATGGCCGATGGCAGGCAATATCATGGCGCCTGACTTGCATCCGGCGCATGTTCATGGCCAAATTATCCGATGGGAAAGAAATTATCTTTCTCCGCGAGTCGCGACGGCGGCGCGCGCCTGATCCGCTGGTTGGCGCTCGCGCTTGCCGGCGTCACTGGCGGAGTTTTGCTGGGCGAAATGGCGGTGGGGGCGCGATTGGGCGGCGGCGGCAGCGAGGCCGCATCCTATTCGCGCCTCAGCGCCAATCCCGGCGCGCTGGCGCCGCAAGGCAGCGGGGCCGCGCCGTGCCTCGACTGTGCGGACAGCTACGGCGTCGCGATGCGGCTGCGGGCGCACCGCGACGACAGCATGCGTGATGAGGCTTTTCGCGAACTGGGGGCGGTCGACGCCGACCCGCCGATCCTGGCCGATGCGGACGACGCCTACCGATACGGCGGCCGCTTTCCCGATCCCGAGCCCGCCGCAGCGGCAACGGGCGAGAACCCGCTCGCCGGCATGCCAGCGGGCGATCGCTCGCCCCCCGGCATGGCAGCGGAACCGCTGCCCGGCGAATATTGAGGCCCCAGGGTCCATACTCAATTACCGCGCCGTCGAGGTTTGAAGCAAAATGGCTCAGTGCGAGGAGAGAAGGCGCAGGAATATGCCGATATTTCCAGACTTCTCGACGAAGCAATGGGCCATTTTGATCAAATCCCTTCGGGACGCCCAAATGGCTTCCATCTCGGGCCGAAAGCCGCTTGCAAGGGCAACCAGCCCTCGCGGCGCGTCTTTCGGCCCGAGTTGTTCGCCATTTGGGCGCCTCGACGGCGCGGTAATTGAGTACGGACCCTAGCGCGGCGGCGGCGGCGTCGGCAAGGCGCAGCGGGTCTTGTCGCCGGCCTTGCACGCAGCGGCGTCGGCTTCCCATTTCATCCGCTCTTCGGCGGACATCGCCGCGACGCGCGCCTTCTCGGCCTCGTAAGCGGCGGTTTCCTCGCTGAACACTTGCTGGTCGTGCGCGACCTGCTGCTGCGCCGCCGACACTTCCTGCGCATAGACCGTGTTGTCGGCTTTGGCGCGCTCCGCCTGCTCGGCGTTGAGCCGCGCCGTGTTGGACCGTTCTTCGGCCGTGGTGCCGTCCTTCATCGGCTTTACCTTCGTCGCCGTATCGGCGGGCGTCTGGAAGGCCGCGGCCTGACCCGAGGCGAGCAGCGCGAGCGCGGCGGTGGCCGCCATCATATTCCTGGTCATCGAAGCTTCTCCTTCAAATCCACCTGTCTGCCGGTCCAACGCTTTGCCCGATGCGCCGTTCCCGCCCCGAATTGACCTGCCCGAATTGACCTTGGGCGGGGCAAAGGTCATGCTGATCATTCTGACCATGTCCGATCGGCCGATCATTTGCCAGCATCTCCGAAGCATCCCCTCAATCGCCCGGTGTTTTTCACGCCCCTCGCGGTGCTCCTCGCCGCCGTCATCCTCAGCCTCTGGCAGGGCGCCGCTGTCGTCGCGGCCGAGACGGCGATCAACGACTGGATTTTGCGCAACTTTTCGTCGCTCTTCGCCTGGGCAGGGATAGCCTTCCTCATGCTTCTGGCGGGGATTGCCGTTTCGCCCCTCGGCGGGCGGATCATCGGCGGGCCGGCGGCGAAACCCATTTTGACCCGATGGCGCTGGTTCGCGGTGACGCTTTGCACCACGATCGCCACCGGCATCCTCTTCTGGGGCGCCGCCGAGCCGCTGTTCCATCTCAACGATCCGCCCGCGATGCTCGGTCTCGAACCGGGCAGCGATGCGGCGGCGACCTTCGCCATGTCGACGATGTTCCTGCATTGGACGTTGACGCCATACGCCATCTATACCGTCGCCGGCCTCGCCTTCGCGCTTGTCTATTACAACCGCAGCGAACCTTTCAGCCTGTCGTCGCTGTTCGTGCCGCTGCTCGGTCAGCGCGCGCATGGTCCCGCCGGTACGGCGATCGACATCATCTGCCTTTATGCGCTCGTCGCGGGCATGGCGGCTTCGCTGGGCGCCGGTCTGCTCGCGCTCGCGGGCGGGATCGAAGGGATCGGCGGGTTTGACGGCGGCACGCCGCTACGCTGGGCGATTGCCGCCGCGATCGTCGCGAGCTTCCTGATTTCGGCCGCGACGGGCCTGCAAAAGGGCATCGCGGGGCTGTCGGTGCTCAACACCTGGCTGTTCTTTGCGATCATCGCCTTTGTCCTCGTCGTTGGCCCCACCGTCGACATGCTGGGCCTGTCGCTGCGCGGCGCGGCCGACTATTTCCAGACCTTCATCCCGCGCAACCTTGGCCTCGACGTCGACACCGGCTGGCACCGGCAATGGACGATCTTCAACTGGGCCAACTGGTTCGCGTGGGCACCCGTTACCGCGCTCTTCCTTGGCCGCCTCGCGGTCGGCTACAGCGTCCGTGCCTTCATCATGTACAACCTCATCCTGCCGTCGCTGTTCGGTGCGGTGTGGATGACGGCGATCGCGGGCGCGACGATCGCGTTCGACCAACAGAGCGGCGCCGGCCTTTACGCCGTCCTGACCGCGCAGGGTCCCGATCCGGTGCTGTTCCGGCTGTTCAGCGCGCTCGGCGGCGGACCTCTGGTGGCCGCGGCCGTGCTGTTCGCGATCTTCCTGTCTTACGTAGCCGGCGCCGACGCCAATGTTTCGGCGATGAGCGCGCTGTCGACGCACGGAATTTCGCCCGATGCGCCCGAAGCGCCGCTGTGGGTTCAGGCGGTATGGGGCGTCATCGTCGGGCTGGTCGCGCTGGTGCTCGTCGCGGGCGGCGGTATCGACGGCATCCGCATGATGTCGGTGCTCGGCGGCTTTCCCGCATTGTTCGTCATCGTCGGCGCGGCGCTGTCGCTCATCGTCATGGCGGTACGGGGACGGCACACGGCCGCCCCCGCCCAATCCTGAGAAAGGGGTCTCAGGACTACCAGATCTTGGTGCGCTCCTCGGGCTTCAGATAATATCTGGCGCCCGCGGCGACGCTGAATGCCCTGTACCACGCATCGACGTTGCGCACAGGTCCAATGATGCGCCAGCGCGCCGGGCTATGCGGATCGCTCGCCACCTGCTGCTTGATCGCATCCTCGCGCTGCTTGGTGCGCCACGCCTGTGCGAAGGCGAGGAAGAAGCGCTGGTCGCCGGTCAACCCGTCGATCACCGGCGCGGGCTTGCCGCCGAGCGACCGGCGATAGGCGTCAAAAGCGACCTCCAGGCCAGCCAGATCGGCGATATTCTCACCCATCGTCAGATCGGGGTTGATGAACGAGCCCGGCGCCGCCTCATAGGTCGCATATTGCGCCCCGAACGCCTTGGCCTGCGCGTCGAAGCGCGCCGCATCCTCGGGCGTCCACCAGTCGCGCACCGCGCCCTCGGCATCGATCTTGCGGCCCTGGTCGTCGAAGCCGTGCGTGATTTCGTGGCCGATCACCGCGCCGATCGCGCCATAATTGACCGCATCGTCGACGCTCTCGCTAAAATAAGGCGCCTGCAGGATGCCGGCCGGGAACACGATCTTGTTCTCGAGCCCGCCGTTATAGGCGTTCACTTCCTGCGGGTTCATCGACCATTTCTTGCGGTCGACGGGCTTGCCCAGGTCCGACAGCGCATAGGCATATTCGAACGCCGCGCTGCGCTTCACATTGCCGTAGAGATCGGCGGGATCGATCTTGAGCCCCGAATAGTCGCGCCACCTGTCGGGGTAGCCGACCATGACGTCCATCTTCGCGAGCTTCGCCAGCGCGGCGTCCTTCGTCGCCGGCGCCATCCAGCTGTTGTTCCGGATGCGGTCGCCCATCGCGAGTTTCAGGTTGGTGACGAGCACCTCCATCTTCGCCTTCGCGCTCGCCGGGAAATATTGCTTCGAATAGGTTTCGCCGACGAGTTCGCCGAGGCTGCCGTCGACGAGCGTCAACCCGCGTTTCCAGCGCGGGCGCAGTTCGCCGACCCCGCTTAGCGCCTTGGTATATTCGAACCGGCTGTCGACGAATGCCTTCGAAAGATAGGGCGCCGCATTGTCGGCGACGTGGAACTGCTGCCACAGCTTGATCGTGTCGAGCGGGGTCTTGGCATAGAGCGCGACGATGTCGCGCACCGCGGTCTTTTCGTTTACGATGATGCGTTTCTGCGGCGCGATACCGGCACCGGCAAACCAGGCCTTCCAGTCGAGCCCCGGCGCGTACGCCGCCAGTTCGTCCGCCGACATCGGATTATTGATCTTGCCGATGTCGCGGCGGTCGGCGATCGCCCAGCTGACCTTCGCAATCTCGGTCTCGAACGCCATGATCGCATCGGCGGCCTTTTCGGGGTCGGCATTGCCCGCCATCTTCATCGTCCGCGCGATATAGGCGCGGTACGCGTCGCGCTGCGGCTTGAAACTGTCGTTCAAATAATAGTCGCGCTCGGGCAGCCCGATCCCCGCCTGCCCCAGCCAGAGGACGTTGACGGTCGGATCGGCGGTGTCGGCATAGGGACCGCCGCTAACGATCGTCGAGCCGAACGTCCCCTGCGTGCCGCCCATGAAGCGCGCCATTTCGCTCTTGTCCTTGATCGCCGCCACCGCGGCAATGTCGGCCATCAGCGGCTTGGCGGCGAGTGCTTCGACGCGCGCCTCGTCCAAGAAGCTCTGGTAAAGACCGCCGACCTGGCTCGCCGCGGGCGCCCCCGCGACCACCGCGCGGAGCTGGCGCTGGGTCAGGTTATAAACGTCGTAATCGACCCCGGCAGAGGCTTGATCCGACGGAATCTCGGTGCGCGCGAACCAGCCGCCATTGGCATAGCGATCGAAATCGTCGCCGGGTTTCACTGACGGATCGCGCGCTCCCAGGTCGACGCCCCATTTGCCGAAGGTCAGCGCTTTCAGCGACCCGGCCTCGGCATTGCCTGCCGCTTCGTCGGCGGCGGCCGTCAACGGCGCGGACGGCGTCGCTTCATTGGCGAGCGCCGGTGCGGCCGGCACCGTGGCGATGGCAAGGCTCGCCACTCCTGCAAAAAATTTCCTCATTCCCCGGTCTCCCATGCTTCCCCTCGCCATCCCGGCGGGATGGCGACCATGCTCGACTTGTCCGCCCGCGGCGCCAAGCGGTCAAGCGGACGCAGGGGCATTGGTCGACGGGAATCTCGCGTTGGTAGATTTGTTGGCTCGGGACCGGGGAAGATATTGACGCAGAACATTTATATCGCGATGGGTCGGCGGCGGCAGCAGCCGGTTTCGCTGGGGGGCAAAACAATCAAATTATTGATGTCGGCGGCATTGGCGACCGCGGCTTTTTACAGCTTTCCCGGCCAGACTCAGGAAAATGCTTCAGACACGGCACCTGAACCCGTCCGGGTTTCGGCCGAGCAGTTGTTCGCATTTGCAGACCAGGCCCGCGCAGCACGCGATTTCGCGGCGGCCGAAACCGCCTATCGGGCGCTTGCCGGCAATCCCGATATCGAACTGCGCACCGAAGCGCGTTTTCGGCTCGCGATGATGCTCGCCGACGACCTCGGCAAGCATCGCGAAGCCGCAGTGCTGTTTCGCGAAATCCTCGACGAAAAGCCCGGCGTCGCGCGCGTCCGCATCGAACTGGCGCGCATGCAGGTCAGGCTGGGCGATCTACGGGCAGCCGAACGCGAACTGCGTTCGGCCCAGGCGGCGGGTCTGCCCCCCGAGGTCGAGCAGCAGATCCGGTTTTACGCCGCCGCGCTCAGTGCGCAAAAGCCGTTCGGCGGATCGGTGGCGATCGCCTTCGCCCCCGACAGCAATATCAACCGCGCGACCCGTTCGGACACGCTGGGCACGATCATAGGCGACTTCACGCTGGATGAGGATGCGAAGGCCCGGTCGGGACTCGGGCTCGCACTGCGCGGGCAGGCCTATTTCCGCACCGGCATCGACAAGCGCTCGCAATTGCTCGTCCGTGCGTCGACTTATGCAAACCTTTACCGCGCCGAACAGTTCGACGACATCGCCCTTTCGATTCAGGCCGGCCCCGAATATGCGTCGGGCCGGGACCGGATCAATATATCGGGCGAAGCGACATGGCGCTGGTACGGCCTCGATCCCTACAGCTTCTCCGCCGGCGCAGGGGCGACCTGGCAGCATCCGATGGGCCAAAAGGCCCAATTGCGCATTGACGGCCGCATCGCCGACGTAAACAACCGCCACAACGACCTGCAGGACGCGACCAATCTCTTGCTCGCCGCGTCCTATGACCGCGCCTTTTCGGCCAAATTCGGTGGCGGCCTTCAGGTCAGCGGCAATCGCGAGGCCGCTCGCGATCCCGGATATTCGACGACATCGGGCGGCCTCACAGCCTACCTCTTCCGCGAGTTCGGGCAAACGACGCTGACCGCCAGCGCGGGCTACAGCCGCCTTGAGGCCGATAATCGACTTTTTCTGTATCCGCAGAGGCGCGTCGACGACCGCTTCAACGTGTCGGTCGGCGGCCATTTTCGCTTCCTCAAGATCGGAACCTTTGCGCCAACAGTAAAACTCGGCTGGGAACGGAACAAATCGACAGTTGAGATCTGGGATTATTCGCGTATCAGTGCCGAATTCGGCGTTACATCCGCCTTTTAAACGGAATAGCGCCGAAGAACGGGGAATATTGGGAGCCGCTTCGGCGAAACCGTGGCCCGAATAGGGCAGGTGGTCGCGACCGATCATGTCTGGGGCGCCGTCGCGCTGATCGCGTCGGGCAGCAACAATTTCTCCGGCCGGATCTCATTCGACAATCATGATTCCGGCGATCTGCGCGGCGCCCTTTACGGGCCGGCGGCGGAAGAAGTGGGCGGCGCCTATCATCTCAAATCGCACTATCCTATGCCAGCTTCGCCGATTTGAGCGAGACGGGTGTGGACACCAGGGGCGACGCGACAACCGCACGTCATTTCGCTCTCTTCGGAGGCCGGACGCCCACGTTCCAGCTCCCGACGACGGGCCACGCCTCCTATTCGGGCATTGTCTATGGCGCGGGTCGGCACGGGACGATCATCCGTGATGCGCAGCTGAGCGGAACCAGCAGGTTCAACATCAATTTCGCTAGCGGGGTGAGTAGTCTCATCATGTCGCTGGCGGCGCGCAACCAGGCGGGGACGCTGTCGGCAAATCTCAGCGATTTCACCTATGCGTCGTCGGGTCTTTCTCCGTGCCCGGGCAGCTGTCCCAACCAGATTTCGCTCTCTCTCGCGCCGGGATCGGGTGGAAGCGGTTTCTTGAACGGGTATTTCTTCGGCCCCAATGCTGCGGAATATGGTGCGACCTTCACATTGAACCTGAACAGAAGCACGGGACAATTCGGCGACAGTTCGACCTTCGAACCCGTAAGTAATGGGTCTGGACCCTAATCGACGGCGCGCTGCCGCCCCTTCAAGACGCGGCTATTGCAACCTTTCCCGTCGCATCCCATTTAGCGGGCACGCGATGCGCCCCCTTGCGCCGTTAGAACAAATCTGGAACAAACCTCCCCCATGAGTCTCACCCATATTTCCGTACGCGGCGCGCGCGAGCATAATCTCAAGGGCGTCGACGTCGACCTGCCGCGCGACGCGCTGATCGTCATCACCGGCCTGTCGGGCAGCGGCAAATCGTCGCTCGCGTTCGACACCATCTATGCCGAAGGGCAGCGGCGCTATGTCGAGAGCCTGTCGGCTTACGCGCGCCAGTTCCTCGAGATGATGCAGAAGCCCGACGTCGAGCATATAGACGGGCTGTCGCCGGCGATCAGCATCGAGCAGAAGACGACGAGCCGCAACCCGCGCTCGACCGTCGCGACGGTGACCGAGATCTACGACTATATGCGCCTGCTGTGGGCGCGCGTCGGCATTCCCTATTCGCCCGCGACAGGCGAGCCGATCAGCGCTCAGACTGTGACCGACATGGTCGACCGCGTAATGGCGCTGCCCGAGGGCACACGCGCCTATCTGCTCGCCCCCGTCGTGCGCGGCCGCAAAGGCGAGTATAAGAAGGAACTCGCGCAGTGGCAGAAGGACGGCTTCACCCGCGTCCGCATCGACGGCGAGTTTTACGAGATCGGCGAGGCGCCCGCGCTCGACAAGAAATACAAGCATGACATCGAGGTGGTCGTCGACCGTATCGCGGTGCGCGAAGGGCTCGGCACGCGGCTCGCCGACAGCTTCGAGACCGCGCTCAAGCTTGCCGAAGGGCTCGCCTATGTCGACCTCGCGGATACGACGGTGGCGGAAGCGATGTCTTCTTCTCCCCTCCCGCTTGCGGGAGGGGTCGGGGGAGGGTCTGTTTCCGACCCGGACAACGAGGACATGCCCTCCCCTGACCCCTCCCGCAAGCGGGAGGGGAACCTCAAGGGCGCGGGCATTCCTGCGAACCGCCTGATCTTCTCCGAAAAATTCGCCTGCCCCGTCTCGGGCTTCACGATCGCCGAGATCGAACCGCGCCTGTTCAGCTTCAACGCACCGCAGGGCGCGTGCCCGGCGTGCGACGGGCTCGGCGAGCGGCAGGAGTTCGACCCCGATCTCGTCGTCCCGAACCATGCGCTCAGCCTGAAAAAGGGCGCGGTCGTGCCGTGGGCAAAATCGAACCCGCCCTCGCCTTATTATATGCAGGTGCTCGAAAGCCTCGGCAAAGCCTATGGTTTCGACCTCACGACGCCGTGGCAGGATTTGCCCGGCGAGGTGCAGCTGATCATCCTCTACGGCAGCGGCGGTAAACCCGTCGAGCTGACCTTCAAGGATGGCAAACGCAGTTACACGACGCACAAGGCCTTCGAGGGTGTGATCGGCAACCTCAACCGCCGCCTGCTCCAGACCGAAAGCGCGTGGATGCGCGAGGAACTGAGCAAATATCAGGCGCCGCATCCGTGCGAGACGTGCCACGGCGCGCGTCTGCGCCCCGAACCGCTCGCGGTGAAGATCGCGGGCGAGGATATCAGCATGTCGGCGCAGCGCTCGGTCGCCGACGCGCTCGGCTGGTTCAGCACGCTCGACGAAAAGCTCAATGACACGCAACGCCAGATCGCCAAGGCGATCCTGAAAGAGATCAACGAGCGCCTCGGCTTCCTCAACAATGTCGGGCTCGATTATCTCAACCTCAACCGCACCTCGGGCACGCTGTCGGGCGGCGAGAGCCAGCGCATCCGCCTCGCCTCGCAGATCGGCAGCGGCCTGTCGGGCGTGCTCTACGTCCTCGACGAGCCGAGCATCGGCCTCCACCAGCGCGACAACGACCGGCTGCTCGCGACATTGAAGCGCCTCCGCGACCTCGGCAACACGGTGATCGTCGTCGAGCATGACGAGGATGCGATCCGCCATGCCGATTATGTCGTCGACATGGGGCCCGGCGCAGGCCTCCACGGCGGCGAAATTGTCGCCGAGGGCACGCTCGACGAAGTGCTCGCGAACAAGAACAGCCTGACCGCGGCTTATCTCACCGGCGCGAAGAAGATCGAAGTGCCCAAGCACCGCCGCAAGGGCAATGGCTTCGACCTCGTGCTCAAAGGCGCGCGCGCCAACAATCTCCAGAATGTCACCGCGAAGATCCCGCTCGGCACCTTCACCTGCGTCACCGGCCTGTCGGGCAGCGGCAAGTCGAGCCTGATCATCGACACGCTCTACGCCAGCGCGGCGCGCGTGCTCAACGGCGCGCGGATGATCGCGGGACCGCACGACAGCCTGAAAGGGCTCGAGCATTGCGACAAGGTGATCGACATCGACCAATCGCCGATCGGCCGCACCCCGCGATCGAACCCCGCAACATACACCGGCGCCTTCACGATCATCCGCGACTGGTTCGCGGGGCTGCCCGAAAGCCAGGCGCGCGGCTACAAGCCCGGGCGCTTCAGCTTCAACGTCAAGGGCGGGCGGTGCGAGACCTGCACCGGCGACGGGCTGATCAAGATCGAGATGCACTTCCTGCCCGACGTCTATGTGACGTGCGAGACGTGCCACGGCAAACGCTACAACCGCGAAACGCTC
>NZ_DATFFD010000088.1:0-4063 GCF_035250425.1 Sphingopyxis sp.
TTGGGCGCCGACGTCATCGAGGTGCCCGCCGACGCGATGGGGGCGAACGCGGTCGAGGCTTATCTTGGTATCAAGCGGGCGGGCAGCTTATGATTCCCGCGACCGCTCCAACCCGCGCGATCGACGCGCCGAGCTTTTCGACCAGCCGCTTTCGCGCCGAGCGCGAATCCGACTGGATCGCCTTCGACCTGCTGCTCACCAAGCTGGAGAAGAAGGGCGCGACCGCGCTGACCAGCGACGAGCTTTTGCAATTGCCCCTGCTTTACCGCGCGACCTTGTCGTCGCTGTCGATCGCACGCGCGACCAGCCTCGACAAGGCGCTGCTCGATCACCTCGAGGCGCTGTCGATCCGCGGCTATTTCCTGATCTATGGCGTGCGCGAGAGCCGGCTCAATCGCCTGCGCCGTTTCTTCCTCTACGACTGGCCCGCCGCGGTGCGGTCGGTGTGGAAGGAAACGATCATCATCGCGTTGATCATCCTGCTCGGCGCGCTGACCAGCTATTCGCTCGTCGCGAGCAACCCCGAATGGTATTTCAACTTCGTCCCCGAAGAGATGTCGGGCGGCCGCGATCCGCGCGCAACCGCCGAGTTCCTGCAATCGACGCTGGGCCATGGCAAGGCGGTGGCGGGCGAGGGCGAAAGCGGGCTGCACGTTTTTGCGACCTATTTGTTCACCCACAACAGCCAGGTGTCGATCCTGTCCTTTGCCTTGGGCTTCGCCTTTGGCGTGCCGACGATGATGCTCGAATATTATCAGGGCATCGGCCTCGGCGCGATGATGGCGGTTTTTACCGGCAAGGGGCTGGGCTATGATTTCGGCGGCTGGCTGTTCATCCACGGCACCACCGAATTGTTCGCCGCCGCGCTGTCGGGCGCAGCGGGCCTCCGCATCGGCACCGCGGTCGTCTTTCCCGGCGCGCGCGGGCGGTTGCAGGCGGCGTCGGAGGCGGGGCGCACCGCGGGCAAGGTGATGGTCGGGGTGATCATCATGCTGTTCGCCGCCGGCCTCCTAGAAGGCTTCGGGCGCCAGCTGATCACCGACACGATGCTGCGCTATGCTACGGGCACGCTGATGCTGCTGTTCTGGATCGCCTATTATTACATCCCGCGTCGCGAGGATGTGACATGAGCGCCGCCGCCGAGGCCAATGCCAAGCTGCGCGCCGCGCGGGCGAAGAAAATCCGCCAGTTCATCACGCCCGAAGGCGTCGACTTGGAATTGAAGATCGCGGGCTCGGGGCTGCGCTTCGGGGCGCTGCTGATCGACATGATCCTGATCCAGCTCGTGCTCCTCCTCTTCTGGCTGCTGATGGCCTGGGTCGGCGTCGCCTCGCGGTCGGACGTCACGGAGGTCATCTGGATGCTCGGCGCTTTCCTGCTGCGCACCTTCTGGTTCATCGGGTTCGAGCTGGGTTCGCGCGCGGCGACGCCGGGCAAAAGGCTGATGGGGATCCGCGTGGTCGCGCGCGACGGCGGCCGCCTTACCGCCGATGCGGTGGTCGCACGCAATCTGATCCGCGAGCTCGAAATCTTTTTGCCGCTGATGATGCTGGGGGTCGGCGTCGCCGAGGATGCGGTGTCGGGCTGGCTCATGCTGGCGGGTGTGCTGTGGTCGCTGACGCTCAGCCTGTTCCTGCTGTTCAACCGCGACCGGATGCGGATGGGCGACCTGATCGCGGGAACCTGGGTCGTGATGGCGCAGCGGGTGAAACTAGACGCCGATATCGGGGTCGAGGCCGCGGGCGATGCGATGGCGTTCAGCGAGGCCGAACTCGCCGTCTATGGCATTTTCGAATTGCAGGAGCTCGAACGCGTGCTGCGCGGCCGCGATCCGCGCGCGATGCGCGAGGTCGCCGACGCGATCCGCGCCAAGATCGGACGCGCGATCGCCGAAGAGGATGACGTCTTCCTGCTTTCCTACTACCGCCAGCTCAAGGCCCGGCTCGAACGCAAGCTGCTGTTCGGCAAAAGGCGAGAGGATAAATATGCCAGCGACTGACACCCCTGCAACCGAGAATGGCGTAACCCGGGCCCTGCACGCGCGCCGTTCGGTGCGCGCCTTTACCGATCGGCCGGTCGACCCGGCGCTGCTCAAGGATATTTTCGCTACGGCGCAGCGCGCGCCATCGGGGGGCAATCTTCAACCATGGCAGGCGACGCTAGTCACCGGCGCTCCGTGGCAGGCGGTGAAGGACGCGGTCGCGGAGCGGATCGCGATGGGCCGCGAAGGTTATGAGCCCGAATATGACATCTATCCCAAGGGGCTCACCGAACCGTGGGAAGCGCGCCGCTTCGGGGTCGGCGAGGCGCTCTACGCCTCGCTCGGCATCCCGCGCGACAACAAGGCGGGCCGGATCGCTCAGTTCGTGGAGAATTACCGGGGTTTCGGCGCACCCGTAATGCTTTTCCTCCATTGTTCGCGCATCATGGGACCGCCCCAATGGTCGGACATGGGCATGTGGCTGCAATCGGTGATGCTGCTGCTCGTCGAGGCGGGACTCGCTAGCTGCCCGCAGGAATGCTGGGCAATGTACGGGGCGACGGTTCGCCGCACGCTGGCGCTGGACGAGGGGCAGATTTTGTTCACCGGGCTTGCGATCGGCTATGCCGATGCCGATGCAGCGGTGAATCAGTGGCCGGTGCCGCGCGTAGGGCTCGACGAAGTGATGGATTGGCAGGGATTTTGAGGATGAGCAGCAAGCAACCCGGTTTTCGCTTTGGCATGGCGGGCGCGCTGATGCTTGTCGTCGCGGGCTGCACGGCGATTCCCAAACCCGAAGCACCTGCGCCCGCACCGCAACCCGTCGCCCCCGCACCGACACCCGCGCCACTGCCGACGCCGTCCCAGTCGTGGGAGGACCGTGCGGTCGACCGCGGCGCATGGCGTTACGATGCCGGAAGCAAGGTCGCGGCGTTCGTCCCGACGGGCAGTTCAAACCCGCTGCTCACGATGGCGTGCAGCGGCGGCGCCATCCGGATGACCTCGGCGCTTGCCGGCAATGTCAGCCTGCGCACCAGCGCGGGGACCGATCAGATTCGCTTCGACGGCGGCAGCGCAAACCTTGCGAACCGCGACCCGCGGCTCGACCGCATCGCCTTCAGCCGCGGCCGCTTCGCGCTCGAAACGCCGGGCGGCGGGGCGATGACGTTGCCCGTGCAGTCCGAAATCGGCCGCGTGATCGAGGATTGCCGCTAAACACCCTCCCTGTGGCGGAGCCATGGGGAGGATCGAAACAGCGCTTTCCTACATTATCCAGCTGTGTCAGCCTGAACGCTGGCTCTTTGAATCGTCTATCACCACCCGCGCACGGCAATATCCCGCACTGACCTTAAAGCGACAAAGGAGACAGTTGCGGCGCGTTCATGCGAATCCTTTGTCGCTTTAAGGCCACAAAAGACACAAATCGAATGCGCGCATGCGGGGCTTTTGTGGCCCTAACCACCCAGCTGAACCGTCCCGCCCTTGATCCAGCCCCAGCGGCACGGACCCTGATATTCGCGGGCATTCGGCACCGACTTGCCGACGCCGCACATGTCGGGGTCGGTGCCGGGCGCGGCGAAGACGACGCCGAACCAGGCGTCATTCTCGGCGGCCTCGCACAGCGACACATTCGCGCCGCCGGCAAGCTTCGCCTTGACCGCGCGCGTCTCGTTCGGTGCCCAGTAAACGTCGGTGCCGCCCGCCTTGACGCGGCTGATGCTCGAACAGGCGGGCAGGCTCGGCCCTTCGGTGCCGATCATCACCGCGCGCGTGGCGAGCGGCTCGCCGGCAACCGCAGGCGCGTTTTCGGCGGGCGGTGCGGGCTGGCTGCACGCGGCGAGCGAGGCGATCAGAAGGGCGGCGGCGGGGATGACGAGACGATGTTTCATGCCTCTGAAACTAGCCGCCGCGCGCCCCCCGCGCAACGCTCGTCGCGACACGACCGAGAGCCGCATTTTCGCTTGGGTTTTGCCGCCTTCGACCCTATATAATCGATATGACGGACACCCCAGAAAATACGGCGCCGGTCGCGCCCGCCAACCAGCCCAACACCAACGCCTATGGCGCCGATTCGATCAAGGT
>NZ_DATFFD010000089.1:0-16386 GCF_035250425.1 Sphingopyxis sp.
GGCATCCATGCGACCGCGCTCGACGGCGGCGCGGTGCAGACGCGCGACGGTGCGGCGCTGGCGGCGGCGGCCGTCTTCCTCGCCGCGGGCAAGCACGGCTTTCGCGGCTTTCCGCGCGAGCCCGCCGCATGGCAGCGCGCCGACCCCGCGATCGGATTGCGCCTCCGCCTCCCTGCGCATCCTGTGCTCGATGGGCTGATCGGCGATGCGGTCGAGCTCCACCTCTTCGATCGCGGTTATGCCGGGCTGGTGCGGCAGGAGGACGGCAGCGGCAACCTGTGCCTTGCGGTGCACAAGTCGCGGCTCGACGCGGTTGGGGGCGATCCGGCGGCGCTGCTGTGCGCGCTGGGCGACACGCTTCCGCACCTTGGCGAACGGCTGGCGCATGCCGACTGGTCGCGCGCCGTCGATGCGATCGGGCATGTCCCTTATGGCTGGCGCGCCCGCGACACGGCGCCGGGCCTGTTCCGGCTCGGCGACCAGGCGGGGGTGATCCCCAGCCTGGCGGGCGAGGGCATGGGACTCGCGCTTGCGAGCGCCGAGGCGGCGGTGGCGGCGTGGCGTCACGGCGGCGGCGATGCCGCACCCGCATATCAGAAGCGCCTCGCGATGAGGATGACGCGTCCCTTCGCGCTCGCCAATCTCGTCTGGCGGATGGGCGAAAATCGGCACACAGCGGGAGTCCTGACGGGCATGGCGTCACTTTTCCCGGCGTTGGTACGAATGATGTCGGAGGCGACGCGGATCGCGCCGCGCTGATTAGCCCCCCTTGCGGTCATGCGGCACCGCGCCGATATTATGACCAACAGCGATGGTCCCCGAACGACCATCAACAGGAGATCCTCCATGACCGATCCGAAAACCGAAAAGACCGCCACCAAGCCGCTCGACCCGATGGCGCATCATGTGCTGCGCGAAGGCGGCACCGAGCGCGCCTTCACCGGCAAATATACCGACCATAAGGGCGACGGAATGTACCGCTGCGCCGGCTGCGGCGAACCCCTGTTCGACAGCCGCACCAAGTTCGACAGCGGGTCGGGCTGGCCGAGCTATACCGCGCCCGCCGCGGGGAGCGCGGTCAAGGAACTCACCGACACCAGCCACGGCATGGTGCGTACCGAAGTGCGCTGCGCCAAATGCGAAGGCCATCTCGGCCATGTCTTCCCCGACGGCCCCGGACCGACCGGGCTGCGCTATTGCATCAACAGCGCGGCGCTTGACTTCGAGGGTCGCGGGCAGGATGAGGCGTCAACCGGCAAGGACTGAAAACCCCTTCCCGGACTGACGCATCAGGGGCGTGAGGGAAGGAACACGGGCTTTGCGCCGCGAAAGACAGCAGGCTTCGTCGAATAGATCGTCATCGTCCAACAAGCGCAGCGGCACGCCCGGCGGCGAGCCATCGCGGTGGCGCGTGTGGCTGCGCCGCGCCTTTCGCTGGGGTCTCGGCCTCGCGGTCGTCGGCCTCGTCGCGCTGGCGGTTGCGGTTGGGATTGCGGTGCAGCGCATGCCGAGCTTCGAGGAGCTCAAGAAATCGCCCGCCGGACAGACGATCCGCGTCCGCGCCGCCGACGGCACCGTCTTCCTGTCGCTCGGGCCGAATTATGGCCGCTGGCTGACGCTGCGCGAAACGCCGCAGGTGATGCAGGATGCGATGGTCGCGGTCGAGGACCGGCGCTTTCGCTACCACCCCGGGCTCGACCCCGTCGGCATGGCGCGCGCCGCAGTGGTGGCGGTCCAGAACCGCGGCAGCGGCCGGCGCCTGCAGGGCGCATCGACGATCACCCAGCAGCTCGCGCGCAATATCTTCCTGTCGAACAGCTATGATTTCAAGCGCAAGGCGCGCGAAATGATCCTCGCGATGGCGCTCGAATGGAAATTCTCGAAGGACCAGATCCTCGAGCTTTACCTGAACAAGGTCTATTTCGGCGGCGGCAGCTATGGCATCGACGCCGCGTCGAACAGCTTTTTCGGGCATAGCGCGACCGAAATGTCGCTGTCCGAGGCCGCGGTCGTCGCCGGGCTCGTCAAGGCGCCGTCGCGTTATTCGCCGACCGCCGACGCGCAGGCCGCATTGGGACGCGCGGGGGTCGTGCTCGACGTCATGGTCGATGCAGGCGTGATTACCCGCGCGCAGGCCGACAGCGCCGAACCGGCGAATGTCCAGCTCGCCAAGGAAACCGGACAGAATAGCGCGCGCTATTTCAGCGACTGGGCGCTGCCGCAGCTCGACATGCTGATCGACGAGGGCAGCGAGGCGCTCGACGTCTATACCACCATCGACCTCGGCATGCAGCGCGCGGCGACCGCGTCGATCCAGGCGAACACGCCGGGCGGCGTGCAGGGCGCGCTGGTTTCGCTCGACCGCGACGGCGCGGTGCGCGCGATGGTCGGCGGCCGGGACTATGTCGCGTCGAACTACAACCGCGCGACGCAGGCGCTGCGCCAGCCGGGATCGGCGTGGAAGCTGTTCGTCTATATGGCGGCGCTCGAGGCGGGCTATAAGGTCGGCGATCAGGTCGTCGACGAACCGGTGACGATCAACGGCTGGTCGCCGCGCAACTCGTCGGGGCGCTTTTCGGGCACGATGGATCTGCGCAGCGCCTTTGCCTATTCGGTCAACACGGTCGCGGCGAAGCTTGGCGACGAAGTCGGTTTTTCGGCGGTCGCCAACATGGCGCGCCGCTTCGGCATCACGACGCCGGTCAACACGCATCCCTCGATGGTGCTCGGCAGCGCCGAGGTGCGCGTGATCGACATGACCGCCGCCTTTGCCGCGGTGTCGCGCGGCGGCGTGTCGGTGCAGCCCTATGGCATCACCAAGGTCACCACCGCGAGCGGCGAGCTGCTCTATCAGCGCCCCGCCGAGCGCGGGACGACGCTGGTCGACCATTGGGTCGCGGCGGGCATCACCGACCTTCTGCAAACCGCGGTCAACACCGGGACGGGCAAGGCCGCACAGATCGGCCGCCCCGTGGCGGGCAAGACCGGGACGACGTCGAGCAACAAGGACGGCTGGTTCCTCGGTTTTTCGAGCGGGATCACCACCGGGGTGTGGATGGGCCGCGACGATGCGAAGGCCGTCGGCGGACTGCAGGGCGGCCGCGCACCCGCGAAAGCCTTTGCCGATTATATGCGCGTCGCGGTCGCGCGGCGCCCGGTCGAGCAGTTCGACACCGAAGTCGTGCTGCCCGAATGGCAGCTCGAGGACGAAGGCGAAGCCTATATGGGCGAGCCGGGCCAGGAGGGCTTTGTCGACGAGAATGGCATGCCGATCGAGCTGCCCTATGACAGCCGCCCGCCCGAGGGCGCGGACCCGGCACCGCCGCCGGCCGAGGATGGCCCGGTGCTCGACCAGCAATGGATCGAGGAGCAGACCGGGCGGCGGCCGCCGGCCGACAATGGCGCGGCGCCGAAGAATGGCGGCCAGCCCAAGATCGTGACGGTGCCGAAGACCGCACCGCCAGCCGCCAAGGCGCCCGTGCCGCGATCGCAGCCGCAGACGGGCGATTTCGACTAGCGCTCAGGCCGTGAAGCGGTAGCGGTGGAGCGCGCGCCCTTCGCGGCGCAGCCAGCCGCGCGCCGCGGCGACATCGCCATCGTGCAGCGCGTCGACGAGCGCGTGGAAGGCCGCGCCATGGTCCATATGCCGAAGGTGCGCGACCTCGTGCGCGACCGTCGCACGCCGAACATGATCGGGCGCCATGACGAGCCGCCAGCTATAGCGCAGGTCGCCGTCATGCGTGCAGCTGCCCCAGCGGCTGCGCGGATCTCCGACCCCGACACGGCCGACCGACAAGCCCGCGGCCGCCGCGATTTCGCGGCTTTCGCGCTCCATCAGACTCAGCGCCTGTCCCTTGAGCCAGCGCTCGATGCGCCGCCCGACGGTTTCGAGCGGGCCACCGACGTACAGGCTATCGCCGCCGAGACGGATCGCGCGCGGCGCGGTCGCGGTCCAGTCGATATGACGCTCGATGCCGAGAAAGGGCACCGCGGCGCCGGGACCGACGAGGATCGGCAGCGCCGCCTTGCCGACCTGCTCGACGAGCCACGCCTGCTGTTCGCCGGCCCATTTCAACGCCGCGCGTTCATTGGTGCGGCGCGGAACCGTTAGCCTGAGCTCGCCACGCGCGCCGTCGAAGACAAGCCTGTATCGCCGTGATTGCGCATGGCGGACGAGGCGCACGGGCCAGGCCTCATTCCCCACCCAGATATGCGGCCCCTCGGGGGCGAAGTCAGACGACGCGTTCGACAAGGTGATTCTCTAAGGGACCCGCGACATCCTCGCCGACCGTCCAGCCGACGATCGACTCGCCCGCGCGGTGCACCGCATCGCGGTCGCCGCAGACGAGATAGTGCCAGTCGGGCAGCGGCTCGCCCTCGGCGCGCAGGCGATAGGCGCAGGTCTGCGGCAGCCATTCGATGTCGGCGACCTTGCCCTTGGTCAGCGTCAGGCAGTCGGGAACGTGGCGGCGGCGATGCTTGTAGTCGCCGCAGCGCGCGGTTTTGAGATCGAGCAGGCGGCACGCGACATTGGTCGGATAGATGCGGCCCGTATCCTCATCCTCCAGCTTGTGGAGGCAGCATTTGCCGCACCCGTCGCACAGCGCTTCCCATTGCCCCGCGTCGAGAGTGGCAAGCGGCGCTTCCCAGAAGGGGCGCCCGCCGGCCGTCACTTGACCCACTTCGCCAGCTCGGCCGCGACCTTGTCGGGCGCGCCCTCGTCGATATCGGACGACGGATCGTCGAGCGGCAACAGCGCGACGGGCTTGCCGTCGGGATCCATCAGGAAGGCAAGCTGGCTGTGCGCCATCAGATAGCGGTCGGGCGCCGAACCTTCGACCTTGTTGTACGTCACGACATAGGCCTTCGCGACCGCCGCGATCTGTTCGGAGGTGCCGGTGAGGCCGAGCAGGCGCGGATGATAGCGCGCGACGAAGGGTTTCAGCGCCGCGGGCGTATCGCGCGCCGGATCGACGGTGATGAAGAGCGGGACGACCTTGGCCCCGCGCGCCGCGTCGGCCTTTTCGAACTGCGACAGGCCGCGCATCAGCTTTTGCAGGTCGACCGGGCAGATGTCGGGGCAGAAGCTGTAGCCGAAATAGATCAGCCGATATTTGCCCGCGAAATCGCTGTCGCGGACGGTCTTGCCATTCTGGTCGGTGAGCGTGAAGGCGCCGCCGATGCGCGCGCCTTCGAGCGGCGGTTTCGCGGGCGGCGCATCGCCGCCGCCGCTGCAACCCGCGAGCGCGGCACCGAAAGCGATCATCAGGCTTGCGCGGACGAACCTTTGTCCCATATTTGCGATATTCATCATGCAGCCAGCCTTGATCGGCTAGCCGCCGAAAATCAACCATTGTCGTCGCGTCAGCGGCGGACAAATTGCCCCAGGGGTCGCCCAGACATGTTCCGACGCGCGGAATTCCGCCTTGCCGCTTTCCTCGCCCTGCTGGTCGCGGCGGCAGGCCTGTCGTTCAGCCCCGCGCAGGCGCAGTTCCGCGGCGGCTATGCCTTTTTGCAGGCGGTCGAAAACCGCGACGGAACCAAGGCGACCGAGGCGCTGAAGGACGATCCGTCGTTCATCAACACGCGCAATCCCGACACCGGCCAAACGGCGCTGATCATCGTCACCAAGCGCCGCGACATCAGCTGGCTGCGCTTCCTGCTCGCCAAGGACGCCGATCCGTCGATCGGCGATCGCCAGGGCGTAACCCCGCTGATGCACGCCGCGCTGATCAATTTCACCGATGGCGCCGAGGTGCTGCTGTCGAACAAGGCGCCCGTCGACCAGGCCAACCGGCGCGGCGAAACCGCGCTGATCCTGGCGGTGCAGTCGAAGAATGTCGCGATGGTCCGCCTGCTCGTCAAGCGCGGCGCCAACCCCGACAAGGCCGACCATATCGCCGGCATGTCGGCGCGCGCCTATGCCAAGCGCGACGACCGCACCGGACAGATTGTCGCGCTGCTCGACGCCAAGCCCGACGGCCCGACCCGCGACCTCGGCCCGAAGTTCGGGCCCGATTGATCAGCGTAATGTGATATCTGGATTGACAATCACATTATGATGTGAGACATGGCGATCATGTCACCACAGCTCATCGATCGCATCCGCGCCATCGTCGACGACGGGACCATGTCCCGTTCGGGTCTCGCCCGTGCCGCGGGCCTCCACGCCAACAGCCTGCGCGACCTCGATTCGCCCGGCTGGAACCCCACCGCCGAAACGCTGCGCAAGCTCGAAAACTGGCTCGCGAACGGCAGCGACCTGTCGCCGATGGCAAGCCCCGAAGAGATCATCGCCGAGGCGCGCAACGGCCGCATGTTCATCCTCGTCGACGACGAGGACCGCGAAAATGAGGGCGACCTCGTCATCCCGGCGCAGATGGCGACCCCCGATGCGATCAACTTCATGGTCACCCACGGCCGCGGCCTCGTCTGCCTGACGCTGACCCGCGAGCGTGTCGACCAGCTCGGGCTCGAACTGATGAGCCGCAACAACGGCACACGGCACGAAACCGCGTTCACCACCTCGATCGAGGCGCGCGAGGGCGTGACCACCGGCATTTCGGCGGGCGACCGCGCGCGCACCGTTTCGGTCGCGATCGACGCCGGCAAGACGCGCGACGACATCGTCACGCCCGGCCATATCTTCCCGCTGATCGCGCGCGACGGCGGCGTGCTCGTGCGCGCCGGCCACACCGAGGCGGCGGTCGACATCAGCCGGTTGGCGGGGCTCAACCCCTCGGGCGTGATCTGCGAAATCATGAACGACGACGGGACGATGGCGCGGCTCGACGACCTCATCCCCTTTGCGCGGCGCCACGGGCTGAAGATCGGCACGATCGCCGACTTGATCGCCTATCGCCACCGCAACGACCGGCTGGTCGAATGCGTGTCCGACGATCCGTTCGAATCGGATTATGGCGGTGACTGGCGCCTCAAATCCTATCGCAACAAGATCGACGGCACGGTCAATCTCGTGCTCCAGAAGGGCGCGATCGACCCCGAGGGCGTGACGCTGGTGCGCATGCACCCGGTGTCGATCTTCGACGACATCATGGGCCGTCCCGGACCCAAGAAGCGCCGCCTGCAGCGTTCGATGGACGCGATCGGCGAAGCCGGATCGGGCGTCATCGTGATGCTGATGCGGCCGCTGCCCGGGTCGGCCGAGGCCGATGCGCTTCCGGCACCCACCGGCGGCATGGACCTGCGCACCTACGGGATCGGCGCGCAGATCCTCGCCGACCTCGGCGTCCATGCGATGGAACTGCTCACCCCCACCCACAGCAATATCGTCGGGCTCGAAGGCTATGGCCTGTCGGTCGTCGGCGAACGAGCGATCCCCGGAGAAGCATGATGGCACACGTCCTGATCGTCGAAGCCCGCTTTTATTCGCACCTCAATGACATGCTGCTGGACGGCGTGCGCAGCGCGCTCGACGCCGCGGGGCACAGCCACGAGACGGTGACCGTTCCGGGCGCGCTCGAAGTGCCTGCGGCGATCTCGCTCGCCGCCGACAGCGGGCGCTACGACGCCTATGTCGCATTGGGCGTCGTGATCCGCGGCGAGACCTATCATTTCGAGGTCGTGTCGAACGAAAGCGCGCGCGGCATCATGGCGTTGACGCTCGACGGGCTCGCGATCGGCAACGGCATCCTCACCGTCGAGAATGAGGAACAGGCGCTTGCGCGCGCCGACAAGACGCGCAAGGATAAGGGCGGCGAAGCGGCGAAGGCCGCGCTCGCCATGCTGGCCCTGAAGGAACAATTCGGCATTGGTTGATCGCCCGCCCCCCAGTCGTTTTTCCGTCGTCGAACGCGGCGGACGGCTGGTGGTGATCGACAAGGAAACCGGACAGACCCCGCCGACCGCGGCCGAGCGTATGGATCTTCACGACCGCCGGATGGGGATCGAGCCGATCCGGCCGGCGAAGACACCGGCGAAGGCAGCTGCGGCCCCCGATATGTCCGCCGCGGCGCGCACCGAATCGGGGCTGAGCGCGCGGCCCGCGCCGGCACAGCAGAAGGCGATGCCCGCCGCAGCGGCGAACAGCGGCAGGGACCGCGTGGCGGCGGCTGTCGCCGAGCGCAACAAGCGGCCATGGACTCCGAAACAATATGATCGGCCCGCTCCGGCCGCCAACCCCGCGCCCGCGCGAATTGCCAGCCGCGCCGCGCCGCAGGTCGGCGACCGCAAGACGATCGTCACCGGCAAATGGTGGGATGCGAAGGGACCGCGCACGATCGAGCTGGACGCCAAGGGTCAGGCCGAGCTGACCGGCGGCTTCATGGTCCTGTTCTTTGGATTGGTGATCGCGGCGATCGTCGCGGCCTTTGTCGAACCGCTGCTGCTCTTCGTCGGCGCGTTCGTGCTGTTCCGCTTCGGCGGCAATTTTCTGGGGCCGATCGGCGCCCGCATCGTCGACAAGGCACTCGCCGAGAAGGGATGATAACGCCGTGTGCTCCCGCGAAGGCGGGAGCACACGATAATGCTATTTCTGGTCCTACGCGGTCACCAGCGCAGGATAGTCGGTGTAGCCCACCGGCCCCGGCGAATACCAGGTCTGCGGATTGTCGGCGGCCCATTCGGCGCCGTTCCGGATGCGCTCGACCAGGTCGGGATTGCCGATGAAGGGGCGGCCGAACGCGACCGCGTCGGCGGTGCCGCTCGCCAGCGCCGCCTCGGCGAGCGCGACGTCATAGTCGCTATTGAGGATCAGCGGCCCCTTGAACGCGGCACGAATCGACGGCGACTGTTTCGGAACGTCGGTGCGCCCGAAGGTGCCGTCGGGACCGGGTTCGCGCAGTTCGAGGAAGGCGATGCCGAGCGCACCCAGCGCCGCCGCTGCGATCGGGAACAGCCGTTCGGGGGCGCTGTCGTCGACGCCCTGCGTGTCGCCATTGGGCGACAGGCGCACGCCCACGCGGTCGGCACCCCAGACCGAGATCAGCGCCTCGGTGACTTCGCGGAGCAAACGGATGCGATTCTCGATCGGACCGCCATAATCATCGTCGCGCAGGTTGCTGCCGTCGCGCAGGAACTGGTCGATCAGATAGCCGTTCGCGCCGTGGAGCTGCACGCCGTCGAAACCGGCGCGCTTCGCATTTTCGGCCGCCTTCACATAATCGGCGATCACGCGCGGGATTTCGGCAAGTTCGAGCGGGCGCGCGACTTCATATTCCATCCGGCCGACGGGGGTGTGCGCCTTGCCGGGCGCCTGCGTCGCCGATGCCGAAACCGGCGGCTTGCCGTCGTTGAACACCGAATGGACGACGCGGCCCATATGCCAGAGCTGCGCGACGATGCGCCCACCCGCCGCATGCACCGCGTCGGTCACCGGCTTCCAGCCTTCGACCTGCGCATCGGTCCACAGGCCCGGCGCGTTGGGCCAGCCGAGACCCTCCTGCGAAATGCCGGTGGCTTCGGAAATGATCAGCCCCGCCGACGCGCGCTGACGATAATAGTCGCGCGCGAGTTCGTTCGGTACGAAACCCGGCCCGGCGCGGCCGCGCGTCAGCGGCGCCATGATGATGCGGTTCGGCGCTTCGATGGCGCCCAATTTGATCGGATCGAACAGGGATAGAGTCATCTTTCCTCCAGGTCGCACTTTCTTCGCGACGACCCCACCGGTCACCGCTATGGCCCGCGAAGCTATGGACGCCGCGGCGTCGGCACAATGGTACGTAGCAAAAGAAAATCTAAATGACAGCGAAGATGGACAGTATCGACGCCGCGCCCGACGCCGGCAACAGGGCCGGCCGCTGGGCGTTCGCGGCGCTGCTCGGCGGCAATATCGCGCTGTCGCTCGGCGCGATGCTCGTGCGGATGGCCGAAGCCGACGGTGTGGGACCCACGGCCTCGGCCTTCTGGCGGATGACGCTCGCGCTGCCATTGCTGCTGATCTTCGCGTGGCGCGAGACCGGCGGGCGAATGCCGCCGCGCCGCGCGCTGCCGATCGCCGCGGCGGCGGGTATCTTCTTCGCGCTCGATCTGGCCGCCTGGCACCTCGGCATCCTGCAGACCAAAGTCGCCAACGCGACGCTGTTCGGCAATTGCGCGAGCCTGTTGCTCGTCCTCTGGACGATCTTTCTGACCCGCGAAATGCCGCGCGGCTGGCAGGCGGCGGCGATCCTGCTCGCCTTTGCCGGATCGGCGCTGTTGATGGGGCAGAGTTACGAACTGTCGCCCGACTATCTCGCCGGCGACCTGCTCAGCCTGCTCGCGGGGGTGCTCTACACGGCCTATGTCATCCTGATGCAGCGCGTGCGCGATACGCTCGCGCCGTGGACCGCGCTCGCGATCGCGTCGGCGGTGTGCGTTCCTATCCTGCTCGGCGCCGCGCTCGCGCTCGGCGAAACGGTGATGCCGCAAAACTGGACCCCGCTGATCCTGCTCGCATTGGTCAGCCAGGTTATCGGCCAGGGACTGATGATCTGGTCGCTGCCGCGTTTCTCGCCGCTGGTGATCGGGCTGACCTTGTTGATCCAGCCCGCCTTCGCCGCGTTCACCGGCTGGGTCGGGTTCGGCGAGACACTGTCGGCGATCGACATCTTCGGCGGGATGATGGTCGGCGCGGCGCTGGTGCTGATCCGGTTGCCGAACCGCGCGGCGCGGCCTATCTGACACTATTATGGCTTCGATCCTTCCTGCCGACCCGACCCTCGACGAGATTCGCGCCGCGCTGGCGCCGCTGATCGCGGCATCGGCGGCGTTCGACGGCTTTGGCGACACCGCGCTCGCCGATGCGGCGGCGCGGGTCGGGGTCGACCCCGATGTCGCGCGCCTCGCCTTTCCGGGTGGCGGACGCGACATGGTCGACGCCTGGTTCGCCGATATCGACGCGGCGATGGAAGCGCGCTGGCCCGCCGAAAAACTCGCGACGCTGAAGATTCGCGAGCGCATCACGACGCTGGTCGAAACGCGCATCGAGTTGCTGGCGGGGAACCGCGAATCGCTGCGCCGCGCGCTCGCACTGCTCGCGCTGCCGACCAATACGCCGCACGCCGCCAAGCTCGGCTGGCGCGCCGCCGACCATATGTGGCGGCTCGCGGGCGACACCGCGACCGACTATAATCATTATAGCAAGCGCGCGATCCTCGGCGCGGTCTATGCCTCGACGATGGCGGTGTTCCTGAACGACGAGAGCGAGGATCTGGCCGATACGCGCGCCTTCCTCGCGCGCCGGATCGATCAGGTGATGCGTTTCGAAAGCTGGAAGCACCGCCGCGCCGCGCTCAGCATCGAACGGCCGAGCCTCGCGCGTTTCGTCGGGCGGCTGCGCTACCCGGGGCGCTGACCCGTTTCGATAAAGGACTGGCGCTAGGCGAGTGTTATTGATAATCGCTCGCAAATGACTGCTTTGCTCGAAAATATACTGGATCGGGCGCCGCTGGGCGTGATGGTGCGGATTGCCCGCATCGATTGGACCGCGATGTCCGAGGACGAGGGGCGCCGCCTGCGCGAATTCGGCCTGATGGAAGGATGCGAAGTCACCCCGCTCCACCGCGGCAGCATCTTCTCGCGCGATCCGCTCGCGCTCACCGTCGGACGCATGAAGGTGATCATCCGCGCGCGGCAGGCCGCGGCGATCGAAATCGAGCCCGTAGCATGACCGGCGCGATTCCCTCGATCGCGCTCGTCGGCAATCCCAACGCCGGCAAGTCGAGCCTGTTCAACGCGCTGACCGGCGCACGGCAGAAGATCGCCAACTACCCCGGCGTCACCGTCGAGCGGAAGGCGGGGCATGCGAGCTTTGCCGACGGCCGCCCGATCTCGCTGGTCGACCTGCCCGGCACGTACAGCCTGACCCCCGCGAGCCTCGACGAAGCGGTGACGCGCGACGTCGTGCTCGGCCGGCAGGACGGCGAAAAGCGCCCCGACGCGCTGATCGTCGTGCTCGATGCGGCGAACCTCGACAATCATCTCAGCTTCGCGCTCGAGTTGCTCGCGCTGAACCTGCCCACCGTCGTCGCGCTCAACATGGTCGATCTCGCGACACGCGATGGGCTGACGCTCGACGCCGAACGCCTGTCGAACGAGCTGGGCGTCCCGGTCGTCCCCACTGTCGCGGTGCGCAAGCGCGGGACGGCCGAGCTGCTCGCCGCCGTCGACGGCGCGATCCGGTCACATGCCGCGGGCGAGGTCGCCGTGCCCGCCAAGGCCAGTGACGCATCGCTGCACCAGCGCGCGCGGACGATCGCACGCGCTGCTATCCTCAGCGAAACGCCGGTGCGCCGCTGGACGCAGCGCGTCGACAATGTCGTGCTGCATCCGGCCCTCGGGATGATCATCCTGCTCGCGCTGATGTTCCTGATGTTCCAGGCGGTCTATTCCGCCGCCGAGGCACCCGCGGACTTCCTCGAGGGCGGGATCGGCGTGGTCCAGCAATGGGTGGTCGCGACCTTCCCCGACAATTTCCTGCGCGGGCTGGTCGTCGAAGGCCTGCTCGCGGGGGTCGGCGCGGTCGTCGTCTTCCTGCCGCAGATCCTGATCCTCTTCCTCTTCATCCTGCTTTTGGAAGCATCGGGCTATATGACGCGCGCCGCCTTCCTGATGGACGGATTGATGGGCAAGGTCGGATTGTCGGGGCGCGGTTTCATCCCGCTGCTGTCGAGCTTCGCCTGCGCGGTGCCGGGCATCATGGCGACGCGCGCGATCCCCGACGAAAAGGACCGGCTGACGACGATCCTGATCGCGCCGCTGATGACCTGTTCGGCGCGGCTTCCCGTCTATGCGCTGATCATCGCGGCCTTCATCCCCAACACCAATGTCGGCGGATCGCCGGTGGGACTGCAGGGGCTGGTGCTCTTCGGTCTCTATCTGTCGGGGATCGTCGGCGCGCTCGTCGTCGCCTATGTCCTGCGCCGCACGGTGGCAAAGGGCGCGGGCGCCGGCTTCATGATGGAAATGCCGCGCTATCAGATGCCGCAACTGCGCGACATCGCGATCGGCCTGTGGCAGCGCGCATGGATCTTCCTCCGCCGCGCCGGTACGATCATCGCGATGACCACCGTCGTGCTGTGGCTGCTCTTGACCTTCCCGCAGGCGCCCGAAGGCGAAAGCCAGGTCGAATATAGCGTCGCCGGGCGCATCGCGAGCGGGCTGGAGGTCGTCGTCAAGCCGATCGGCTTCAACCATGATATCGCGCTCGCGCTGATTCCCGCGATGGCGGCGCGCGAGGTCGCGGTCTCGGCGATGGCGACCGCCAACGCGATCGACGCGGGCGACGACGAAGAGGCGATGGCGCAATCGCTGGGCGAACGATTGCAGGGCAAGTGGAGCCTCGCGACCGCGCTCGCCTTCCTCGCCTGGTTCGTCTTTGCGCCGCAGTGCATTTCGACGATCGCGATCACCCGGCGCGAGACCAATGGATGGAAATGGCCGATGTTCATGGTTGGCTATTTGTTCCTGCTCGCCTATGCCGCTGCTGGTATCACTTACTGGACGGCCGTCGCCTTTAGACTCGGCTGATCCTCCACATTTTCTAGCGGAGCGGAGCGGCGGATGGCTGGCAGCGTCAACAAGGTAATTCTCATCGGCAACCTCGGTGCCGATCCCGAAATCAAGTCGTTCCAGAACGGCGGCAAGGTCGCGAATCTCCGCATCGCGACGTCCGAGCAGTGGAAGGACCGGATGACCGGCGAGCGCAAGGAGCGCACCGAGTGGCATCAGGTCGTGATCAACGGCGAAGGGCTGATCGGCGTCGTCGAACGTTATCTGAAAAAGGGCTCGAAGGTTTACATCGAGGGCAGCCTGCGCACCCGCAAATGGCAGGACCGCGACGGCAACGACAAATATACGACCGAGATCGTGATCGCGGGCATGGGCGGCACGCTGACCATGCTCGACGGCGCGCCGGGCGGCGGCGGTTCGCGCGGCGGCAGCGGCGGCGGTGACGAATGGAGCGGCGGTTCGTCGGGCGGTGGCTCGGGCGGCGGCTGGAACCAGGGCGGCGGCGGCGGTTCGTCGGGCGGCTCGTCCGGTGGCGGCTTTGGCGGCGGTTCGAGCGGCGGCGGACGTCCGCCCTTCGACGACGATCTGGACGACGACGTCCCGTTCTGAGGACGGACTTTAAGCGATGACGGATATGATCACCGCCGCGGACGTCGCGCGCGGCGTATGCCGGCTGTTCGCGCAGGCCGGGCTGGTCGCGATCCCCGAGGTGCCATTGCCCAACGGACGGCGCACCGACCTCACGGCGATCGACGCCAAGGGCAATATCACCATCGTCGAGATCAAGGTCAGCCGCGCCGACCTGCACGGCGACGGCAAATGGCCCGACTATTGCGACTGGTGCGACCGTTTCTACTGGGCGCTCGCGTCGGGGCTCGACCCCGCGATCCTCGAAACCCCCGAGTATCGCCCCGAAAGCTCGGGGCTGATTATCGCCGACCGCTATGGCGCGGCGGTCGTGCGCGAAGCCGCAAGCTGCAACCTCGCCCCCGCGCGGCGCAAGGCCGAACTGCTGCGTATCGGCCGGCTCGCGATGCGGCGGTCGATGGTGGCTGCGGATCCCGAACTCGCGGGGCCATGGGGAGAGGGCGTCTGAAAGAATTTCACGCGAAGACGCGAAGACGCGAAGAGATAAGCCTGGGCCGAATGGCCCCATTTCTTGCTTCGCGGCTAACCCCCTGTGCAAGGAGAAAGCCGCTCCGCGGCAAACGCAACCTCTTTGCGTCTTCGCGTCTTCGCGTGAATCAAATTATCCGCGCGCCTGCATCCGCGCCAGATAGCGCGCGAGAATATCGATCTCCAGATTGACCGGCCGCCCCGCCGCGGCTTCGTTCAGCGTCGTCATCTCCTGCGTGTGCGGAATGATGTTGAGCGTGAAATGCGCCTCGCCGTTCGGCTGGTCGGTCACCTCGTTCACCGTGAGCGACACGCCGTCGACGGTAATCGAACCCTTGGGCGCGATATGCGGCGCGAGCGTCGCGGGCGCCGCCACCGTGACCGTCACGCTGTCGCCGACGGGTAGGGCCGACACGATGTGGCCGATGTCGTCGACATGGCCGGTGACGATATGCCCGCCGAGTTCGTCGCCGATCTTGAGCGCACGTTCGAGGTTGAGACGGCGCCCCTGGTCCCACATGCCCGGCGCGGTGCGCGCGAGCGTTTCGCCGCTGGCGTCGATCGCGAACCAGCCGGCGGGGCCGTTGCTGCCGTCGTACACACCCTTTTCGACGACGGTGAGGCACGCGCCCGAACAGGCGATCGAGGCGCCGATGTCGATGCCGCCCACATCATAGGCGGTGTCGATGACGAGCCGCGTGTCGCCGCGATCCTCGCGGCTGCGGATGGTGCCGATGTCGGTGATGATGCCGGTGAACATATGGGGTCAGAACCTGTTTCTGGGGTGACTGAGGCAGCAAAATGGCGAACATATCGGGTCAAAATCCCCGCAGGAAATGGTGGTCCCATTGCCAAGGGGATTTTGACCCGAGATGGAAGCCATTTTGCTGTCCCTGCGGGATTTGGCCAAATTTGTCCATCGCAGCGTCGAAGAGCCTTGCGATATCGACGCTGCGCTGAACAAATTTGACTCAAACCTCAGCCGCCCCAGAAACAGGTTCCGACCCCGGTTATCCTTCTCTGACGCGCTCGTAGACGTCGAGCCGGTCGCTGCCAAGCAGGCGGCTGTCGGCAAGGCGCCAGCGGCCGTGCGCGTCGTCGAGATCGGTGAGGCCGATGTCGCCGAGCGCGGGCCTGCCGCCGCCGATGAGGATCGGCGCGCGGTAGAGCAGAAGCCGGTCGACGCGGTCGGCGGCAAGAAAGGCCGATGCCGCGCCAGCGCCGCCCTCGACGAGCAGCGAATCGACGTCGCCCACCGCTTCGGGCGAGGCGGCGGCGGTCCAGTCCGCGGGCGCTTCGCCGCGGGTGAGCAGGAATTTGCGGGGGCTGCGGTCTTCGAGCCCCGGCAGCCGCACGTCGAGTTTCGGCGCGTCGGTTTCGAACGTCCCGCGCCCGACGAGAATCGCCTGATGGGCTGCGCGCTCGAGATGCCCGTGCGCGCGGGCGCGCGCGCCGGTGATCCAGCGGCTCGAGCCGTCGGCGCGGGCGATGCAGCCGTCGAGCGAGGTCGCGAGCTTGAGCGTGACGAACGGCCGCCCTTCGATGTGCCGCGTCCACCAGGGCGCCATCGCGGCGCGCGCTTCGGCGGGAAGGATGTTGAACACGACCTCGATCCCCGCCGCCTGCAACCGTGCGATTCCCTTGCCGTCGGTGCGCGGATCGGGATCCTGCGCGGCGATCACGACGCGCGCGATGCCCGCGGCGATCAGCGCATCGCTGCACGCCGGCCCGCGCGGGCTCGCATGGGCGCAGGGTTCGAGCGTGACATAGGCGGTCGCGCCGCGCGCCGTGTCGCCCGCCGCCGCGAGCGCCATCGCCTCG
>NZ_DATFFD010000090.1:0-2979 GCF_035250425.1 Sphingopyxis sp.
AATACCCTCCAGATGGTCATGTTCGTGCTGGATGCACGTCGCCATCAGGCCGGTCATGCGTTCCTGGTGATGCTTGCCATCCGCATCCTGCCAGTCGACAGTGACCTCGGCGGGGCGCGTTACTTCGGCATATTGCTCGGGGACCGACAGGCAGCCTTCCTGATAAACGCTATGCTCTTCGCTCTCGTCGGAAAAAACGGGGTTGATGAAGACGCGCGGCTCGCGGATCAGCGTCTTGCCTTCTTCGTCGTCGGGATCGGGTTCCTGCAGGTCGATCACCAGGATGCGCTTCGCCACCCCGACCTGGATCGCCGCCAGCCCGATACCGGGGGCGTCGTACATCGTCTCGAACATGTCGGCGATCAGCGTCTTGAGCTCGGCGTCGAATTTTTCGACGGGCTTCGAAATGATACGCAGCCGGGGATCCGGGGTCTCTATGATAGGGAGTAAGGCCATGGGGGCTCAGGTATGAACTCGAACGCCCGTCGTCAACCCACCGGCCGTCTTGCCCGAAGCGCCTGCGCCAGCGTGCCCTCGTCAAGATAATCGAGCTCGCCGCCGACCGGCAAGCCATGCGCCAGCTGCGTGAGCCGCACCGGATAGCTCTCAAGCCGCTCGGCGAGATAATGCGCGGTCGTTTGCCCCTCCAGCGTGGCGTTCATGGCGAGTACGACCTCGTCAATGCCGCCCGCGGCAACGCGGCTCACCAGCGCGTCGATCGCTAAGTCCTGCGGGCGGACGCCCTCCAGCGCCGACAGCCGTCCACCGAGCACATGATATTTTCCGGGAAATAGCCGCGACTTGTCGAGCGCCCACAGGTCCGACACCTCTTCGACAACGCACAACGAGCGCGCATCGCGGCGCGGGTCGGCGCAGATCGCGCAGGGGTCGTGCGTGTCGACATTGCCGCAAATGCCGCAGGTGACGAGCCGTTCGGACACCGTCTGGAGCGCCGCGAGCAGCGGCACGAATGCGCTTTCGCGCTTCTTCATCAGGTGCAGCACCGCGCGCCGTGCCGAGCGCGGGCCGAGACCCGGCAGGCGGGCGAGTTGCTGGACGAGCGCTTCGATTTCGGTGGACGCCATGTCATGCACCTATCGCGCTGGAAGGGACTGCACAATCCTCTCCCCTTGCGGGAGAGGATGCCGAAGCTTGGCGCGAAAGCGCTTAGCGAAGGCTGGAGAGGGGGCGTGACGCCGCGCCCCCTCTCCCGCTGCGACTAGCGAGCAAGCTCGCAAGTCTCGCTCCCTCTCCCGCAAGGGGAGAGGGGTTGAATATGATGCGACGGTCGGCCAAAGGCGCAGCCCATGCGCATCGCCTTTATGGGAACGCCGCCCTTTGCGGTGCCGACGCTCGCCGCGCTTCATGCCGCGGGGCATCAGGTCGTGGCCGTCTATACGCAGCCCCCGCGCCCGGCGCAGCGCGGCAAGAAGGTACAGCAGAGCGCGGTGCATGGCTGGGCCGAAGCCCATGGCCTGCCCGTCCGCACGCCGAAGAGCCTGAAAGGCGAAGAGGCGCAGGCCGAGTTCGCCGCGCTCGACCTCGATGTCGCGGTGGTCGCGGCGTACGGCCTGATCCTGCCGTCCGCGATCCTCGATGCCCCGCGCGAGGGCTGCCTTAACGTCCATGGCTCGATCCTGCCGCGCTGGCGCGGCGCTGCACCGGTGCAGCGCGCGATCCTCGCGGGCGATGCCGAGACGGGCGTGACAATCATGCAGATGGATGTCGGGCTCGACACAGGCGCGATGCGGCTGATCGGGCGGACGCCGGTCGATGGCAAGACGGCGGGCGAATTGACCGACGAGCTGGCGGCGATGGGCGCCCGGCTGATGGTGAAGGTGATGAGCGACCTCCACGCCTTCGCACCCGAAGCGCAACCCGGCGACGACGTCACCTACGCCGCCAAGATCGACAAAAGCGAAGCACGGCTCGATTTCCTGACCAGCGCGGTGCAGGTCGAGCGCCAGATCCGCGCGTTCAACCCGACGCCCGGCGCCTTCTTCGAGCTCGACGGCGAACGCTACAAAATCCTCGCCGCCGAGGTCGTGCACCCGTCCGATACGGTCGCGGGCGCCACTTCCGGCGTCACGCTCGACGAGGCGCTGACTGTCGCCTGCAATCCCGGCGCGATCCGCGCGACGCGGGTCCAGCGCGCCGGCAAGCCCGCGATGGACGCCGGCGAACTGCTGCGCGGTCGCGCGATACCTAGAGGAACCAGACTCGCATGACGAGGCGCTCAATAAATAGGGACAGTCCCTATTTTTCTCGCAGTTGCCCATATGCAGCTCCCGCCGGTTCGGAAAAAATAGGGACTGTCCCTATTTATTGCCCACGGACGCCGCGATGACGCGCTTCGCCCTCACCATCGAATATGATGGCCGCCCGTTCATGGGTTGGCAGCGGCAGGCGCACGGCCCGAGCGTCCAGCAGGTCATCGAGGAAGCGATCCATCGCTTTACCGCAGAGACGGTGCAGGTGTTCAGCGCCGGGCGCACCGACGCCGGGGTCCACGCCATCGCGATGCGCGCGCATGTCGACATCGACAAGCCGCTGACCCCGTTCAAGCTGACCGAGGCGCTGAACGCGCAGCTGCGCCCCGCGCCGGTCGCGGTGGTGGGGTGCGAGATCGTCCCCGACGACTGGCACGCGCGCTTTGCCTGCACTGGCCGGTCGTATGAGTATCGCATCGTCAACCGCCGCGCGCCGCTGACCTGGGACAAGGGGCTGTCGTGGCAGGTCGCCCGGCCGCTCGATTCGGATGCGATGCACGCCGCGGCGCAGCAACTGATCGGCCTGCACGATTTCACGACCTTTCGCTCGGCGCATTGCCAGTCGCAAAGCCCGGTGAAGACGCTCGACAAGCTGACGGTGAGCCGTCACGGCGACGAGCTGATTATCGAGGCCGCGGCGCGCAGCTTCCTGCATCATCAGGTGCGCTCGATGGTCGGCTGCCTCGCGCTCGTCGGCTATGGCAAATGG
>NZ_DATFFD010000091.1:0-2622 GCF_035250425.1 Sphingopyxis sp.
GTGTTCGACGACAGGATCGTCATCAGGCTCGACTGCTTCGTCGCCATCTCGTCCTTGAGGTCGCCGTCGCTGAACTTCTCGTTGCCGATGATGTTGATCTGGCGGACCTTCGATTTCGGCCCTTCGTTGATTTCGAACACGACGTCGACGCGGTTCTGGTCGAGCGACACCATCTTCGGCTCGACCGTCGCGGCGAAGCGGCCCTGGCGCTTGTAGAGCTCGATGATGCGCGCCACGTCGGCGCGGACTTTCGAGCGGGTGAAAATCTGGCGCGGCGCGAGCTTGATCTCGGGCCGGAGCTTGTCTTCCTTCAGGCGCTTGTTGCCTTCCAGGATGACGCGGTTGATCACCGGGTTTTCGGTGACCTGGATCGTCAGCGCACCGGCATTGTCGGTGATCTGGAAATCCTTGAACAATTCGGTCGCGGCCAGATCCTTCAGCGCCTGGTCGAGGATCGACCGGTCATATTGCTGGCCGACGCGCAGGCGCAGGTACGACAGGATCGTCTGCGCCTCGAGCCGCTGGTTGCCGACGACGGTGATCGACTTGACCGTCGTCGCGGCAGGGGCCGCTTCGGGAGCCGGAGCCGGGACGCCCGGAGCGGGGACTGGTGGCGGCGCAACCTGTTGCGCCATCACCGGCGCGCCAAGCATCGTGCCGGCCAAAAGAAGTACCGACAGCTGCGTCCGCGCCGAGAATTTGTGTGAAGCCACGCTGTTCATCCCGAAAAAATAACTCAAAAGCGCCAAACCCGCCTGACCGCAGGTTCGCGCGCCACTCCCTGCCCCAGACTCGCTAGCCAATCAAGCGGGCGATCCTGTCCCACACGCCAATTGAGCCCAAATCGTTGAAAGTCACGACCAGCATAAGGGTCACGATCGCCGCAAAGCCGAATCGGAACGCCCATTCCTGCGCCTGCGGCGGCGCGGGGCGGCGCCGGATCGCTTCATAGGCGTAGAAGGCCAGATGACCGCCATCGAGCATCGGCAATGGCAAGAGGTTGATGAACCCCAGATTGATGGAAATGAGCGCGATAAAGCCGATCAGCGTCGCGAGCCCCAGCGTCGCCGCCTTGCCCGAGAATTCCGCAATTTTGACCGGACCGTTCATATCCTTGATCGAGCGGCGCCCGGTGACGAACTGGCCCAACACTTCGCCCGTCTGCCGGACGATCTGCCATGTCTGGCTAATTCCGACCAGCGGAGCGTCCCATAGCGGCACCGGTTGCACCTGCGGCGGCGGCGGCGCGATGCCGACGATGGCGCGTGTATATTCCTTGCCGAAGGGGTCTTTCTCGCGCACCAGGTGCGGGGTCAGTGCGACCAATCGATCCTGCCCGTCGCGCGTGACGCGGACCTCCAGCCTTTCGCCGGGACGATGTTCGACCGCCATGCGAAGGTCGCTGAATACCTCGATCTCCCGCCCGTTGATCGACGCGATCCGGTCGCCAGCCCTAAGGCCCGCAGCGGCCGCGGACGATCCTGCTTCAACCGCTCCGACCACGGGGGGCGTCACCGCCTGCCCCCCGATCCACGCAAAACCGGCAAGGATCAGGATCGCGAACAGAAAATTGGTCACCGGCCCCGCAACGACGATCAGCGCCCGTTTCCACACCGGTTGCGCGGGAAAAGTGTGTGACTTTTGCGCGGCGGGCAGCGCCTGCCAATTGGCGTCGGGCTGGCTCACCGCATCGCGGTCGCCCGCGAACTGGACATAGCCGCCGAGCGGCAGCCAGCCGATCTTCCATTCGGTGCCGCGCTTGTCGGTCCAGCCGAGGATCTTGCGGCCGAAGCCGATCGAGAAGGTGTCGGCCTTCACCCCGCACCAGCGGCCGACGATGTAATGGCCATATTCGTGCACGAACACGAGCGGCCCCAAGACCGCGAGGAACGCGACCGGATAGAGCCAAAGCGGTACTTCAAGCATGTTCATATTGGTCCACCAAATGCCGAGCAGCTGCGCGGGATGCGGTATCGACGCTGAATATGTCCTGAAGCGATGCCGGCACCGCGGGCGCATCGGCATCGATCACGCGGCGCACCGTATCGACGATCGCGGGGAAGGAAATGCGCCCCGCGAGGAAGGCGGCGACCGCCACTTCGTTCGCGGCGTTGAGCTGCGCCGGGCGCGCGCCGCCCTCGGCGATCGCGGCGCGGCAGAGCGCGGTCGCGGGGAAGCGGACCTCGTCGGGCGCCTCGAAATCGAGCCGCGCGATGGTCGCGAGGTCGAGCGGGGCGCATGGCGTCGCCATCCGCTGCGGCCAGGCAAGCGCGCTGCTGATCGGGATGCGCATGTCGGGCGAGCCGAGCTGCGCCAGCGTCGAACAGTCGATATATTCGACGAGGCTGTGGATCACCGATTGCGGGTGGACGAGGATTTCGATCCGCTCGAGCCCGACCGGGAACAGGTGATGCGCCTCGATCAGCTCGAGGCCCTTGTTCATCATCGTCGCCGAATCGACGCTGATTTTCGCGCCCATCGACCAGTTGGGATGCGCGACCGCGGCAGTCATGACCTCGCCCGCCGAGACGAGCGCTTCCTTGTTGGCCAGCGCGACGATCCCGCCCTGCTCGATCGCCGCCATCGTCGGCGCGAGGCCGGCGCAGCCGACGATCGCCGCGA
>NZ_DATFFD010000092.1:0-3167 GCF_035250425.1 Sphingopyxis sp.
CATTTGGCGAGGGGGTAATTCTGCGCGCGATTGGCAAATTTCGGGATCGATCAGTTCCTGTGCCGATCGGTCAATTCAAACCGAGAGGGGTATTCCCAAATGAAGAAATCGATCACTCTGTCGCTCGTCCTCGCCGCCTCGATGGGCCTCGCTGCTTGCGCCGAAAAGGCTGCCGACGACACGGCTGCCGCAACCGAAGACGCAGCTGCGACCGTCGAAGGCGCTGCTGATGGCGCGATGGAAGCGGCTGAAGGCGCTGCCGACGCGACCGCCGCTGCTGCTGGCGAAGCCGGCGCCGCCGCCGAAGCCGCCGGTGCTGCCGCTGCTGGCGAAGGCGCCGACGCCGCTGCCAAGGCTGCCGACAAGGCGACCGAAGCTGCCGGCGCTGCCAAGGAAGCTGCCGACGCCGCCAAGGGCGCGATGGAAGAAGCCAAGAAGTAAGCATTTTTCGGCCTTCGGGCCGAAGAAATGTCAAAGACAAAAGGGGGTCGCCGGTTCGCCGGTGGCCCCTTTTTCATTCGGAACAGGTATCAAGCAGCGCCGTTGCCAAGCCCCTGATCCGCCGTTAACTCTCTGACCCTATGGCCGTCGCCCGGCCATTGCATTCGAAAGGAATATCATGCGCAAGATCATCATCGCCTCGATGGCCGCCGCGGCCTTCAGCCTCGCCGCCTGCTCGGAAAAGACCCAGGACGCCGCTTCGGAAACCGCCACTTCGGCCGCCGATGACGCCGCCGCCGCTGGCGATGCCGCTGCCGATGCCGCCGCTGGCGCTGCCGACGCGACGGCTGCTGCCGCCGACGAAGCCGCCGATGCGACCGCCGCCGCCGCCGATAAGGCCGGCAACGCCGTCGAAGGCACCGTGAACGCCGCTGGCGAAGCCGCCGACAAGGCCGGCGCCAAAATCGCCGAAGAAACCAAGAAGGCCGAAGCCAACGACAAGAAGTAAGTCGTCGGCACGCCTTCGGGCTGATATCGGGGCTCCATCCACGGTGGATGGAGCCCTTTTTCATGGGAGCCATGCGATGATCGACCTTCGGATGACGAGCGCAGCGCTCGCGATGCTGATCCTGACGACGGGATGCAGCCGCACCGACAATGAACCCGGCCCCGGCGGCGTGACCGTCAGCGAGGCGAAGGCGCTCGATGATGCCGCCGAAATGCTCGAAAGCCGCGACAACACCGCGCCGGCCGAACCGGGCAAGGCGGTCGACGGGACGGAAAAGGCCGACAAATAGCGTCTTCCCCTCGCCGCGCCGGGGGGTTAGGTTGAGCGCGCCCCGCGAATGGCGCTGAAGATGGGATCCCATCGGGAAGCGGGGCCGGCCGGCAGGCCGTCATGAGCCGCGCGCCTGGGTGATCCACCGCCAGCGCAAGGACATCCGCATGACCGATACCCCCGCCGCCGCGCCCGGCACCAATATCGTCTTCCTGCTTTTTCCCGGCATCACCCAGCTCGACTTCACCGCGCCCGCGCAGGCGCTTTCGCGCATGCCCGGCGCAACGCTTGCCGGTGCCGCCGCCAACCTCGATCCGATCATGACCGACAGCGGCTTCGCGATCGTGCCCACGCATGATTTCGCGGGCGCGCCGCAGGGTGACATCCTCTGCATCCCCGGCGGGCACGGTGTCGCCGATGCGCTGCGCGATACCGCGACGATCGATTTCATCGTGCGCCAGGCCGCGGGCGCGCAGTGGGTGACGAGCGTCTGCACCGGCGCTTTCCTGCTCGGCCGCGCCGGACTGCTCGCGGGTAAGCGCGCGACGACACACTGGGCCTATACCCATTTGCTGCCGCTGGTCGGCGCCGAGCCGGTGAAGGCGCGCGTCGTCGAGGACGGGAATGTCGTCACCAGCGGCGGCGTCACCTCGGGGCTCGATTTCGCGCTGACGCTCATCGCCCGGCTGCGCGGCGATGCGGTGGCGCAAGCGATCCAGCTCGCGATCGAATATGATCCCGCGCCGCCTTTCCCCGGCGGCCATCCCGACCGCGCGCCGAAGGCGATCACCGCGGGATTGAGAGAGCATGTTTACGATACGGCCGCCGCACGAATGGAGGCGGCGCTGTCGGGCGGCTAACGGCAGCCCGCGAGCGCTATTTCGTAAAGCTTCGGCCAATATTTTCCGGTGACGAACAGGCGCTTCGTTTTCGCGTCCCATGCAATGCCGTTGAGCACGCTGTCCGTCCCGCTCACACCCGCGTCGGCCTTGAGCCCCGTCAGGTCGACAAGCGAGACGACGTTGCCGGTGGCGGGATCGATGCGGACGATGAAGTCGGTCATCCAGATATTCGCCCAGATCTGGCCGTCGATCGTTTCGAGCTCGTTGATCATCGGGATCGGCCGGCCGCCGAAACGCACCGTGACACGCTTCCGCTCCTTCATCGTCGCGGGGTCGAAAAAGCGCAGGTCCGTCGTGCCGTCGCTCAAGACCAGGCTGCCCTCGACCATCGTCACGCCCCAGCCCTCGCCTTCATATTTGAAGGTGCCGGTGGGCTTCATATCCCTGATTGACCAGCGATTGCCGACGCCGCCCTGCCAGGTCACGCCGATGATCTGGTCGCCCCAGCGCGTGATGCCTTCGCCGAACTGGTCCGCCGGCAGCTTGGTTTGCGCCAGCGCCTTGCCGGTCTTGAGGTCGAGCCGCGCCACGCGGGACTGACCATATTGGCCGGTGGCTTCGTAAAGATGCCCCTCGTCCCAGAAGAGGCCTTGGGTGAAGCTGGCCGCATCGTGCGGGAAGGTTTCGACGATGCGATATCCGCAGCGTTCGACGGGTGGCGGTGCCGGGGGCGTTGCTGCGGCCGGAGGAGCGGCGAGCATGGCGAGAGCGAGGACGAACATCATCGCCCCTTAGCTATGCCGCATCGCCTTGACTGGCAATGTCCCGTCTCCCCTATTTCGCTACCCCATCTTTCGTCATGCCGGACTTGATCCGGCATCCATGGCGACGCCCGCCTGAATGGACCCCTGTGGATTCACATTTGAAGTGCAACATCAGGAAGGTTTCGGCTGGAGTTTTGAAGTCGAGGCATTTTCTGGGGGTATTGTTGTAGTTTGCGATGATGGCGTCGAAGGCGTTGCCAGGCAAGTCATCGAGGTTGGTTTTTCGGGGCAGGTTTCGGCGCAGCCTGCCGATGGCGTTTTCGACGCCGCCTTTCTGCCATG
>NZ_DATFFD010000093.1:0-9479 GCF_035250425.1 Sphingopyxis sp.
GCTCGTTCATCGTTCGACTCCTCAGGTAAAGGAGCCGAAAGGGTCTGCCTGCGGCAGCCCGCGTTCAATCAGGTGCGGCGATCGCTGGGCCGCTTTACATCGAGGCTAGCGCCAATCCGCGGAGCGGTTCGTGCAGCGGCCGGAAACAGAAGGTCGCTTATCGGCTTTGTTGGTTCACAAGGGTAAGCCGGCGTAATGAAGAGGGCGCAGGACTGCGCTGCTGAACCCACTAATACGCCTGGGAACGCTGTGGCTTGTATTACTACGCCAGCCTACGCGAAGGCGGTTTTCCCGTTGCAGTGTGGAGGCGATCTACGGTATTTTACTTTGCGATAAGAGTTTTGGCTCTTTTCATCGCTGCCCCGGAGTAGGGGCGCCAAGTCTGGCGAATGCCGCGCAAAGCTAGGGTGCTTTGGCGTAGACTTTCGTGTGTCTGAAAAGAATTGGCTCCCCGGGTAGGATTCGAACCTACGACCGATCGATTAACAGTCGATTGCTCTACCGCTGAGCTACCGAGGAACACGCCGCCGAAGCGGGCAAGGCGGCCCCTTTGCCGCCAACCGACAACTTTATCAAGGGGCTTTTGTGGCCATTTGCCACTCTCAGGCGATAAATTGTTCCATCGCGATGCGTTCGTCGAGCCCCTGGTCGGGATCGAACAGCAACGTCAGCGGCCGGCTGCGGTCGGTGGTGACCAAAACCGTCTTCACATCGCGAATCTCGCGCTGGTCGGCGACGGCGCTGACCGGGCGCTTCGCGGCCTCGCGGACGTTGAAGCGGATGCTCGTCGATTCGGGGACCAGCGCACCGCGCCAGCGGCGGGGGCGGAAGGGGCTGATCGGCGTCAGCGCGAGCATTTCGGATTCGAGCGGCAGGATGGGGCCGTTGGCGCTGAGATTATAGGCGGTCGATCCCGCGGGGGTCGACACGAGCACGCCGTCGCACGCCAGTTCCTCGAGCATCGTCTTTTCGTTGATCATCACTTCCAGCTTTGCCGCCTGGCGCGTTTCACGCAGTAGCGAAATCTCGTTGATCGCGGGCAGGATGTGCCGCTCGCCGCTGATCGTCGTGATGTCGCCCGACAAAGGATGGATCAGGAAGGGGCGCGCGGCGGCGATCCGGTCGACCAGCCCCTCGATCCGGAACTCGTTCATCAGGAACCCGATGGTGCCGCGGTTCATGCCGAAAACGGGCATGCTGCGGCGCTGATCGAGCAATTGGTGCAACATGTGGAGCAGGAAACCGTCGCCGCCGAGCGCGATCAGCAGATCGGCCTCGGCCAGCTCCACAAAGTCATAGAGCGGGCGCAACTCGGCTTCCGCCTCCATGGCCGCCGGCGCGTTCGATGCGACGAGCGCAATCTTGCGATGCATATTGGTCCGGTTCCCCTAGCGGGCGGCCCCTCAGCCGCCCGTTGCACTCATATGACGCGCGACCGCCGGTTTGGACTTTCGTTCGATATGAAAGTCATGCGCGCGGGGTTTGCCAGCCAAAGCCGCATCAATCAACCCGTCGACGTCGCCGCCCTCGCGCAGCGCGGCGCGCAGGTCGACATGATCGTCCTGGCCAAGGCACATATAGACGCGGCCTTCGACAGTCAGGCGAATGCGGTTGCAGGTGGCGCAGAAATTGTCGCTGAGCGGGGTGATGAGGCCGAGCGCCACCGGGCTGCCCTCGACCGCGAAATAGCGCGCCGGGCCGCCGGTGCGCTTGTCGACCGGATAGATGGCGCGCGCTTCGCGGAGCGGCGCGATGAACTGGTGGAGCGGGATGTAGTGATCGCTGCGGTCGCCCTCGACCTCGCCGAGCGGCATCGTTTCGATGAGCGTCAGGTCGCAGCCGGTGGCGGCGCAATAATCGAGCATCGGCAGCAGCTGATCCTCGTTGAGCCCGGCGAGCGCGACCATGTTGATCTTGACCGCCAGTCCGGCGGCACGCGCCGCATCGATCCCGCGCAGCGCGATGGCGAGGTCGCCGACGCGGGTGATATGACGAAAGACGGTCGGGTCCAGCGTATCGAGACTGACGTTGATGCGGCGCACGCCCGCCGCCGCCAGCATCGGCGCATGCTCGGCCAGCCGCATCGCGTTGGTGGTGAGCGTCAGTTCGTCGAGGCCGTGGCCGATCATCGCCCCCAGTCGCATCGCCAGCGTGTCGATCCCGCGCCGCACCAGCGGTTCGCCGCCGGTCAGGCGGATGCGGTTTATGCCGCGGGCCACGAAGCGCTCGGCGATTTCGCCCATTTCCTCTATGCTGAGCACCGCCGATTTGGGCAGGAAGGTCATATCTTCGGCCATGCAATAGCGGCAGCGCAGGTCGCAGCGATCGGTGACCGACAGGCGTAAATAGCTGATCCGACGGCCAATGCCGTCGATCAACGGCGCCGCGGGCGCGGCGCTATGGGAAAATGTGGCAGCCACGCGCCCATATTGGTGCAAAAGGCAGGAACTTGGCAAGCAAAGCCTGCTAGGGGAATGCGATGAATCGCTTGTCCGAGACCCTTTTCGCCTGCGCCCGCAAACTCGAAGCCCTGCACGCGCGCTATGATGCCGACGCCGGCGTTATCCTGGTCCAGGTCGACCAGATGGCGCGCATCAACAACAGCGCGGGGACGGCGACGGGCGATTCGGTGCTCGACGAGATCGGGCGGCGGCTCGAGAATTTCGCGAGCGACGAATTCGGGCAGGGATCGTGCGTCGACCGGCTCGACGGCCCGCGCTTCCTGATCGTCCCGTCGACACCGATGTCGCTCGGCGCCCTCCGCGCGCAGGAACGTGCGCTTCACGTCGCGCTGGCCGAACCGATCGTCGGCGATCCGAACGGGCGCCTGTCGATCCGCATCGCCGCGGCGCTGATCACGCGCGATGATTCGGTCGCCGAGCAATTGCGCGCGGCCTGCGATCAACTGGCGCGGCCGGCGTCGGCGCGCGACGGGGTGATGGTCCACGCCGCGCTGTCGCAGAACGAGGTCGTGATCCACTACCAGCCGCAATATGAGGTTGTGACCGGCGAGATGACCGGGGTCGAGGCGCTGCTGCGCTGGCAGCATCCCGAGCTTGGCCTGCTCGGCGCGGGGCCGCTCGTGACCGCAGCGCGTGCGGCGCGGCTCGAATGCGAGCTCACCGAACATGCGCACCGCGTCGCGCTCGCCGAAATGGCGACCTGGTCAAAGGCGCTGGCGAAGCTGCGCGTCTCGCTCAACATCACCGCCGCCGATCTGGGCGATCCCGAATTTGCCGGCCGGTTCGCGGGCATGGCAAAGGCGGCGAAGGTTGATCCCGACCGGCTGACGCTCGAGCTGACCGAGCAGGCGATGCTGAGCGACCCCGCGAGCGCCGCCGAGCAGCTGGCGCAAATCCGTGCGCTCGGCGTCGCGGTCGCGATCGACGATTTCGGCACCGGCTATTCCAGCCTGTCGCTGCTCGCGCGATTGCCGATCGATTATCTCAAGATCGACAGCGGCTTTACCCGCACGATCGACGGCAGCGACCGCGACCGCATCGTCGTGCGCGCGATCGTCGATCTGGCGCGCGCGCTGGGGCTGCTCGTGGTCGCCGAGGGGATCGAGAATGAGCGTCAGCTTGCGCGATTGTCCGAACTGGGGGTCGCGACCTGGCAGGGGTTTTTGAAGTCGGGGCCGGTGCCGGCGGATCAGTTGTTGGGATTGCTTACAGCTCAAAAATAACTGTGCCCCGGACTTGATCCGGGGTCCATCACCTGGGCGTGGTTCTTGCCGCAGCGGCGGGAGATGGACCCCGGCTTTCGCCGGGGTACGGCATTTCCTTAGCCCACCTGCCGCGCCAGCTTGCCCAAACCCTTCGACAATTGCAGCGCGCCGTTGAGGCGTGCGCCGGTGCTGGCCCAGTCGCCGCTGATCGACAGCTTGTTGTCGGGGCGGATGCGCGCGCGACCTTTCAGCCGTTCGACATAGGCGATGAGGCCGGGGACGTTGGCGAACTGGTCGCCGTGGAAGCTGACGAGCGCGCCCTTGGTGCCGACATCGAGCTTGGCGATGCCCGCGAGCTTCGCGTTCGCCTTGATTTCCATCAGCTGGACGAGGTTCGCAGTCTCGGGCGGCAGCGGCCCGAAGCGGTCGATCATCTCGGCCGCGAACGCGTCGAGCGCCGGGCGGTCCTGCGCATCGTTGAGGCGGCGGTAGAGCGCCATGCGCAGCGGCAGGTCGGGGACATAATCCTCGGGTATCAGGATCGGCGCGTCGACGGTGATGACGGGTGACAGCGCTTCGCGCGGCGGCAGTTTTCCGGCGCCCTCGGCTTTGGCGACGAGGATCGCCTCTTCGAGCATCGACTGATAGAGTTCGAAGCCGACCTCGCGGATATGCCCCGACTGCTCGTCGCCGACGAGGTTGCCCGCGCCGCGAATGTCGAGGTCGTGGCTCGCAAGCTGGAATCCCGCGCCCAATGTGTCGAGATCGCCGAGCAGCTTGAGCCGCTTTTCGGCGGTGTCGGTGATCGCGCCATGCTCGGGGGTCGTGAGATAGGCATAGGCGCGCGTCTTCGCCCGTCCGACGCGGCCGCGCAGCTGATAGAGCTGGGCGAGACCGAAGCGGTCGGCGCGGTGGATGATCAGCGTGTTGGCGCTGGGGATGTCGAGCCCGCTTTCGACGATCGTCGTCGACAGCAGGACATCATATTTGCGGTCGTAGAAGGCGCTCATCCGGTCCTCGACCTCGGTGGGGGTCATCTGGCCGTGCGCGACGACATATTTGATTTCGGGTACGCGGTTGCGCAGGAATTCCTCGATATCGGGCAGATCCTTGATCCGCGGGACGACGAAGAAGCTTTGCCCGCCGCGGTCATGTTCGCGCAGCAACGCTTCGCGGAGCACGACCGGATCCCACGGCGCCACATAGGTGCGCACCGCGAGGCGGTCGACCGGCGGCGTCTGGATCACGCTGAGTTCGCGGAGGCCCGACATAGCCATCTGGAGCGTGCGCGGGATGGGCGTCGCGGTGAGGGTCAGGACGTGGACGTCGGTCTTGAGCTGCTTCAGCCGTTCCTTGTGGACGACGCCGAAGCGCTGTTCCTCGTCGACGATGACGAGGCCGAGATTCTTGAACTCGACCGATTTGGCGATCACCGCGTGGGTGCCGACGACGATGTCGATATGACCGCTTGCGAGCCCGTCGCGCGTCTTCTGTGCTTCGCCTGTCGGAACGAGGCGAGACAAGCGGCCGATGTTGACCGGGAAGCCTTTGAAACGCTCGGAGAAATTGGTGTAATGCTGGCGCGCGAGCAACGTCGTCGGCACCACGACCGCGACCTGCACCCCCGCCATCGCGGCGACGAACGCGGCGCGCAAGGCCACTTCGGTCTTGCCGAACCCGACGTCGCCGCAGACGAGCCGGTCCATCGGGCGGCCCGACGCCATGTCGGCGAGCACATCGCCGATCGCGCGGTCCTGATCGTCGGTTTCCTGATAGGGAAAGCGGTCGGCGAAGGCGGGATAGGCGGCGTCCTGGGCGAGCAATTCGCCCGAGCGGAGCGCGCGCTGCGCCGCGGTTGCGAGCAGTTCGCCCGCGATCTCGCGGATCCGCTCCTTCATCCGCGCCTTGCGGCGCTGCCATGCTTCGCCGCCGAGCTTGTCGAGACCGACACCTTCGCTCTCGCCGCCGTAGCGCGAGAGGACGTCGAGATTCTCGACGGGGACGTAGAGCTTGTCGCCGCCGGCGTAGGTCAGCGCGACGCAATCGTGCGGGCTGTTGCCCACGGGGATCTGGGTCAGCCCCTCATAGCGCCCGATGCCGTGGTCGAGATGGACGACGAGGTCGCCGACGCTGAGCGTTGCGAGCTCGGCGAGGAAGGCATCGGCGCTCTTGCGGCGTTTCTGCCGCCGGACGAGACGTTCACCGAGGATATCCTGTTCGGTGAGCAGGCTGATCGCGTCGCTGGCGAAGCCATGGTCGAGCGGCAGGACGACCATCGCGGTCGCGCCGCCGCTTGTCGCAGAAGCGGTGCCGAGTGCGTCCTGCCAGCTGTCGGCGGGGGCGAGCGCGGTGACGCCATGATCGCGCAGCAGCCCCGACAATCGCTCGCGCGCGCCGCCCGAATAGCTGGCGATGATCGTGCGGCGGCCCTTGCGGCGCTCGTCGCTAAGGTGGTCGGCAACCTTGTCGTAGACGTTGAGGTCGGCGGTGCGCTCGGGGGTGAAATCGCGCGCGGCGAAGGTTTCGAGATCGACGACCGTTGCGGCGGGCGGCACGTCGAACGGCGTGACGATATGGACCGGACGCTCTTTGGCCGCTCCGGCCCATTCCTCCTCGGTCAGATAGAGCGTCTCGGGCGCGAGCGGGCGATAGCTGCCCGGTGATTCGCGTTCGGCGGCGACGCGGTTGGCGTGATAGTCGGAAATCGCGGCGAAGCGCGTCTCGGCGGTCGCCTCGGTGCGGTGGCCGCGCAGCACCGGGGTCGCGGGGTCGATATGGTCGAACAGCGTCGCGAGCCGTTCCTCGAACAGCGGCAGCCAATGATCCATGCCCGCCTGCCGCCGCCCGTCGCTGACCGCCTGATAGAGCGGATCGCCCGTCGACTGCCCGCCGAACAGGTCGCGATAGGCCGAGCGGAAGCGCTTGATCGTCGCTTCGTCGAGCAGGGTTTCGGAGGCGGGGAGCAGTTGCAGCGCCTTGGCGGGGCCAAGGCTGCGCTGGTCGGCGGGATCGAAGCGGCGGATGCTCTCGATCTCGTCGCCGAAGAAGTCGACGCGCAGGCCCGTCTCTTCGCCCGCGGGGAAAAGGTCGAGGATGCCGCCGCGCACCGCGAATTCGCCCTGGTCGGCGACGGTGTCGACGCGGCTGAAGCCGTTCGCGACGAGCAGCTCGGCGAGCGCATCGCGGTCGATCCGCTGCCCCGCCGCGAGCGTCGTCGCGAGCTGGCGGATGCGGAACGGTGTCAGCGTGCGCTGGGTGATCGCGGCGACGGTGGTGAGGATCAGTTCGCCGCGCTTCGGTGCGATTTGCAACGCCGAGAGCGTCGCGAGCCGGTCCGCGCTGACGCGCATCGACGGCCCCGCGCGATCATAGGGCAGGCAGTCCCACGCCGGGAAGCGGTGGACGATCAGGTCGGGCGCGAAGAAGGGCGCGGCGTCGGCGATCGCCTGCATCGCGCTATCGTCGGTCGCGACATAGACAAGGCGCTTGTCGCTCGCCCGCGCGAGATCGGCGAGCAGCAGTGGCAGGAAGCCGTCGGAGGCGCGCGCCAGCGTCAGCGGCGCCGATGCCGATCCGATCGCGGCAAAAATGTCGGCGGCGGTCAAGGGTCAGAATCCATCAAATGCACGTTCGAGGCGTCAAAATGGCGAAGGTATCGGGCCAAAAGACCCGCCGGGAACAGTGGTTCTGTTGCCAAGGGGATTTTGGCCCGAGATCGAAGCCATTTTGACGTCCTTTCGGGATTTGAACAATTTTGTCCATTGCTTCGTTGGCAAGCTGGGAAATATCGACATATTCCTTGCGCTTGCCAACGAAGCAATGGACAAAATTGTCTCAAACCTCGAACGTGCATTTGATGGATTCTGACCCTAATCATGGTAGCGGGATATAGTCCAGGCGGCGCATCGCGGCGATCATCTCCGGCCGGTCGAGATGCGCGGGCGGCTGACCGGTGCCGAGCGCCCACGCCATGATGTCGATGTCGTCTTCCTCGACGACGGCTTCGTACCAGCTGAGTTCCTCTTCGCCCCACTCCGCCGAATAGCGGTCGAAAAACCCGCCGATCATATAGTCGGCCTCGCGCGTGCCGCGGTGCCAAGCACGGAATTTCAGGCGTTTGAGGCGGTCTTGCATCGATTACTCTCTATTCCTTCTCCCTCGACGGGAGAAGGATACGAAGCCTTGCCGCGGAGCGGCTAGGCGAAGTTGGAAGAGGGTGCGCGCTCGCATGGCGAGCGCATATACCCCTCTCCAGCTGCGACTAAGCCCCGGGCAGGCCCGGAGCAAGTCTCGCTTCCTCTCCCGCAAGGGGAGAGGAATGGTGCAAGTTGGAAAGGCTCGCGCTAGACAGCCGCAGTAGCCATGCGACCCGAGATACTCAATCCGCTCTTTGCCGCGCTCACCGACCTGAAAGGCGTCGGGCCGCAGCTTGCCAAGCCGCTGACGCGGCTGGGGCTGGAGCGCGTCGTCGATGTGCTGTTTCATTTGCCGACGGGACTCATCTCGCGATTCCCGGTCGAGCGGCTCGATCAGGCGCAGACGGGGCAGACGATCATCGTCGAGCTGACCGCGCAGGATTACCGCGCTGGTCGCTCACCCCGCGCGCCGTTCGGGGTCGAGGCGTTTGACGATGCGGGCGATCATGTCCGGCTTGTCTATTTCGGGCGCACGTCGGGGCTGGCGCGGAAGCTCTTTCCCTTGGGAGAGAAGCGCCGTGTATCGGGGCGGCTCGACCTATATGGCGAGATGCGCCAGATCGTGCACCCCGACCATGTCGCCGAGCCGGGCGACGAGGTGGGGATCGCCGAGCATGAGCCCGTCTATCCGCTGACCGAAGGGCTCACAAACGCGCGGCTGTCGCAGCTCGCCGCCGTGGCGCTCGAACGGCGGCCCGAGCTCACCGAATGGATCGACGCGCCGCTGCTGGCGAGCCGGGGCTGGCCCGCGTGGAGCGAGGCGATGGCGCGCGCGCATGCGAGCCCGCGCGACGAGGCGGCGCGCGACCGGCTCGCCTATGACGAGATTTTCGCAAGCCAGGTCGCGCTGATGCTGATCCGGCAAGGGCTGCGGACGCGCAAGGGCAGGGCGGTTGTAGGCGACGGGCGGCTAACCGGCGCGCTGAAGCTGCCCTTCGGGCTGACCGGCGCGCAGGAGCGTGTCGGGCGCGAGATCGCGGGCGACATGGCGCAGGACACGCCGATGCTGCGCATGCTGCAGGGCGACGTGGGATCGGGCAAGACGCTGGTTGCCTTGCGCGCGATGCTGGCGGCGGTCGAGGCGGGGACGCAGGCGGCGCTGCTCGCGCCGACCGAAATTTTGGCGCGCCAGCATTTTGCGACCTTGCAGCGGATGCTCGGCGGCTTGCCCGTGAACCTCGCGATCCTCACCGGGCGCGACAAGGGCAAGGTTCGCGAATCGACGCTGATGGGGCTTGCCGACGGCAGCATCGATATCCTCGTCGGCACCCACGCGATCTTCCAGCAGGCGGTGGCCTACAAGGATCTCGCGCTGGTGGTCGTCGACGAACAGCATCGTTTCGGTGTCGCGCAGCGGCTGATGCTGACGCAAAAGGCGGCGCGCCCGCCGCACCTGCTGGTGATGACCGCGACCCCAATCCCGCGCACGCTGCAATTGGCCAATCATGGCGAGATGGACGTGTCGCAGATCGACGAGATGCCGCCGGGGCGCACGCCGGTCGATACGCGGGTCGTCTCGGTCGACCGGCTCGACGAGGTGGTCGGCGGGTTGGAGCGCCATCTCGCGAGCGGGGCGCAGGCTTACTGGGTGTGCCCGTTAGTCGCCGAGAGTGAGG
>NZ_DATFFD010000094.1:0-12977 GCF_035250425.1 Sphingopyxis sp.
ATTTCGCCTATATGGAAAGCCGCGTCGGCGAGAATGGCCATTTCATCGGCGACAGCCTGTCGGCCGCCGACATCATGCTGAGCTTTCCCGCCGAAATCGCGATCATGCAGGGCATGGCGCCGCGCTATCCGAAGCTCGCGGCGTTCGTGAACGCGTGTCACGTCCGCCCTGCGTGGCAGCGTGCGCGCGAAAAGGGCGGCGCCTATTATGGCTATTGATTACTGGGGGCGTTGCCGCTGCCTGCTGGTGGCTACGGTCCTGATTCTTCCCGCTCCGGCTGCGGTTGCTGCGCCGCCGGTGGTCGCGCCCGAGGTTGAGCGCGAGGTAATCGCTCCCGAAGGCGTGACGTTCAAGCCGGCCCCGACCGATGAGGAAGGCGCGATCGACCGGTTCGCCGCCTATACGATGGCGCTGGCGAAACGCGATTATGCGAGCGCCTATGCGATGCTGCGCCTGTCGTTCCAGGCGTCGAACCCGCGGCTTGAGTGGGAAATGAACCAGCGCAAGCGGGCCGGGCTGTGGGCCGACGGGACGATCCGCATCTTTCGCCTCAGCTGGTATCTCGACCCCGCGGGCCAGCCCGCCGGGCTGTACGCGGCGTTCGATTTTCGCGGCGATCGCACGGACAAGACGATGGATTGCGGCTATGTCGTCGTCCACCGCGCGACGTCCGAAGCCGGCTGGACGGTGGTCCGGACCGACACTTCCGAAGTGCCCGCCAACCTGATCGAAGACGGGGTGCCCAAGGCCGATGTGCTGCGCGAGCTGCCCTGCTATCTGGGCAAGGGGATCGCGACAAACTTCTGACCGATTGCGCCGATGATCGTCATCGACACGAACCGGCTTGTCGCATGCCTGCAAAATCCCTAATTCGCGCGCATGACATCGACCAATGACATTCGCCGCTCGTTCCTCGACTATTTCGCGGGGGCCGGCCACCATATCGAACCGTCGGCGCCGCTGGTGCCGTACAACGACCCGACATTGATGTTCGTCAACGCGGGCATGGTGCCGTTCAAGAATGTCTTTACCGGGCTGGAAAAGCGGCCGTACAACACCGCGGCCTCGTCGCAGAAGTGCGTGCGCGCGGGCGGCAAGCATAATGATCTCGACAATGTCGGCTTCACCGCGCGCCATCATACCTTTTTTGAAATGCTGGGGAATTTCTCCTTCGGCGACTATTTCAAGGAACAGGCGATCCACCATGCGTGGACATTGGTCACCAAGACGTGGGGGCTTGCGCCGGAGAAATTGACCGTCACCGTCTATCACACCGACGACGAGGCGTTCGACCTGTGGAAGAAGATCGCCGGCCTGCCCGAAGAGCGGATCATCCGCATCGCGACGAGCGACAATTTCTGGTCGATGGGGGACACCGGACCGTGCGGGCCGTGCAGCGAAATCTTCTATGACCATGGCGACCATATCTGGGGCGGCCCGCCGGGATCGGCCGAGGAAGACGGCGACCGCTTCGTCGAAATCTGGAACCTCGTGTTCATGCAGTATGACCAGCGCGGTCCCGGCGACCGCGCCGACCTGCCGCGCCCGAGCATCGACACCGGCATGGGGCTCGAGCGTGTCGCCGCGGTGTTGCAGGGCGTCCACGACAATTACGACACCGACACGTTCAAGGCATTGATCGCGGCGTCGGTCGACCTGACCGGCGTTCCGGCCGAGGGCGGAAGCCAAGCGGGCCACCGGGTGATCGCCGATCACCTCCGCGCATCGAGCTTCCTCGTCGCCGACGGCGTGCTGCCGTCGAACGAAGGCCGCGGCTATGTGCTGCGCCGGATCATGCGCCGCGCGATGCGCCATGCGCATCTGCTGGGTGCCAGGGATCCGCTCATGTACCGGCTGTTACCGTCGCTGACCGCCGAGATGGGCGCCGCCTATCCCGAGCTGATCCGCGCGCAGCCGCTGATCGCCGAGACGCTGGAACGCGAAGAAACCAAGTTCCGCCAGACGCTCGACAAGGGGCTTCGCCTGCTCGACGAGGCGACGGTTGGGATGAGCGCGGGGGCGACGCTGCCCGGCGATGTGGCATTCAAGCTCTACGACACCTTCGGTTTCCCCTATGATTTGACCGAGGACGCGCTGCGCACGCAGGACATCGCGGTCGATCGTGAGGGCTTCGATGCCGCGATGGCGCAGCAGAAGGCGGCGGCGCGCGCGGCGTGGAAGGGCAGCGGGCAGAAGGCGTCGGAGGAAATCTGGTTCGACCTCGCCGAAGCCAATGGCAGCACCGAATTCACAGGCTATGGCGCGACCGCGGGCGAGGGACAGGTCATAGCGTTGGTCAAGGACGGCGTGCCGGTCGATGAGGCGAAGGCCGGTGACGAGCTGGTCGTGCTGACCAACCAGACGCCTTTTTATGGCGAGAGCGGCGGCCAGATGGGCGATGCGGGCACTATCGCGACGCTGGAGGGTGCGAAGGCGTCGGTCAGCGACACCGGCAAGCCGCTCGGGCGGCTGCACGCGCATCAGACGAAGCTGGAGGCCGGCAGCCTTAAAATCGGCGATACGGTCCAGCTGACGGTCGATGCCGCGCGGCGCGACCGCATTCGCGCCAATCACAGCGCGACACATCTTGTGCATGCAGCGCTGCGCAACCGTCTCGGCGGGCATGTGACGCAAAAGGGCAGCCTCGTTGCCGAGGACCGCTTCCGTTTCGACTTCTCGCACCCGAAAGCGCTGAGCGCCGAGGAGATCGCCGATGTCGAGGCGGACGTGAACGCGCAGATCCGCGGAAATGAAGCGGTGACGACGCGGCTGATGACCCCCGACGATGCCGTCGCGGCGGGCGCGCTCGCGCTGTTCGGCGAGAAATATGGCGATGAAGTGCGCGTGCTCAGCATGGGTGCGGCGGACGAGCATAGCTATTCGGTCGAGCTTTGCGGCGGCACGCATGTGCGGGCATTGGGCGACATCGCCCTGTTCAAGATCATCAACGAGAGCGCGGTGTCCTCGGGCGTTCGGCGTATCGAGGCGCTGACCGGCGATGCGGCGCGGGTGTGGTTGAACGGCCGCGACGAAGCGCTGAAGGCCGCGGCGGCGGCGCTCAAGACCTCGCCCGACGATGTGCCGGCGCGCGTCGCGCAGCTCGCCGAGGCGTTGAAGAAGGCCGAGCGCGAGCTGGCCGATGCGAAGAAGGCGCTCGCGCTTAGCGGTTCTGGGGGCGGCGGTGGCGGCGCGGCGGCGGGGCCGGCGGTCGAGCAGGTCGGCGATACCGCGTTCCTTGCGCAGGTGGTCGACGGGCTCGATCCGAAGGATCTGCGCGGCACGGTCGATGGTTTGAAGAAGCAGGTCGGTAGCGGGGTTGCGATGCTGGTTGCGGTCAATGACGGCCGCGCCTCGGTCGCGGTGGGTGTCACCGACGACAAAACCGGCAGTCTGAGCGCCGTCGACCTGGTCAAGGCCGCGGTTGCGGCGCTTGGCGGGCAGGGCGGCGGCGGGCGGCCCGACATGGCGCAGGGCGGCGGACCCGACGGCGGCGCGGCCGATGCCGCGGTCGCTGCGGTCAAAGCCGCGCTCGCCTGAAACCGACCCACTTGAAACCGACCAAGAAAACGCGGCGCACCGATCATGCCGAACGGCTGATCGCGGCGCCGCTGGTCGATGTCTTTTCGGCCTTCACCAGCGCGGCGAAGCTCGCGCGATGGTTGCCGCCCGAGGGGGCGACGGGGACGTTCGAGCATGTCGACTTGCGCGCAGGCGGCGGCTTTTTGATGCGGCTGACCTTCGATGACGCCGATGCCGAGACCAAGAGCGACGATGATAGCGATGTTGTGGAAGTTTATATTCCGACACTCGACGACGGGCGGCTGGTGGTGTGGCAGGTCGAATTCGAGTCCGACGACCCGCGCTTTTCGGGGACGATGGCGATGCACTGGTATCTGTCGCGGCAGAGTGGGGGGACTTTGGTGACGATCGACGCGCATCATGTGCCGCCGGGGATTTCGGCGAAGGATCATGTCGAGGGGTTGAATTCGTCGCTGGCGAATTTGGCGGGGGTTGTGGAAGCGGCTAAGTAACTCCCCGTTTCCGCTCGCATCGAGCGAAGTCGAGATGCCCGTCAGTACGGCGCCACCCCGATGGGTGTCTCGACTTCGCTCGACACGAGCGGAATTGGTGGGCAGCCCTAACCTTCGACGCCCTTCGCTTTCCCCCACGCCCGTGCGGCCGTATATCCCAGATAACCGGTCCCGAAGAGCGCGTAGAGCGACTCGGGGATGCCCGCGAGATAGGCGTTCATGCCCTCGGCGATGCTTTTCGCCATTTCGGGGCGCGCCGCGGCGATCAGGCCCATCGGGATCGCCCAGAGCAGCAGCGCGTACATGACGTAAAGGAAGCTCGGCCGCGCGCGGCTGGTCCACGGGTCGGCGCTGTTCGCCTCGGCGACGATCGCGGTCATTCGGGTGCGGATCGCTTCCATTTCCTGGCTGCCCTCCATCTTGAGCAGTTCGAGCTTGGCGCGGTCGCGCGCTTCGGGGTCGGGGATGATCTTGTCGATCAGCTTGGCAATGGGGCCGATCAGGCCTTCGATAATGCTCATGGCAATGCTCCTACAGGTTCAAAGTTCAGGGAAGTTCAGCCCAATGGCGTGCGATGGGGCATCAGCCGTCGCCGATGCGGTTCGCGAGCCAGCCATAGAGAAAAGCCTCCTGGCTCGGGCGGCGTTCGGCGAGCGCGATGTAACGTTCGCCCTGCAGCGCCTCCATCGCGCGGAGGAGGACGGTCTCGCCGCCGCTGCCGCGCGCGTTCAGGAAGCCGTCGAGCGCCGATAGCGTGCGCGGCCCGACCTCGCGGTCGACCGCAATATCGGGATAGTCGCGCGCCGCGCGGTTGAGCGCGTTGAGCGCGCGCTGGAGGAAGCCCGCCGCGGTTCCCGTGCCCATGTTGACGCCGGTGTCGAACAGTTCGGCGGCGATCCTGGGCGCGCGCAGCGCGACCGTGTCGAAGCCGGGACGCAGCCAATAGAGGCGGCGATAGATCGACGCGGCCTGCTCACGCGGCAGATCGCGCATCGCGCCCGCATAGCCCTGCGCGCGTGCGACCGCCTCGGTGATCCCCCAGCAGGTCGGGCCGCCGCGGTCGGCGGGGTGGTTTACATAACGACCTTCGCGGTCGATGACGGCATCGATCAGCGCGTCGGCGGCGCACGTCGATGGATCGGGTCGTGGCATGATTCGCTCCTGTGGTTTGTTGAACAGGTAAAACGAACCATATTGGAATATTGTAGGAAAGGATTTTCGCCATGCGGGCTTTGCAAGTACGCGAATTGCTGCCCGATCATGCGGGGGCGGCGCTTGCGGATTTGCCCATAGCTGTGCCCGGACCCGGCGAAGTTCGGGTGCGGGTGCGCGCGGCGGCGGTGAATTTCCCCGACCTGTTGATGACCGGCGGCGGCTATCAGTTGAAGCCCGACCTGCCGTTCGTGTCCGGGCTTGAATTCGCGGGCGAGGTCGATTCGGTGGGCGAGGGCGTCGACGGCTGGGCGCCGGGCGACGCGGTGATCGGCGGCAATCGCTTCGGCGCGATGGCCGAATATGCTGTCGTTCCGGCGGCAAATCTGCGCCGGAAGCCCGAACGACTGAGCTGGGACGAGGCGGCCGCCTATCCGGTCGCCTATCTGACCGCCTATGTCGCGCTGGTCCGCTGCGCGCGGGTCGAGGCGGGCGAGTGGGTGCTGGTGCATGGCGCGGCGGGCGGCGTCGGGCTGGCGACGGTCGATCTGGCGAAGGCGCTGGGCGCACGCGTGATTGCGGCGGCGAGTAGCGCGGAAAAACGCGAGGCGGTCGCCCGGCTCTACACGCCCGATGCCGTGATTTCCGCCGCGCCGGGGTTTCGCGACGAGGTGAAAGCGTTGACCGGCGGGAAGGGCGCCGATGTGATTTTCGATCCCGTCGGCGGCGACATCTTCGACGAGTCGACGCGCTGCATCGCGTTCGGCGGGCGCCTGCTTGTCATCGGCTTCGCGTCGGGGCGCATCCCCGAGGTGCCGGTGAACATGCCGCTGATCAAGGGTTTCTCGGTCGTCGGGGTGCGCGCGGGCGAATATGGGCGGCGCTTTCCCGAACGCGGGGTGGAGAATGTCGCGGCGATCGATGCCCTCGCCGCCGCGGGGAAAATCCGGCCGCACGTCCATGCGTCGCTCGACCTTTCCGACTGGCGCGAAGGCTTTGCGATGATCGAGCGGCGCGAGGTGGTGGGCAAGGTCGTGCTGAAACCGTGACGAGCCGAAGCCGCTGCCATAGTTTTGCGACACAGAGGCTGCCATGTCCGCGGTGGGGCGTCCTGGCGCTATTGCCGATATGACCAAAGGACATGGAATGAAGAAATTGACGATGATCGCCGCTTCGATCGGCATGGCTGTTCCAGGCATCGCTGCCGCCCAGCCGCCGCAGGATGGCGGCCGCATGTTCGCGATGATCGACGCCAATAGCGACGGGAAGCTGGACAAGGCCGAGATCACCAAGATGGCCGAAATGCGCGCCCAGCGGCAAGGCGATCCGGCGATGGCCTCTCCGGAAAAGGTCGACGCCTTCATCAAGCACATCGACGCCAACGGCGACGGCGTGATCGACAAGGCCGAACTGGCAGCGCGGCAAAAGGCGCGGGCGGAGCCGCCGCCGGCGGCCGAGGAGGGCCAGCCCTAAAAGAGGCTCTGCGGCGGGACCATCAAGCGCGACCCTGCGGCTTGGCCAGCGGGGCCGGGCGAGGCATCGCTATGATGCGGATATGATCCTGAGCCTAAAGAAAGGAGCAGCTTTCGCTGCTCGCCTATTCCATTGCAAACTCTTGGAAAAATTGGTCGGGACGAGAGGATTCGAACCTCCGACCCCCACACCCCCAGTGTGATGCGCTACCAGGCTGCGCTACGTCCCGACCGGCCCCCGTGGGGGCAGGCGTGGCCCCTAGCGCGGGTTGGCGGGGGATGCAAGGCTCTCCTGAGCGAAAGTCGAAGGGCGGCGATGGCCGCTTTTCGGACGATCGATGCTTCGGCCTTGATATGGCGCGCTTGCTCCCCATTTCGGCGGCGCTTGCCCAGTTCCTGGCCTGGGGCGCGGGAGGGGCGCACGACCGGTTGCGCGGGGCTTCCCTGCGTGATAGGCGCCGCGCCATATTTGCGCTGGTTCCGGAGGGGAGTTGGCGACGTCTATACGGAAAGTTTTTCACTCATGTCGACGCAATTGTTTCTGACCCAGGCGGCCGGATCGGGCGGTGGGGCTGCCGGTTTCCTGATGCTGGTTCCCTATCTGCTGATCTTCGCGGTGTTCTGGTTCTTCCTGATCCGCCCGCAGCAGGTGCGCGCCAAGGAACATCGCGCCAAGGTCGCGGCGGTGAAGCCGCGCGACCAGGTCGTGACCGGCGGCGGGATCGTCGGCAAGATCACGCGCGTCGACGATGACTATGTCGATGTCGAAATCGCGCAGGGCGTGAAGATCAAGGTCGTCAAGTCGACCCTCGCCGACGTTCTCCAGCCCGGTGGCAAGCCCGCCAACGACTGACGCGGCGGCGGCCGCGCCCGCCGCGGTCCCGCTCTTGCTATCGGATCTAAGAGCCTGATGAGATGAGGTTGATGCATCGCGATTGTCCTGGGACGTCCGCCGGCAAGGAGCGGCGCGCAGCGGGGGCCGGTGGCCCCTGCAAGCGACGCGACGCCGTCCGGCGGACGTCCCAGGACAACCCCTCCGGGGCGGGTCAATTTTGGCCCATTGCAGCGTCTCTCGTCGGTCACTATGCCTCGGCATGGCTCCCTCCTCGTTCCTTGCACTGGGCCAAAATTGACTCCGTCCCGATGCACCAACCTCATCTTATCAGGCTCTAGACCATGCTCGATTTCCCGCGCTGGAAGACCATCGGCATCAGCATCATCCTGCTGCTCGGTATCCTCTTTTCCGTTCCCAGCTTCCTTCCCGAAAAGACGCGGGACAGCCTGCCGTCGTTCCTGCAGGCGAAGGTCAATCTGGGCCTCGACCTTGCCGGGGGCAGCCACTTGCTGCTCGAAGCCGACATCGCCGACCTCCGCAAGACGCAGCTTGCGAATATGGAAAAGACCGTGCGCACCGCGATGCGCGGTGAGAGCGGCCCCGACGATGACATCGCGATCGGCGAGCTGTCGACCGCGGGCGGCAAGATCAGCTTCCTCGTTCGCGACCTTGCGAAGCTCGACGAGGCGCGCGAGCGCCTGTTCAACGAGACGCGCGGTGCGCAGCTGACGGGCCAGCGCGACTGGACGGTCACCGTCGTCAATTCGACCCGGATCGAGATGACGCCGACGAGCGCCGGGCAGACGCAGGCCGTGGCGAATGCAATGGACACCGCGCGCGACATCATCGACAAGCGCGTCAACGCGCTGGGCACGCGCGAGCCGACGATCATCCGTGAAGGCGCCGACCGCGTCGTCGTGCAGGTTCCCGGCCTCCAGGATCCGGCCGCGCTCAAGGAGCTGATCGGCAAGACCGCCCGCCTCGAATTCCGCATGGTCGACACCAATGCCGACCCCGCCGAAGCCGCCGCGGGGCGCGTTCCCGTGGGCAGCGAGATCGTTCCCTATGCCGAGGGCGAGGGTAATGGCGCGGCGTTCGAGGTGCTGCGCCGCCAGGTGATGATCAGCGGCGAACAGCTGATCAATGCCCAGCAAAGCTATGATCCGCAGAACAACCAGCCGGTCGTCTCGATCCGCTTCGATTCGGGCGGGTCGAGCACCTTCGCCAAGGTAACGGCGCAGAATGTCGGCAAGCGTTTCGCGATGGTGCTCGACGGCAAGGTGCTGTCGGCGCCGTCGATCAACGAGCCGATTCTGGGCGGCAGCGCCCAGATTTCGGGCAGCTTCAGCGTCGCGAGCGCCAATGCGCTGGCGATTTCCCTGCGTTCGGGCGCGCTGCCGGTGAAGATGACCGTCGTCGAGGAACGCACGGTGACCCCCGAACTCGGCGCCGATTCGATCCGCAAGGGTGCGATCGCGGGCATTATCGCCACGGTGTCGGTGCTGGTGCTGATGATCGTCGTTTACGGCCGGTTCGGCGTTTACGCCTGTATCGCGCTGATCTTCAACGTGTTCCTGATCATCGCGATCATGGCGGGGTTCAACGCCACGTTGACGCTACCCGGTATCGCGGGCTTCGTGCTCACCATCGGTGCCGCGGTCGACGCGAACGTGCTGATCAACGAGCGCATACGCGAAGAACTGAAACGCGGGCGAAAGATCTATCAGGCGATCGAGCTCGGCTATTCCGAAGCGAGCCGCGCGATTTTCGACGCGAACGTCACCAACGTCATCGCGGCGTCGCTGATGTTCTGGTTCGGCTCCGGCCCGATCAAGGGCTTTGCCGTCGTGCTGACCATCGGTATCGTCACCAGCGTCTTCACCGCCGTGACCGTCACGCGCATGTTCGTAGCCCATTGGCTGCGCACCAAGCGCCCGACGTCCATTAATATTTAAGGAGGGAGCGAAATCATGCGCTTGCTGAAACTCGTCCCCGACGACACGAACATCGACTTCCTGCGGTGGCGCAAGCTTGCGTCCGCGATGAGCATCATCCTGGTCATCATCTCGATCGCGCTCGTCGCAGTGAAGGGGCTGAACCTGGGCATCGACTTTGTCGGCGGCCAGTCGGTCCGCGTCGAATTCACCCAGGCGATGCCGCCCATCGACGAAATCCGCGAAAAGGTCGGCGACATCGGCCTTGGCGAAGCGACGATCCAGCAATTCGGTTCGGACAAGTCTGTCTCGATCCGCACCGCGCTTCCCGACGGCGACAAGGCCGCAGCCGAACGCGCGGGGCAGCAGCTGGTGGCGGGAATCCAGAAAGCCTTTCCGACCGCGAAGGCCGGTTCGGTCGAAACCGTGTCGGGCAAGGTGTCCGAAGAGTTGCTGCGCACGGGTGCGATCAGCCTCGCGCTCGCGATGCTCGGCATTTCGATCTATATCTGGATCCGGTTCGAATGGCAGTTCGGCGTCGGTGCGCTTGGCCGCCTGTTTCACGAGGTCGCGCTGACCTTCGGCTTCTTTGCGGTGACGCAGATCCAGTTCGACCTGAACAGCGTGGCGGCGTTGCTGACGATCGTCGGTTATTCGCTGAACGACACGATCGTCGTCTATGACCGTATTCGCGAGAATCTGAAGAAATACCGCAAGATGGACATCGTCCCGCTGCTCAACCTCAGCATCAACGAGACGCTGTCGCGCACCGTGATGACCAGCGTCGCGATGCTGCTCGCGCTGGGCGTGCTGCTGATCTTTGGTCCCGACGTGATCTTCGGTTTCACCGCCGCGATCCTGCTGGGCGTCTTTGTCGGCACCTATTCGTCGATCCTGATGTCGACGCCGATCCTGGTGTGGCTGAAGGTCGGTCCGCACAGCTTTGTGCCGCGCACCGTCGCGGGGCACGAAGGCGGCGAACGCGTCGAGCGCAAGGACGACGGCGCGGTCGTCTGAACGTCAATTAAATAGGGACTGTCCCTATTTAATAACCGGCGCCGAGCGACCGGCGCAGCGACGAAGGTGCGCTGCGAGTTCGCGGCCGTTGCGGTCCCAGTCGAAGCGGCCGCCAAGGCTTGCCGCGACGGCGGGCGCGGCGGGCGCGGCCGCGAGGATGGATCGCACGGCGGCGGCAATCGCGCCTGGTGTGCGCTCGACGATCCGCCCGGCATCCGGCGAGGTAACCAGTTCGGCGGCGCCGCCCGCGTCGCTGATCACGATCGGCGTGCCGCAGGCGAGCGCCTCGACCCACGCATTGGCGAGGCCTTCGCTGACCGACGGCATGACGACGGCATCTGCGGCGCGATAAAGCCGGGGGAGGTCGGCGTTGGCGACCGAGCCCATGAAATGGACGCGGGTTGCGACGCCAAGCTTTTGCGCGAGCGCGCGGTAGCGGCCTTCCTCATCGCCCGCGCCCGCGAGCCAATAGTGGACGCCGGGCAGCGCGGGCAGCGCCTCGATGACGAGCGCCTGACCCTTGCGCGGGATGAGCGCGCCGACGGTGAGGATCGCGGGCGTGCTGCCCATGCCGAGCGCTGCGCGCGCGTCGGCACGATCGCCGGGATGGAAGCGCGCGGTGTCGATGCCGGTATAGTGGACGGCAATTTTCGCCGGATCGATGCCGATTTCGGCCATGTCGCCGCGCATCGCTTCGGAGACGGCGAGTAGGCCGGCGGCCTGCGCGGCGGCTTCGATGACCTGCGATCGCGTCGCCGGGTCGTGGCCGAAATGGCTGATGTCGGCGCCGCGCGCCTTGGCGGAAAAAGGCAGGCCTAGCGTCGCCGCGACGTTCATCGCGGCGGGGCCATCGGGATAGAAGAATTGCGCGTCGACGACGTCGAAGGGCTGGCCGCGAACGGCGGACAGCACGGCGCGTGCGACTTTTGCCGGATTGAATCTTGCGCCGACGCGCGGGATCAATGTGAAGCGCGGGCGGTGGACGGTGAGCCCGTTCCAGACCTCGCTTCGCGGCAGGCTGCGCAGTGCGCGATAGCGTTTGTGGAGCGAAAGCGGGAAAGGCGGCAGGCCGACGGGCGCAACGATCGTGAGGTCGATGCCAGGCTGCGCCGCGAGCGCGCGCAGGCTCTTCTCGACGAAGAGGCCGAAGTTGGGTCGTGCGGCGTCGGGGAACAAAGTCGCGATCGACAGGACGCGCAAGGGCGCCGTCATGCGCAACCTCTCTTCCGTTCGTGCTGAGCCCTTCGACTGCCTTGCAGGCGCTCAGAAGATCCTTGTCGAAGCACTGTTCTTCCTCTTGGGAAAAGAAAAGGACGGCCCTTCGACAAGCTCAGGGCGAACGGGATGGGTTAAAGCGTGCGGAGCAGGCGGACGGCGACCGCAGCCCAGGGCGGGTTGCTGATCACTTGCTGGCGCTGGCCGGTGCCGAGCGGGAGCAGGTGCAGCTTCTCGCCGTCGACGTTGAGCAGGCGCGCGAAAAAGAAGCGGCCGGCGGGGCGGGGGACAAGCAGATCGCGGTTGAGCGCGCTTGCCCAGTCGCCTTCGATGCGGCGGCACCAGATCTCGTCGCCGGCGCGGTAATCGCCGATCGACGAAGTGACGCGGACCGCGACCATATCCTCGCCCGGGCGCGCAGTAAGTGCCTGTTCGACGCGTGTCGGCGCCTGCGCACCCTCGGCGCCGAGCAGCGCGGTGATGGTGAGCTGGGTATCCTGTGGCAGCTGGACGAGTTCGGCCGCCTCGACGCCGAGCGCCGCGGCGATGCGGTTCATCCAGCCGAGTGACAGCGTGCGCGTGCCCGTTTCGAGGCGGCCGATCGTTTGCGCGGTCGTCGGCGGGTCGCAACGCTGGCCGACCTCCTCGAGCGTCAGGCCTTTGGCGCGGCGGACGGTGCGGATGCTGTTGATCATCGCAAAACCTTCAAATAACCAAATCGGTTTCTTCTTTCCTACAAAATAATCCAGTGTCAAGCCCGGCGTGCAAGCCAAGGAGAATCGCATGACCGCACGCCGCCTCGAAACCCATCTTCATCCCGACGACCGGATCGATCCGGGCAAGGCGGGGCCGCAGGTGATGCGCCATGTGACGATCAATGTGGCCGAAAGCCCGATCGCCTGGCTGGCGTCGCGCGGATTGCTGACGTCGGCGCAGCTCGGCGCGGGCGAAAGGCTGCGCAGCGATTATGAGCGCGCGGGGCTGTCGGCGCGGGTCACGATGCGCTGGGACGCCGCACCGCCGGGAAAGAGCCGCGGCGGCGCGCGCGCGTCCGACGCGTCGCTCGCGCGGATCGATGCGCACCGGCGCTTTCATGCAGCGCTCGACGCTGCGGGGCCGGGACTCGCGGATATCTGCTGGCGTGTCATTTGCGCGGGCGAGGGGATTGGTGGGGCGGAGAAGGCGCTGGGCTGGCCGGCGCGATCGGGCAAGCTGGTGCTGGGACTGGCGCTCGACCGGCTGGCGCGGTTTTATGGGACGGGGTGATGATAATGGCGGGTTTCGACCGATTGCGGACGTTTTAGTTCCTCCCCGGAACGGG
>NZ_DATFFD010000095.1:0-54908 GCF_035250425.1 Sphingopyxis sp.
TGGGCGCCGCGCGCGCCGCCTTCTTCCCGTCGATCTCGCTGACCGGTAACCTTGGCTTCGCTTCGGGTTCGCTCGATAACCTGTTCAGCAACGATGGGTTCGGTTGGAGCTTCGGCCCGTCGATCAGCCTGCCGATCTTCGATTTCGGGCGGAACAAGGGCAATCTGACCGTCGCCGAGGCGCGCGAGAATATCGCGGTTGCGACCTATGAGCGCACCGTGCAGGGCGCCTTCCGCGAGGTCGCCGACGCACTCGCCGGGCGGCGTTATCTGGCGGACCAGGTCGAGGCGCAGGAACGCGGCACGCTCGCGCAGCGGCGGATCGCTGACCTCGCGCGCAAGCGGTATCGCGAAGGCGTATCGACCTATCTCGAAGTACTCGACGCCGAACGCAATTTGTTCGCCGCCGAACAGGCGCTGATCGAGCTGCGGCGGGCGCAGGTCGACAATCTGGTGACGCTCTATGTCGCGCTGGGCGGCGGATTGGTCGAGCGGCGGTAAGGCGCTGCGATGACCGAAGAAACCCCCGCCCTGCTCAAGGATATTCTGGACCCGCAAGCACTGGAGACGATTGGCGATGCGGGCGTGGCGGCGTCACCACACTTCGATCGCCCGGTCTTTTTATCCGCGGCGTTGGCCGGGCTCGATGCGCTGTCGATCATGGAGCGCGTGCGCCATATCGCCGATGCTCTCCATACGGCGCTGCCTGGTGATTATGCGGTGGCGCTCGATATCGTCCGCGCGATGGCGCCCCGGCTCACCCATGGGTTTCAGGCGATGGCGGTCACCGAATATGTCGCCCGATACGGGCTGAATGATTTCGACCGGTCGATGGAGGCGCTCGCCGACTTGACGCGCTTCGGCTCGGCGGAATTTGCGATCCGCCCGTTCCTGGCGGCGGATACGCCGCGCGCACTGGCGACGATGAGGCAGTGGGCGGGCAGCGCGGACGAGCATGTGCGCCGGCTCGCGAGCGAAGGCGCGCGGCCACGCTTGCCATGGGCAGCGCGCGTGCCCGCGCTGAAGGCCGATCCGACGCTGGCGGCGCCGATACTCGAAATGTTGAAGGCCGATCCCAGCCTTTATGTGCGCAAATCGGTCGCGAATCATCTGAACGATATCGCCAAGGACCGGCCCGAATGGCTGCTGGGCCGCCTCGCGGCGTGGCCGCAGGACGACGCACGCACCGCCTGGATCATCCGCCATGCGCTGCGCACGCTGATCAAGAAAGGCGATCCCGCCGCCCTGGCGCTGATTGGGGTCGGCCATGGCGCCGCGGTAAGCGTGCGCGATTTCAGCATCGCCCCGTCGGCGGTCCATCTTGGCGACCGGATTGCCATCAAGGCCGACCTTGCATCGGATTCATCCGAAAATCAGCGGCTGGTGGTCGATTATCGCGTTCATTATGCGCGCGCGGGCGGCAAGAGCGCCGCCAAGGTCTTCAAGCTGAAAACCTTCGAACTTGCGGCGAGGGAGACCGCGTCGCTCGGCATCAGCCAGACAATCCGCGACTTCAGTACGCGGCGACATCATCCCGGCCGGCATGAAGTCGAATTGATCGTCAATGGTCAGACGATGGCGACCGCCGCGTTCGATATTCCGGTGACGGACTGACTTCGGCCGACAATCGACCTAACGTGGAGGCACGGGTTGAGGTGGCGGCTCGGCCGTGACCTCGGGCGGCGGACGCCCTTCCTGCATCGGCAGGCGCAGGTCGATCCGGCTGCCGTTGATTTCGGTCGTGATGACCGCATCGCCGCCCTCGATGCCGATGCGCGTCCGGTCGCCGATCGGAATGTCGCCGATGTCGGGAATATCGAGCGGCTCGACGGGGCCGGTCGGGTCGACGACCCTCTTCGGTCGCGGCGCCGCTTTTTTGCCCGATGCCTCGGTCATGAAATCGCGCCAGATGCGCGCCGGCAAACCGCCGCCCGAGATGCCTTGCAGCGGTGTATTATCGTCATTGCCGATCCACACGCCGACGACGAGCCCGTTGGCGTAACCGACGAACAGCGCGTCGCGGTTGTCCTGGCTGGTGCCGGTCTTGCCGAAATTCGCCTGCGGCAGCCGCGCGGCGCGGCCGGTGCCGCGATTGACCGCGGCGCGCAGCATCTGTTCGATGTCCTCATGCTCGCTCGACCCGAAGCTCGACGGGCCCGAGATCAAATTCTCGAACCAGCCCTTTTCCTCGGCCTCGAACGCGTGCGGTTCGACCGGATAGCTGTTCGCCGCGACCGCGGCATAAGCGGCGGTGAGTTCGAGCAAGGTCATGCTCGACGTGCCCAGCGCGAGGCTGGGGTCGCCCTTCGCCATCGGCGCGGTCACCCCAAGGTCGCGCGCCATGTCGATGACCTTGTCATCGCCGACCTCGCGGAGCAGGCGGACCGCGGCGACATTGCTCGACGAGGCGAAGGCGTCTTCGAGGCTGATTTCCTTCGAATAGGCGCCGCCCGAATTTTTGGGGCGATAGGAACCGGTCTCGATCGCGCTGTTGTCGATCATGTCGTCGGGGTCCCAGCCCGCACGAAGCGCGGCGAGATAGACGAAGAGCTTGAACGTCGAACCCGGCTGGCGCCGCGCCTGTGTCGCGCGGTTGAAGGGCGACGCCGCATAATCCTTGCCGCCGATCATCGCGACGACCTCGCCGTTCGGGCGCATCGCGACGAGCGCGACCTGCGCCTTGCCCAGCCCCGCGCGCCCCGTCACGCGACGCGCGACGCCTTGCAACCGCGCGTCGAGCGTCGTCGCGATCGTCTGACGCGAATAGCCGACGTCGCTCAATTTGCGCGCCGCGGGCAGCGCCCAGTCGGCGAAATAGGTGCCCGTCGGCAGCGTGTTGCGGCTGCGCACGTCGATGCGCGGGGTACGCAGCGCCTTCCGTTCCTGCTCGGTGAGATAGCCCGTCGTGACCATCGCGTTCAGAACCAGCTTCATGCGCTTTTCGGCAAGGTCCGGGTTTTTGGTCGGCGCGAGGCGCGACGGCGCCTGCACCAACCCGGCGAGCATCGCGGCCTGCGCCGGGGTCAGTTTCTCCGGCTGGCGATAGAAATAATGCAGCGAGGCGGCGCGCAGGCCATAGGTATTGTCGCCGAAATAGGCGTTGGAAAGATAGCGTTCGAGGATCTCGTCCTTGCTGAGCCACGCCTCGAGCCAGAAGGCGATCAGCGCCTCGCGCGCCTTGCGGCCGAGTGTGCGTTTTGGCGTCAGGAAGGTGAATTTCGCGAGCTGCTGGGTGATCGTGCTGCCGCCCTGCGTGCGTCCGCCGGTGACGTTGCTCCAGACGGCGCGCGCGATGCTGCGCGGGTCGACGCCCCAATGCGTATAGAAGCGCCGGTCCTCGATCGCGAGGAAGGCGCCGGTGACGTGCTTGGGCAAATCCGCCGCCTTCACCGGCGTGTCGACGATCGCCCCGATGCGCGCGATCGGAGTGCCATCGGACGCGAGCAAGGTGATCTGCGGCGGCGCGATCGGTTCGAGCGATTTCGAAAGCGGTGCGGTGAGCGCGAGCCAGCCGACGAGCAGGATGAAAGTCACGCAGAAGATCGCGAAGCCGCGCGAGATGCGGCGCATCCATTTGCGCCCGTGTGTCTCGGGCATAATGGGCGGCGGCGCTGCAATATCGGCGAACGGGCCACCCGGCGTCGCGGCGAGAGTGGGATCGGGGCCTTCGGGTTTACGGAACCATTTCATGCGCAGCACCCGTATTACAGCCCCAACACAGCATAAGCAATTGCGTTATATGGTGCGTCCGGTCGGCCCTATTCCTCAAGAAGGACAGCGACTTGATCGGCGCGCCGGGATAAGAAAAGAAAAAGCCCAGCCCGTCCGGAGAGCGATGACATGAGCCATGCAGCCACCCGCTATTGCGACCTGGTGATGAAGGGCGGCATCACGAGCGGCATCGTCTATCCGAACGCCGTCCTGGCGCTCGCGCGCGATTTCCGATTCAAGAATATCGGCGGAACATCGGCGGGCGCGATCGCCGCGGCCGCCACTGCGGCGGCAGCCTTGGGCGACCGCAGGCATGTGGCATCAGGATCGGCGTCGCCCTGCCCCCAGACGCTCGGCTTTGCGGGGCTCGAACGCGTTGCGGCGCAATTGTCGTCGCAGGGGTTCATCTTCAGCCTGTTCCAGCCCGCGCGCGGCGGGCGCAATGCCTATCGATTGATTGTCACGCTCGCCGGAAATGCGGGGGTGCTGCACAAGACCTTGGCGGCCGCAGTGGCCGTGGTGGCGATCGCGCCGCTCGAAGCGCTGCTTCTGCTCGGCCTGTTCCTCGCGGGCGGGTACTGGCTCGCGGGTACGGCCGGCGTTGCCGCCGTGCTGTTGCCGTCGGCGATCTGCGCCTATCTCGGCGCCGCGATTGCCGCGGTGCTGCGCGTTGCGCGCGTCACGCGGCGCAACCTGCTCGGGCTTTGTTCGGGCCTGAGCGTGCGAAAGGATGGCAAGCCGGCGCTGACCGAATGGCTGCACGAGGTCCTGCAATCCTTGTCGGGCAAAGCTCCCTCCGAACCGCTGCTGTTCGACGATCTCTGGTTCGCGCCGCGCTATCCGGGTGAGCCGAACACCGAAACGGCGATCTCGCTGCAGATGATTACCACGGGCGTGTCGCATCACGAGCCGCGAACGCTGCCCTTTACCGACGCGTCTTTCTGGTTCCTGCGCGAAGAGTTCGACATGCTGTTTCCAAAACCGGTCGTCGACGCGATGGTCGCGATGGCGGGTTCGCCCGATCGGGTCGGCGGAAAAGACTATTACCGCCTGCCCGGCAAGGGCCGGATGCCGGTGCTGGTGGCGATGCGGATGAGCCTCAGCTTTCCCCTGCTGATCAGCGCGGTGCCGCTCCACGAGCCCGTCGGGAGGCGAACGCTCCGCGGCGAGACCGAGGGAGACGCAGTCGACGACGGCGAGGACGCCAAGGAGACGACGCTGAGCCAGAGCACCGACAGCCTGGCCACCGGCGGCGAGGCGCCGCTCTCCTTGATCGAGGGTTTCCGCATCTGCTGGTTTTCCGATGGCGGCGTTTCGAGCAATTTCCCGCTCCACCTGTTCGACGCGCCGCTGCCGCGCTGGCCGACCTTCGCCATCAACCTTGTCTATCCGCAAGGCAGTGATGATCCGCAGGTCGAGAATCCCGAACCCCGGAATCCGCGCGACCAGGCAGAGGCCGCGGTGTGGCTGCCGCTGCACAACAATCGCGGCTGGCAGCGCAGCTATAGCTCGATCGCCAGGCCGCTCGCGCTGGCCGAGGTGTCCGGCTTCGTGTTCGGCATCATCAGCACGATGCAGAACTGGCGCGACCTGTTGCAGTCGCGCGCGCCGGGGCAGCGCGACCGGATCGTCCACGTCGCGCTCGACAAGGTCGAGGGCGGCATGAACCTCGACATGTCGCAGGACATATTGGACAGCATTTCGTTGAAAGGCACGGTCGCCGGCGAGCGATTGTACCAATTCTCCTTCGACAATCATTATTGGGTGCGGTGGCGGAACGTCGCCTCGGGCCTCCAGCGCTACACGATCCGGATCGCCGCCAGCGCGAAAGTCGTTCCGCCGATCCCCGCCTATGAGGCGGCCTTTGCGACAGTGCGCACGGGGACGCCGCCGCCGGTTTCGTATAAATTCCGATCGGCCGAGGCGCAAACCGCCGCGCAGAGCCTGTTCAGCGAACTCGTGTTGCGCGGCGAGGATTGGGACGACCTCGGCCCCGACCTCAGCGACGGGACGCCGCGGCCGCTGCCGCAGATGCAGATCACGCCGATCTATTAGTTCGCGGGGTCGTCGCGGTCCTGCTGCTGCGCCGCCTGATCGTCCTTCTTGATGAAGCTCATCTTGCCCTGCGGCTCGAGGATCGCCCACGCGACATCGGCCATCCGCCCGATCCCGGCGAGCCGCATTTCGGATAATATCTCGTCGCGCGTCAGCCGGTCGCGCCGCAGATTTTCGATGACGATTTCGCCGTCGCGCACTATCACGCGCGGCGCGCCTTCGAGCAGGTCCTTCGCACGCGGGAACAGATAGGCGGTCCAGCTGAGCACCAGCGCCCAGAAGGCGAAGGTACAGATGGCGAGCGTCGCGCCGGTGAGGCTGAAGTCGTTGTGCGTCACGCCCTGCTGAATCAGGTCGCCGAGCACGACGAGCACGACGAATTCGAACGGCGTCATCTGGCCGAGCTCGCGCTTGCCGAGCAGCCGGATCAGCAGGAAGAGGATGAAGAACATCACTGTGGCGCGAAGGACGATATCCATCAGGGCAGCACCTTGATCGAAAGCGGCATCGTGCCGATGCGCCGCTTGCCGTCGAAGACCGCGATCTCGCCGGTGGTTCCCGCGAAGAGCGGCGGGTTGATCTGGCCATCGATCTTGATGTGGAGGCTGTCGCCGGCGTCCAGCGGGCCGTAGGAAAAATGAAAACGGCCGTCCTCGAAGCTCTCCTCGGCGGGGGCCGGGATCATCGTGTTGACGGTCATGTCTTGCCAGAGCGCGGGAGACACCGCCACGACCGCATCGTCGAGCGGGACGTCGGCGGTCAACGTGATGTCGGTTTCAAAGAACTCGCCGTTGCGGATGATCGTCGGCGTCTTCACCGTCAGGCGCGCAGCGCTCCAATCGGCCGTACGCGGCGGGCTGGGCTGCCCGCCGGCAAAGCCGAGGCCCGCCGCCAGCAACAGGCCGCCGAGGATGAGGACCGAGATCGGGCTGGCGTGCCGGTCCCACAGGCGTTGGTGCGTTGGCTTGGCGTCGAGTCCTTCCAGCGCCTGCATCCGATCCTCCGGCCTGATCGCTAACGTCCTGCGGCCGCAATAGCCGAGGACGCCCGCCTCCATCAGAAACGGGCGCCTATTGGACGCTTGGCGCGGCGGTTCGTTCCGCGAAGCGCTCGATCAGGTTGCGATATCGATCATCCGCGACATGGTGGCGCAGGCGCGCGGCGACATCGCTGAATCAAGCAGTTTCCGGGCTGATCGCGATCATTCTTGAGCAAATCGTCATCCTGGCGAAGCGGAATTCCTCTATCGGCCCTGCGCCGCCAGAACCCGCAGGATATTGCCGCTCCACATCTTTTCGATGTCGGCGTCGGAATAACCCGCGGCCTTCAGCCGCTCGGTGACCTTGGGCAGCGCTGAAATATCCTCGATGCCCGGCAGGCCGCCGCCGCCGTCCCAGTCGGCGCCGAAGCAGATATGATCGACGCCGCCAACCTCGATCGCGCGCAGCACCATCTTCATATAGGCGTCGAAATCGGCCGCCCAGAGCTTCTCGGCCTTGTCGAGTTCGCGCCACTGGCGGTTGAGGTCGGCCTGCCCGGCGGGCGACAGCGATCCGATCCGCTCATATTTTCCGAACAGTTCGGCGCGCGCGGGCGACATGTTCATTTCCGACATGAAGATCGTCGAGATGCACATCGCGCCGCCCTTCGCCGCGAGCGCCTTCAATCGTCCCTCGTCGAGATTGCGCGGGTGGTCGTAGGCCGAGCGCAGGCTCGAGTGCGAGAGCAGGATCGGATATTTGGACAGCGCCAATATCTGGTCGAACGCGGCATCGGATGAATGGCTCGCGTCGATGACGATGCCGAGGCGGTTCATCTCCGCCACCCATTTTTCGCCGAGCGGGCTCAGCCCCTTCCAGCGCCCCTCGCCCGTCGCGCTGTCGGCGAACTGATTGTCCTTCGAATGCACCGGCCCTGCGAGACGCAGACCCTTGTTGTAGAATAGCTGGAGCAGCGACAGATCCTCGCCGAGCGGATAGCTGTTCTCCATCGACTTGAAGGCGATCAGCTTGCCTTCCTTGTTCAGTCGCAGCGCGTCGGCCGCGGTCAGCGCGGGTGCGATCGTGCCCGAATTCGCCGCGATGGTCTTGTCGATCAGGTCCGAGCGTTTGCGCGCGAAGGCGAGCGCATCGGCATAGCCCTTCGGCGTCAGTGGCCCCTGCTCGGTATAGATAGCGAAGAAGCCGCCATCGAGATTGCCATCCTTCATCCGCGGAATGTCGAGCTGCGCCATGTCGTCGGCTTGGCCGTGGCGGTCGGCGAAGCTCCAGCCCGCACGCTCGAAATGGAGCGGTGTGTCGAGGTGCGTGTCGAGCACGAGCATCCGGCTGTGCAGCGGCGCTTCAGGCGCCGCCTTCGGTTTGTCGCCGCCCGGCGAACAGGCGGTGAGCACGGTTGCGGTCAGCAGGATTGCGAAACGCTTCACTTCTTGTCCTCCACGGGTTTCAGCTCGAGATCGTGATAGTCCCAGCTGAAGTCAGCGATCTGGCTTACCGCCTTCATCGTCACGCCGGTTATCTTGCCATCGGCGTCGAGCGCGAAGGTCACGTAAGCGGGTTCGATCGCGCGATCGTCGAAGTCGGTAACGAAGCTGTCATACTGCCAATGTTTGAGCCGCCCCGCCATCCGCGGCGTCGAAGTGAAATCGATCGTGAGACCCTTCGCACTCGAACCGACGACGATGTCGCCATACCAGGGGTCGCGGTAACGTCCGGCGTAGCCCGCGAGCGCAAGCGACGGCCCCGACTTGACCGGCGAGGCCTGCGCCTGTTTGAGATATTCGACCCCGCCCGCAAGGCGCTCCTGATACCAATCCTCCCATTTCGCGATCCAGCCATAATCGGGCTGATCGAGATAATGATCGAGCAGGTCATAGGTCAGGCCGAGCATCATCCCGCTGTCCTCGCTGTTCATCATGATCGCGAAGCCGATATTCTTGTCGGGGACCATCACGACGCGCGTGATCGATCCGAACACCCCGCCGCTGTGCTGGACGATGCGGTGGCCGCGATAATCCTGCACCTGCCAACCCAACGCATAAGCTTGCTGGGTCGGCTGCGCGGGTTTGAGTGCATCGGGCAGCTGGGTGATCGGCATCGGGGTGACCGGCGCCCACATTTCGGCCGCCTGCGCCTCGCTGAACAGGCGTTTGCCGTCGGGAAGCGCACCGTGCGCGAGCTGGATTTTGAGCCATGCCGCCATGTCCTCAGCGCTCAATGCAAGCCCGCCCGCCGGGGCGCCGTTGCGGCCGAGTTCGTCGCGCTCGTTCAGCGCCTCCTGCGGCCCGAGACCACGGAGCGCGCCCGAAAGGCGCGCGTGCGGCCAGCTGCGGTTCGCGATGCGGAAACGATCCTCGCTGTCGCTCGTCGCATTCTTCATGCCCCCGGCGCGCAGCACCCGGTCGCGCATGAAGACTTCCCACGTCTGTCCGGTGACCTCTTCGATCAGCTGGCCGGCAACCGCATAGAGGATATTGTCATAGGCGTAGGCCGAGCGGAAACTCGTTACGGGTTTGAGATAGGCGACGCGCTCGACCGTCTGCTTGCGTGTCAGGTGCGTGCGCGGAACGAACATCAGGTCGCCCTGCCCCAGCCCGAGCCCGCTGCGGTGGACGAGCAGGTCGCGGATCGTGATCTCGCGCGTCACCCAAGCATCGTACATGCGGAACCACGGCATATGCTTGATGATGGGGTCGTCCCACGCGATCTTGCCCTCGTCGACGAGGATCGCGAGCGCCGCGGCGGTCATCGCCTTGCCGGTCGAACCGGTCTGGAAGATCGTCTGCGCGTCGACTGGCGCGCGCTCGCCAAGCTTGCGTACGCCCCAGCCGCGCGAGAGCGTCGTCTTGCCATCCTCGACGATCGCGATCGACACGCCCGCCGCGCCGACATTCTTGCGCAGCGCCTCGACGCTCTCACCGATATCGGCGGGCGGTTCGGCGCATGCGGGCACGGCGACCGACAGCATCAGCGACAGGGCAAGCAGGCGTTTCATGGCAAAGCCTCCATTTGGGGAGCGGTGGACGGGCGCAGCAGGCGCCACGTCCCGATGGTGAGGAGCGGCAGAACGAAAACGGCAAGGAACAGCCAGGCGAGGAAGCGGTATCCGCTGGCGATCAGGTCGACGAGGCCGATCTCGCCCGCGACGAACATGCAGCCGGTGAGGATCACCGCGCCGATCACAGCGCGCGCGCCGGGGGTGAGCGGCTTCCGCCCGCGGCTCTCGATCGCGCCCGAGATACGCTCGTTGATCGCATGAACCGAGCCCGCCCCGCTTTCGAGCAGCGCGGCGAAGATCATCACCTGGAACAGGACATGGAAACCCGGCACCGTCATCTGGCGAAGCAGGAAGTCCGACGGCAGCGTCTCGTCGCCGATCGCGGGATAGAAGGCTATCATCGCGACGAAGAACAGGATCGCAGGCAGCATCGACAATGGCCCCGCGATCAGCCCGGCGACGATGGCATCGCGTTGATGCCTGAGGTGGCGCAGCACGGGCAGGATCACTACCGCGCCAACGATATTATAGCTCGCGTAAGTGAGTCCGCCCGCCATCCAGTTGCCCGACGGCGGCGGCGCGTTCGCGAACCCCTGCCCGATTAGCCCGCCGAAGCTGGCGAGCGCGAGGATCAGGAACAGCCCATAGACCGCGTAGAGCAGGATCGAGACATATTTGAACATCTGCTCGACCGCGCCGGTCCCCCACGCGGTGACCGCGACGATCGATACCGCGAGCAGCACCGATCCCGAAACTTCGGGCCAGCCGAAGGTCGCGGCGCCGATCGCGCCCGCCGCCGCGCCGAATACCGCGAGGATCAGGACGACGAAGATGATATAGGCGGCCTCGAACGCGACCCAGGCAGGGCCAAGAAGCCCTTTGAAAAAGCTGCGATAATCATAGGCACCGAGTTTGAGCGCGAGCGCAAAGGTCAACGCCGCGACGACGCTCCAGATCAGCGTCGCGAGCAGCATGGCGGCGAGCCCGCCCCACGGCCCCGACGGCACGAAATATTCGGCGAGTTCGCGGCCCGTCGCATAGCCGCCGCCGATGATGACGGCCTTCAACGCAAATCCGGGCAGCAGGTAGCGCTGGAACCAGCTCGACCCGCCGCCCGTCTCGCCCACACTCACGCGAGAATATTTTCGACGAGCGCGTCGAAGCTTGCGCCGCCGCGGATCGGATCGGTGACTGGAAGTCCCAGCCGCTGACGCTCGGCCACCATCAGAGCTTCGGCGCCGACGGCGTCATAGGCCGAAGTGTTTAGGCTCACCCCGCCGCAGCGGATCGCCGGATTGGTGCGGCTGCCGAGCCGGATGGTGAGATCGATCACCTCCTCGATCGAAGGCAAAGCAAAGCTTTCCATGCCGAGGATCAGCTTGCGCGCCGGGTCGTGGCAGACGACGAACACGTCGGGCTGGCTGCCATGAAGCAGGCCCAGCGATACCGCGGCATAAGCGGGATTGAAGATCGACCCCTGCCCCTCGATCACGTCCCAGTGTATGTCCGGCGCGTCGGGGCTCAGCATCTCCGCCGCCCCCGCCTCGAAATCCGAAATCACCGCGTCCATCGGCATGCCGCCGCCGGCGATCATGATGCCCGTCTGGCCCGTCGCGCGAAAATCGGCATCGAGGCCACGCTCGACGAAAGCCCGGTGCAGCGCGAGCGCGGTATATTTCTTGCCGAGGGCGCAGTCGGTGCCGACGGTCAGCAGCCGTTTGCCGCTGCGCTTGCGGCCATTGCCGATCGGGATCGACGGCGGCGGGGTGCGCACGTCGATCAGTCGCTGTCCGGTACGCTTCGCCGCCTCGGCCAGCACGGGAAGGCTCGCCAGCCGGACGTGCAGACCGCTGACGATGTCGAGCCCGGCCTCCATCGCCTCGACCAGCGCGGCGACCCAGCTGCCCGCGATCACTCCGCCCTGGTTGGCGACCCCGATCACCAGCGACCGCGCGCCCGCCGCGCGCGCTTCGGCGGGCGACAGGCGCGGCAGGCCGGTGGTTACGGTGCAGCCAGTGATCGCGAGCTCGCCGACGCAGCGGTCGGCGGCCCAATCCGCCAAACCGAAAGCGGTCTTGGCATAGCCCGCCTCGGTCGTGTCGCCGAGGAACAGCAGATAGGGCTGCGGCAGGGTCATGCTGTCGGCCAGACTGCCGATAGGCGCGTTCATCTTGTCCAACTCCAATTCGCTCAGAAGGCCATGTCGAGAGCAACACCGATCGTTCGCGGCTGCAGCGGCGAGATCGCGAGGAAGCTCGGGCGGTTGAGCCCGTCGGCGAGCGTCGAGCGCGCCATCTCACCCTTGTTGTCGAACAGATTGCGCGCATAGGCGCGCACCGTCCAGTGATCGCCGAGGGTTACCGAGGCGTTGAGATCGACCGACGTATAGGCTTTGGCACGCGCGACGAGCGGATCGCTCTCGACCAGCGACAGGCGGTTGCCCGCGTGGCGAATGCCGGCCCCGAAGCTGCCCTTGTTGCCGCCGCCGAGTTCGAATTCATAATCGGCGCGCAGCGCACCGCTGAATTTCGGCACCGCGGGCAGGCGGTCACCCTTGACGCCGCTGATGTCGGGGACATCCTCGCTCAGCGTCGCGTCGGTGTAGCTGCCAGTCGCGCTGATCGTCAGGCCCGGCGCCGGACGCAGCGCAAGGCTGCCTTCGAAACCCTTGCTCGTCGCCTTGCCGCCATTCGCGCCGCCCGACACGCCGCCGAACGCGCGCGTGACCTGGATATCGGTCCAGTCCATCCAGAAGAAGGCGGCGTCGACGGTGACCATCCGGCCCGCAAAATCGGCCTTCAGCCCGACTTCATAATTGGTCATGCGGTCGGCATCGACGCTCGGCGGCACATTGGGGACAATCACGTTCGGGCCGCCAGGACGATAGCCCGTCGCAACGCGGGCATAGAGCATCGCATCCTCATTGATGTGGAACTGCGGGCTGACCGAGAAGGTCCAGACGCTCTCGGCGGACTCGCCCGGATCATTGGCGGTCGGAACGATCGCGCCCGAACTGATCTGTGTGAAGGTCTGTTCGTTGCGCGCCCAGCGGAGGCCGCCAGTCACCTCGAACTGCTCGCTCAATTTGAAGGTCGCGTTGGCGAAGACCGCATATTCCTTGTACGTCGCAGGCAGGCCGACGATCGCCAGCGGATCGAGCGGCGCGATCGGGTTTCCGGCCATGTCGAACGAGCGGACGAGCTGCGCATTGCTCGTCTCCTCGTCGGTGTAGAAGCCGCCGATCAGCCATTCGAAGCGCCCGCCGCTCGGCGAAGCAAGCCGCACTTCCTGCGTCCATTTCTTGAGCCCGAGATCGAGATAGAAGGGCGTGATGCCCGGTGGAATCGCGCCGCCCGTCAGCAGCGGAAAGAGCACGCCGAACGCATAGCTCGCGTCCTGCACCTGCGCGCTCTGCGTCTTGCTGTACGTCGTCGCCGAGGTCAGCGTCGCGGCGCCGAAATCATAATCGATCGTCGCCGAATAATAGTCGAGATCGATGTCATAGTTTTCGGGCACATAATTATTGTACGAATGGCCGTTACCGAGCCGCTTGCCCGTAAGATCGGCGGCGTAAATGCCGTTGCCGTCGGAATCGAGCGACTGCCAGATGCCGGCGAGCTTCACGCTGAGTTCGGGGGTCGGCTGCCACAGCAGCGCGGCACGGCCGCCGCGCTGTTCATAATCATTCTGGTCGGTGAGCCCGGCATTGTTGACGCTGTCGACCCAGCCGGGCGTCTTGCGCCACGCGAAGCTGCCCGAAATCGCGAGTGTATCGGTCGCGATCGGCGCGTTGACATATACCTGCCCGCCCCAGCCGAGACCGCTGGCATCCTTGATCGCGAAGCCTTCGACGCCCGCGCGAACCTTGAACTCGCGCGTATCGGGCTGGACGGTCACATATTTGACGAGGCCGCCGATCGAGCTCGCGCCATAAAGCGTGCCCTGCGGCCCTTTGAGCACTTCGATCCGTTCGAGATCATAGGGCATCAGGTCGATCGTGAACTGCCCGGCGCGATTGTAGATCGCGCTCGACCCCACCGGCGCATCGTCGAGATAGATGCCGACGGTCTGGGCGGCGTTGAGCGGTGCGACCCCGCGCAGCGTGATCGTCGTCTGCCCCGGCGTGCCGCCATTGCTGACATTCATGCCGGGAACATAGCCCGCATAGTCGACGAGCGAGGCCGAGCCTTGTTCCTGCAGATCCTCGCCGCTGACGACGGCGATCGAAATTGGCACATCCTGCACATTCTGCGTGCGCTTCTGCGCGGTCACGACGATCTCGCCCGACGCCTCGACGGCGGCGGCTTCCTGCGCCTGTGCCGGCATCGCCGCCATCAACGCGACCATGCTTCCTGCAATAAAGAGTCCCTGTTTCATTGTCTTACCCCCAGACTTGGGCGAGCAGGCGGCGGAAATTGCCACCGAGCACGGCCCGGATATTTTCGTTCGAATAATTGCGGCGGATCAGTTCCTCGGTGAGATCGAAGGTCTTGAGCGGATGGTCGAAACCGTCGATGTCGATCTTGTCGCGAAAGGCGTAGCTGCCCTTGTAACTGCCCTTGAGCGCGGCATATTCGTCCGGCTTCATGTCGTCATAGCCGTTGAGGTCGGCGTCCGAGCCGATTCCGACATGATCAATCCCGACGAGCTTGACGACATGGTCGATATGGTCGGCCATATGCCCGACGTTGGTCGGATCGGTCGTGCGCACGAACATGCGCACCCCGGTGATGCCCATCACCCCGCCCTTCGCCGCGAGCGCCTTGATCGCCGCGTCGGTCTTGACGCGCGGATGGTCGACCAGCGCGCAGGCGTTGCTGTGGGTGATCGCGATCGGCCCCTTGGCGATTTCGATGGCGTCCAATGTTGTCTTGTCACCGCAGTGCGACACATCGACGAGCATGCGCTGCTTTTCCATCTCGGCGATGATCGCCGCGCCATAGTCGCTGATGCCGCCATCGACGCGTTCGGTGCTGCCCGATCCGATCAGATTTTGCGTGTTATAGGTGAGCTGCGCGCAACGCAGGCCCAACCGCCGGAACAGTGCGACATCCTCAATCTTTTCAAAATGCTCGGCATTCTGGATGCCCATGATCACCGCGCATTTCTTCTCCGCCTTGGCGCGGTCGAGATCGGCCACGGTATCGACGAGCGTGAAGACATGGCTGTTGCGTCCCGCGAAGCCCTGCCAGCCGGCGAGGAATTCGAGCGCCTGCGCCTTCGCGCCGGGGCCACCGAGGCCGTAGGCGTTGTGAAAGCCAGTGATGCCGCTCGCCTTGAACTCGGCGGCTTCGGAGTCGGTCAGCCCGTGCGCGACATAATTCGCGTCGAGCGTGATCTTGAGCGGTGCGAGCATGTCGATGACGAGCGACGAGGCGACGAGATCGGCCGCCCGGCGCGAATAGGTGCGCGCGGGCGCCGCGGCAAAGGCGAAAGCGCCGCGATTGATCATCGGCGCGGACAAAGCGACCCCGACCGCGCCCGCGAGTGCCGCGCGGCGCGTCATTGGAAATGACCCCGTCATTCCAACCTCCCTTTTATAGTTTCAGTTGCAGACTATTGTCCTAATCAGAAAATTGTCAACCCATTTAGGACATCATATTGTCATTTTCATTCGTCATCCGGCATGGGCTTGGATGACTGGGGCTACGACGGAGGGCGGACGGCCGAACGGCTAGCCGCCCCATATCTCGGCCGGGCAGTGGATCATCCCGCCGCGATAATCGACGCCCGGCATGCGATCGCGCGCAAGGAAGGTCGGTCCGTCGAGATCGACGATGTCGCAAAGCTGGCCGACGAGATAGGATGGCGCCATCGACAGGCTGGTGCCCATCATATTGCCGACCATGACGTCGAGCCCCAGCGTCTTCGCCTGTCGCGCGATCGCCAGCCCCTCAGTCAGCCCGCCGCATTTATCGAGCTTGATATTCACTACGTCGAACCGTCCGACGAGCGAGGCGGTGTCGGCGAGCGACAGCGCGCTTTCGTCGGCGACGAAAGGCAAAGGGCGCTTGAGCCCGTCAAGATCGGCCTCGCGCCCGCGCTTTAGCGGCTGTTCGAGCTGCGCGACGCGCGTCGACACCAGCACGGGCAGCAGTTCGGCGAGCGTCGCGATGTCGTAGCCCTGGTTGGCGTCGACGCCGATCCACGCGTGCGGCCGCGCGGTGCGGATCGCGACGATGCGCGCGATATCGTCGGCAAGGTCGCCGGTGAGCTTGACCTTGACGGGCGCCTCGGGATCGATCGCGAGCGCGGCTTTCGCCATCGTTTCGGCGCGGTCGGCCCCAAGCGTCAGTGTCGAGCGCAGCGCCTTGGGCGAGCTCAGCCCGGCGAGTTCCCAGACCGGAATTCCGGCCTGTTTCGCTTCCAGTTCCCAATAGGCACAGTCGAGCGCATTGCGCGCGCCGCCCGGAGGGAGGAGCTGTTGCAGATCCGCACGCGTTGCGCCGCCTGCGATCGCACCGCGAACACGCGTCGCCTCGGCCAGCATATGCTCGATATCGTCGCCAAGATAATAGACCCCGGCGCCTTCGCCGCGTCCGACATGCGTCCCGTCCGAAAGCTCGGCGACGAGCAGCGCGGTCTCGGTGAAGACATGCCCCGAAATGCGGAACGGCTGGTGGTAGGGAAAACGCTCGACCCGAAGGTCGAGCGTCAGTTCCCGCGTGCTTTGCGTCGCCATCAATAGACCATCCCGAAGCCGTAGAGATGAAAGGCGAGCGTTACCCAGACGAGCACCATCGCGGCGAAGATCAGCAGCACCGCGCCGAGCTTCATCGTCCAGCGGCGCTTGTCCTTGATGCCGAGCCACAGATGCCAGCCCGCCGTGATGAGCAGGCCGAAGGCGGCGAGCGGCGTCACGATGCGCAACAGGTGGATCAGCCAGTCGAGCGGGCCGCCGAGGGTGCCGATATCGGCCGAGAAGGCCGCGACCAGCCCGATCCAGCCGGCGAGCGCGCCGATCGCGAGCCAGGCGAAGATGCGCGACAGGCGATACGCCCGGCGCGCCTTGCCCTCGAGCGCAAAGTCCGCCTTGAAGCTCCGCCGTACCAGCGCCCGCACCGGCCACGCCAGCGCGGCGAGCAGGATGATGCCGAATGCGAAGATCAGCGCCGGGTTGAGCCATGCGGCGTTGACGCCGGCGGGGGCTGGTTCGAACACCATGAAGGGCGAACCGGCGTCGATGCTCCAGCGCATGACGCGGCCGTCCTTGACCTCGGCGGCAAGGCGTTCGCCGGTGCCGGTGTCGCGCCAGACGAACGGCTCGACCTCGACCCAGTCGCGCGCGCCGGCACCAAGGCCGTCGAGCGCGGGCAAGGTGATCTTGCCATCCTCGGTCAGCGAAATCGTCGCTTGCCCGAGCAACCCGAACAGGCTCGCGAAATTGGTGAAGCTGCCGCGGCTGCTGACATAATTGCCGACCATCATTTGCGCGTGTGCCACGGCGGTCTTGGCATCGACGGTTCTGGGCTTTTCGGTGCCGGGCAAATAGCGGTCGGCGAAGTTGTAGAACAAAGCGCTGCGCACCGCGCCCGCGTCGCCCGCTTTGCCGCCGCTGTTCATCGAGATGTAGAGGCCGATGTCGGCATCGGGGAACAGCCACAAATAGCTGTGGAACCAGACGGTATCGCCGCCATGCGCGATCGCGCGGCGGCCGTTGACCCATTGTTCGTAGAAACCGAGCGCCATGCTGTTGAGCGGCCCGACGCCGGGCGCCTTGAAATCATGCATCATCCTGGCGGTTTCGGGCTTCATCAGCCCCGCGCCGTCATTGAGGTGCGCGATCATGAACTTGCCCATGTCGGCGCCGCTCGCCGACAGGCTGCCCGCGGGGGCCGGGACGACGATTTCGAACGGCTCGGGCTTTTGGGTGATGTCGGGATAGCCCTTCGACATATGCGGCGCGAGGCGCGCCGGCAGCGGCTGACGGAACGTCGAATGCGTCATGCCGAGCGGCGTGAAGATATGATTTTCGATATAATTGTCGAACGGCTCGCCGCTGACCCGTTCGACGATATAGCCCGCGAGCGCGGTCGCATAATTGGAATAGGCGGGGGTCGTCCCGGGCGCGAACACCCGGCCGGGAAGCGCCAGCGGCATCTGCTGTTTCAGCGCCATCACTGCCCCCGGATCGCTGCTGATCAGATGGCGGATCGATTCCTCGAAACCCGCGGTGTGCGTCATGATGTTGCGCATCGTGATCGGCTTGCCCTCATAGGGCGGAATCTTGAAATCGAGATAGGCGTTGACGTCCTTGTCGAGATCGATCTTGCCCGCCTCGACCTGCTGCATCACCGCAGTCCAGGTGAAGAGCTTCGACACCGATCCCGGCCGGAACAGCGTGGTTTCGGGCAGCACGGGCGCGCGCTTGGCGACGTCGGCGAAGCCATAGCCCTTTTGCAGCACGACCTCACCGTCCTTGACGATGACGACGACAGCGCCCGGAATGCGCGCGCGTTCGAGCGCATAGGGCAGATAGCCGTCCATCCACGCTTCGAGATCCTTGGCGTCGAGCGCGACGGGCGCCGCCGCAGTTTTCGCGGGCGGAACCGCCGCAGCCTCGGCCTTCTTCGCGGCCGGCGCCGGCACCGGCCCCTGCGCCGCCAACGGCAGCGCGGCGAGTGCCGCCAGCCCGATCATCGCCTTACGGATCAATCGCATCGCTTTCCCCTTTTCTTTATCGCGGCCTGTCACACCTTGCAGCAAGCCGCGCGACCCCTTACCAAGGGACCAACATCTATTGGCCCGATAGGGACATAATGATCCTGATTGGAAAATTGTCAAATATGGAATGGAAAAATTAATGGCGGATCGCTCAACGCCGCCGACGCTCGGCACGGTGATGAAGGGCATTCGCTCGCGAAACGGCTGGACGCTCAAGGAAATGAGCGCGAAATCGGGCATCCCGGTGTCGACATTGTCGAAGGTCGAGCACGACCGGCTGACGCTCAGCTATGACAAATTGCAGCAGCTTAGCCAGCGGTTGAGCATCCGCATGTCGGACCTGTTCGCCGAGGATGACGGGGATAGTGCACCCCGCGTAACCGGACGCCGCAGCATCGGCACGATCGACCAGGCGGTGCGCGTCACCACCGACAATTACGACTATCACTATCTGTGCACCGACCTGCGGCAAAAGCGGATGATCCCGATCATCACGCGAATCCGCGCGCACAGCGCGCGCGAATTCGGCGACCTCGTCCGGCATCAGGGCGAGGAGTTCATCTTCGTCCTCGAAGGCGAGGTCGAAATTCACACCGAATTTTACGATCCGGTCGCGCTCAAGACCGGCCAAGGCATCTACCTCGATTCGTCGATGGGCCACGCCTATGTCGTCGCCGAGGGTTTCGAGGAGGCGCTGGTACTCGGCGTCTGTTCGAGCGCCGACGACGGGCTGATGGACAGCCTGATGAGCCTGCACGGCTAAAACACCTTATCCGCGGAGAAACAGATGGCATTGCGTCGGTCGTTCGCCCCTTCCCTGATGCTGCTGTGCAGTTCGATGCTGCTGTCGGCATCGGTCGCCGCGAAGACGCCTGCCTACGACCTGATCATCCGCGGCGGGACGATCTACGACGGATCGGGCAAGCCGCCGGTCGTCGGTGACGTCGCGATCAAGGACGACCGCATCGTCGCGGTGGGCAAGGTCGACGGCACCGCGAAGACCGAGGTTGCGGCCAAGGGCATGGCGGTCGCGCCCGGCTTCATCAACATGCTGAGCTGGGCGACCGAGTCGCTGATCGCCGATCCCAAGAGCCAGAGCGACATAAGGCAGGGCGTCACGCTGGAGGTCATGGGCGAAGGCTGGTCGATGGGGCCGATGAACGCCACGATGAAGACCCTGGAAACCGAACGGCAGGGCGACATCAAATATCCGATCGAGTGGACCAGCCTCGGCGACTATCTCTCCTATCTGGAAAAGCGCGGCGTTTCGACCAATGTCGCGAGCTTCGTCGGCGCCGCGACGGTGCGCGTCCACGAGCTGGGCGAAGGCGATGTCGACCCGACGCCCGAACAGCTCGGCCGTATGCGCGCGCTGGTGAAGCAGGCGATGAACGATGGCGCGATGGGGGTCGGCAGCTCGATCATCTATGCGCCGGGCTCCTATGCCGAGACCGACGAGCTGGTCGCACTGACCAGCGAGGCCGCGAAATGCGGCGGGATGTATATCAGCCACATACGCTCCGAAGGCGACCGCATCGAGGAAGCCGTCGACGAACTGATCGACATTTCGCGCCGCTCGGGCGCGCCGGCCGAAATCTATCACCTCAAGATGGCGGGGCGCGGCAACTGGGGCAAGCTCGATACGATCGTGAAGAAGATCGAGGACGCGCGCGCCGAAGGGCTGAAGATCACGACCGACATGTACACCTATACCGCGGGCGCGACCGGGCTCGATGCCGCGATGCCGACGTGGGTGCAGGCGGGCGGGCTCGAAGAATGGATCAAGCGGCTGAAGGATCCCGCGATCCGCGCGCGCGTCGCCGCCGAGATGAAGCAGCCGGGCAGTGACTGGGAAAATCTCTATTTCGGCGCGGGCGCCGACAAGATGATCCTGTCGGGGTTCAAGAATGACGCGCTGAAACCGCTGACCGGCAAGACGCTCGCCGAGGTCGCCGCGATGCGCGGCAAATCGCCCGAGGAAACCGCGATGGACCTCGTCGCCGAGGACGGCTCGCGCGTCGGCACCGTCTATTTCCTGATGTCCGAGGATAATGTCCGCAAGCAGGTCCAGCTGCCGTGGATGAGCTTTGGCTCGGATGCCGCGTCGCAAGCGACCGAGGGCGTGTTCCTGAAATCGGGCTCGCACCCGCGCACCTATGGCAATTTCGCGCGGCTGCTCGGGCGTTACGTGCGCGACGAGAAGCTGATCCCGCTCGAACAGGCGGTGTATCGGCTCACCACCCTGCCCGCGACCAACCTGGGCATCAAGGATCGCGGGGCGCTCAAGCCCGGCTATTATGCCGACGTAGTCGTCTTTGATCCGGCGACGATCGGTGATCGATCGACCTTCGAAAAACCACACCAATATTCGGTCGGGATGCGCGATGTATTCGTCAATGGCGTCGGCGTGTTGCTGAACGGCGAGCATAGCGGCGCGACCCCGGGGCGCGCCGTGCGCGGCGCGGGCTTTAATCGCTGCAGCTAGGCGGCGAGCAGGCGCCGCTGTTCGGCGGGTGATTTGAACAGGAAATCATGCGGCAGACCGAGCCGGACGCTCGCCTGACAATGCGGCGCCGCGCGGTCGACATGCCGGTCGGCGAGCCGTCCGGCGAGCCGCAGCGCGGTGCGGTCGAGCCGCGTCAGATCATAACGCGGGCCGAGATCGAGCTTACGCCGGATATGCCCCGGAAGCAGCGACACCGACGCGCGCGCGATCGCACGGTGGAGGAAGCGCGGCACACCCGGGGCGGCGCGGCCCGACTGGATAATATCGAGAAATTCGAAGATGATCGGGTGCGGTTCGAAGCGCGGTTCGAGCTCGTCCATCATATCCATGAAGGCGGCGACCGTCGGCGGCGTATGCCGCGCACCGAACTCGCGCCCGATCGCGTCGCCATCGGCCATGAAGCGGTCCTTGTCGGCGTCGCTGACCCGGTGGACGAAGCGGTCATAGGCCATCAGGAAACCGTAGGATGCGGTCGCCGCGACCCAGTCGAGCAGCACGGGATCGAGCGCGCGATATTTGCCGCCGTCGGGGGTTTCGCCCTTCACCTTACCATGCAGGCGGTTCACCTGTCCGATGACGGCCTTCGCGCTGCTCGCCGGACCATAACAGGCGAGCATCGCGACCAGCCCGGTGCGGCGCGAGCGGCCGATAGGGTCGGCCTTGTAGGTCGAATGGTCCCATACCCCAGACCGGATTCGCGGCTCGGCGAATTCGAGCAGCACCGCGGCGATGCCGCCGATGCCCAGCGCGATCGGGTTCTTGTAGACGCGCCACTGGACGCTGTCGGGCGCGAGCAATGCGGGCTCGCCGACGGGCGCGGCGAAATCGATCGCCGTCCCCAGATATTCACTCTGCATCGGCGGGCGCACCACGCTGACTGCCTCCTTCAGAAATCATAACCCAAAGTCAGGCCATAGGTTCGCGGCTGGTTGGCGAAACGCACAACAACATTGGCATTGCTGGCGACCGCCGACCAATAATATTTGTCGAAGAGGTTTTTCGCCCATAGCGACACAGACCAGCCGCTTTCGTCCTTCAGGCCGAGGCTGGCGTTGACCGTGCCATAGGCGTCGACCTTGTAGAGATCGAGATCCTCGAAGATCGTGTTCGACTTGCTCTGGTAACGCGCGCTGACCGCACCCGTCAGGTTGACCGTATCGCTGACCAGCCTGTCATAGGCGAGCGTCAGGCTGCCCTGGAATTTGGGGCTGTAGATGAATTCGGCGCCGTCGAAATTCTGCGGCTGCCCCGCCGCATTGGTGCCGTTGTAGTCGTTGATCCGCGTCTTTAGATACAGCGCGTTGGCGGCGATCGTCAGCCCCGTCGCCGGGCGGATCGTCAGCTCGCCCTCCACCCCGTAAGCCTCGCTGTCGGGCACGTTATCCAGCCTCGACAGTGCGGTATAGATCGGATCGGCGAAATAGGTGCTGATCTGCTTGTCGCGATAATCATAATAGAAGGCCGAAAGATTAGCCTGCACCGCGCGGTCGGCGAGCGTCGCCTTCACGCCCACTTCATAGGCGGTCAGCTTTTCCTGCTTCACCGGCGCATTCTGGCGCGCGAGGTTCGCGGCGTTGATCGGCGTCGTCCCTGATTTATAACCGCGCGACACCGAGGCGTAGAGCAAGGTGTCGTCGTTCGGCGACCAGTCGAGCGCGACGCGCCACGCGACATTGTCTTCCTTGAGTAGCGACTGGACCTCGCCGAACGTGCCCGTCGCGGGGTCGAAGGTGTTGCACTGACCCTGCGAAATCGGCGGCGCGAGCACGCCATAGGTTTGCAGGTAGAGCGCGCGGTTCACGACATTGACGTTGGGCAGCATATTGCCATTGAAGTCGCGCGAACAGCCGTTGTAGCGCTGCTTGTCCTCGGTATAGCGCACCCCGACCGTGAGCTTGAGCTGGTCGGTCAATTCGGCGTCGGCGTTGGCAAATACACTCCACGTCTTCGTGCGGATGCGCCCGAAATCCTCATAGGTGCGGAAGGCTTGGCTGAGCTGCAGTGGTGTGTAGCCGCCCGAGTTGAAGATCGGGCTCGCGAGCAGCGGCGCGCCGGCGGCACGGATCAGCCCGACGTTCGCATTCTGTCCGAGCAAGGTCCGGTTGGAATCGATGATGCGGTCGTTCGCATAATAGCCCCCGACGAGCCAGTTCACCGCGCCCGCCTCGCCCTCGACATGCAATTCCTGCGCAAAGCTCTTGATCCGCCCGACGGTGTTCTGGAGCAAGATTTCGAACGGTGCACCGCTCCAGTCCGAGAGCGCGTTGCGCTTGAAGTCGTTATAGCTGGTGAGCGAAACGAGCTTCATTGTATCGCCCAGATCCTGATCCCAGCGCAGCTTCAGCCCCCAGAAACGATTATCCTCGGCGAGCGGGCCGTCGAGGCCGAGTCCGGTGCCGATATCGGCCGAACGGTTCGCCTCGGGCGCCCAGTCGGCTTGGCTCGCCTTGGTCGGGAAATTGTTCGCGAGGTAGGTCGCGAGCCCCGGTGCGTTGAAAAAGCGCGAGTTGCTGGTGCCGCCGACGGGGTTGGTCGCCGGGGTAAAACCGATCCCCTGCCCCGCAACGGTATCCGACCTGTTGCGCCACCACGTCACCGACAGGTCGAAATGCGTGCCCGGCGCCGGATCGATCGCGAGCGCGCCTCGGACACCCAATTTCTCGACCTCGCCAAGCCGTTCGTCGCGGGTATTGCTGACCTGCCAGCCCTTATCGCTATTCTCGCTGCGAAACGCGATGCGCGCGGCGATGCCTTCGCCGAGCGGACCCGAGATATGGCCGCCGATATTGTACGTCTGATAATTGCCGAGATCGGCCTTGATGCTGCCCTCGAAGCTGTCGGTCGGCTTGGCAGTGATGAAGTTGATCAGGCCGGCGGTGGTGTTGCGGCCATAGAGCGTGCCCTGCGGACCCTTGAGCACCTCGACGCGCTCGAGATCCATCACCGGGCCGGTGTTCATGATCGGATAGGCATAGGCGACTTCGTCGACGTAAGTACCGACGGTCGAGGTCGAGGAGAGGTTGATGGTGTTGAAGCCGATCCCGCGCAGCGTATAGGTCGGCACGCCCTGATAGCTTTGCGAAACGGTGAAGCTCGGCGCCACGGTGGTGAGGTCGCGCATGTCGGTGACGCGCAGATTTTCGAGCGTCGCGCCATCGACCGCCTGGATCGCCATGCCGACGTCGTTCATCGATTCGGCGCGGCGCTGCGCGGTGACGATGATGTCGCCTTCGGCCGCGACTGCATCGGCCGGCGCTTCCTCGGCGGCGAACGCCGGCACAGTCAGGGCGAGACCCATCGCGGAACCCGCGCCCAAGAAAATACGCATTGCCTTCATCACTCATCCTCCCTCAAACAGCTTGTCGCCGGGCTCGTCTTTGTGCGAGCGTCGCGCGAAGCCGGACCGTGCCAGAACATAGAATTGCGGCCGGCCGGACAAGCTGACACCTGTGTCAGGATAGCGGAGGGAAAAGCGGAGCATGGATCATCAGCGCGAATGCTGGGCAAAAATGCCCGCGCTGATCGCGGCGGTGCAGGCAGCGGGCGACGCGATCGGCCTGCCCTTCGTCGCGGCGCAGGCCGATCTTGGCGACCCCGAGCCGATGAGCGACGAGGAGGGCCGCCCCTATGCCGAAACCAGCTTTCACTGGGTCGACCCCAGCTATGCCTATTGGCGCGATCGCAAGTTGGCGCTGCAACTCGCTTTTTTGACCGCGGCGCGGCTCGTCGCCGAGCCCTTTTACTATAGCGACGGCCGCCTCGGCACTTGGCGCGCAACCCATTTGCTCGAAGCGGTCGACTGTTCGCAGGCCCGCAATACCCCCAATTTCGGCGAGGCGATCATCGCGCCGGTCCACCTGCCGCGCGGACTGGTCGGCGCGGTCTTCTGGTGCTCGCGCGAACCCGTCGGGGTCGAAGCACTGTTCACAAAACACGCCGGCGACTTGCATAATCTCGCGCTCAAACTCGTCGCGACGCACAATGAAGCACGCGACCGCCCGCGCAACGCCACCGTGCCGCAGACGCTGACCCGCCGCGAGGTCCAGTGCCTGCGCTGGGCGGCGGCGGGCAAGACCGATGGCGAGATCGGGATCATCCTGACGCTGTCGGTATCGACCGTGCGGTTCCACCTGCGCAACGCGGCGGCAAAGCTCGGCGCGACCGGGCGCGCGCAGTCGATCCAGATCGCCGCGGGACTCGGCTTCGTCGGCGCGCGCGCCGCCTGATGCAGGTGCCAGCTTGGCTCCGCCTTACCGCGACCTACAAGTCCGGGGCATGGACATGCTGAATGACCCGGCGCTCGCCGCCTTTCGCGATGAGGTTCTCGCCTTCCTGACCGCGAATTTGACCGACGACATCCGCCGGGGCGCCGCACGCGCGACGAGCGTCTTTATCGACCCCGACGTGTCGTTGCCCTGGCAGCGTATCCTGCACGCGCATGGCTGGGCAGCGCCCGATTGGCCCGCCGAATTTGGCGGCCCCGGCTGGAGCGAAATCGAACGCTATATCTTCGCCGCCGAATGCGCGCGCGCCGGCGCGCCCAACCTCGCGCCGATGGGGTTGAAGATGGTCGCGCCGGTGATCATGCATTATGGCAGCCCCGAACAGCGCGCCCATTATCTGCCGCGCATCCTGTCGGGCGAGGATTATTGGTGCCAGGGCTTTTCGGAGCCCGGCGCGGGGTCCGACCTTGCTGCGCTGCAACTGCGCGCGACCGCGGACGGTAGCGACTATATTCTCAACGGGTCGAAGATCTGGACGACGCACGCGCATTTCGCCAACCGCATGTTCGCGCTCGTCCGCACATCGAACGAAGGCAAGCCGCAGGCGGGGATCAGCTTCCTGCTGCTCGACATGGCGACGCCGGGGATCATAGTCGAGCCGATCCGTACGCTCGCGGGCGATCATGAGTTCAATCAGGTGTTCTTCGACGACGTCCGCGTCCCGCAGGCAAACCGGCTGGGCGGCGAGAATGAGGGCTGGTCGGTCGCGAAACATCTGCTGACCTTCGAGCGCGGCGGCAAATATGCGCCGGGACTGATCGGACGGCTCGAACGGCTGCGCGCCCGCGATGACATCGACCCGGTGCTGCGCGCGCAGCTCGACCGCGAGGCGGTGACGCTGAAGGCGCTGCAGGCGCTCGAGATGAAGGCCATGCGCGGCGTTGGCGGCAGCCCGGCGCTCTATGCCTCGGCGCTCAAGATACTGGGCACCGAAACCGCGCAGCGTATCGACACGCTTGCGTGCGAAATCGCGGGCCACGCCGCGTGGGCCGACGCCGACGGGCAGACGCCCGCCGACCTCGCGGTCGCGGTGCCACGCTATCTCAACGACCGCGCGGCGACCATTTACGCAGGATCGAACGAGATCCAGCGCGACCTGATCGCAAGGACGATGCTCGGTTAGGCAGCCGCCTCGGCAAAGCGGGCAAGATGACCGGCGCGCGGACCGAATGCCGCCGCAATCGCGAGCGCGCGCTTGAAATGGCCGCCGAGGCTGAGCTCTTCGGTCAGCCCCATCGCGCCGTGAATCTGCACCGCGCTCTCGCCGACGCGGCGCACCGCGTCGCCGACCTCGATGCAGGCGGCGCTGACCGCCTGTGCGCGGTCGGCGCGATCCCGATCGACCGCGAGGATCGCTTCCTCGGTCAGCGCCGTCGCCTTCATCGCCGCGAGTTGCATGTCGGCGGCGCGGTGACGCAGCGACTGGAAGCGGCCGATCGCCGTGCCGAACTGCTTGCGCTGGCCGAGATAATCGATGCTGTCGGCAATCATTCGCCGCATCAGGCCGGCCGCTTCGGCGCAGCGCGCCGCAAGGATCAGGTCGTTCGCATAGTCGGCCCACAGCCGCGCGGCGTCACCGCTCGCGAGCAAAGTGGTGTCGCCGGGCTTGAGCGTGAAGGCAAGGTCTGCCGAGACGCTGCCGTCGTGCATGATGCGATGCCGCTGTTCGACCTTGTCGCCATCGGCGGGGATGAGCAGCAACGCCTCGTCGCTCGCGAGGAGGAGCAAATCGGCTTCGGCCGCCCCTGCAACCAGTGCCGCGCTGCCGCGAGCCAGCTCGCCATCGACGACGGGCATCGCCGCGGTCGAAGCCGTGCAGACGATGGCGATACGGCGGCGGCCCACCGCGAGATCAGCCAGCGCCGGATGATCGGGTACGACCCGCGCCAGCAACGCCGTCGCCGCGACGTGCGAAAGCCAGTCGGCGCCCGCGAGTGCCGGCCCCAGCTCGGCCATGACGACGGCAATATCGATCGGACCGCCGCCAAAACCGCCAACGCTTTCGGGAAGCGCGATCCCGGCTAGCCCGAGCGACTCCGAAAGCTCGCGCCAGCTGGGCCGCGCATTGTCGGCGAGGAAGCGCTGGATGCTATCGCGCAGCATCTGTTGCTCATCCGAAAGCGGCAGGTCGAGTTCGGCCATGTCAGGTCGCCGGCCCGGCTATATATATGTGCGTCATTTGCTCTCCCGCACCTGTCCTGCAACTTGCCGCGCCGCGGGTCTAGCTGATTGGCGTAACAGGTCGGGCAGCATCGGCGCACGCCGTATACTTAGTATTAAAACTATTGCATGGCGCCGCATGCACAGGGCGATACGAGTCGAAGATAAGATGCACGGGCGGCGAGCGGCATGAATCCGATCTGGCTTCCCGCCTCGCTGTTCGGCGGCCTGTTCCAGGCGTGGCGCACCGCGCTCCAGCAGCGGCTTCGCGCCGAGCTCAGTGTCAGCGGCGCGGGGCTGGTGCGCTATCTCTATGGCCTGCCCTTCGCCCTCGCCTTCGCCGCGATCTGGCTGACGATCGGGCACGAAGCGGTCCCCGCGTTCGGGACCGCTTTCGCGGGCTTCGCCCTCGCGGGCGCGGTCACGCAGATGGCGGGGACGATCCTGCTGATCATGGCGTTCGGGCATCGCGGCTTCGTCGTCGGCACCGCCTTTTCGAAGACCGAGGCGGTGCAGGCGGCGCTCGTCACGGCGCTGTTCCTCGGCGAGCGGCTGCCGCTGCTCGCATGGATCGGGATCGTTGCGGGGGTGGTGGGCGTGCTGGTGCTCGCGCTGGCGGGACGCGGGGTTTCGGCGCGCGAGATATGGCGGGCGCTGGGTCAGCCTGCCGCGCTTTGCGGGCTGGGTGCGGGGGCGATGTTCGCACTCGCGGCGATTGCGGTGAAGCTCGCAACTGCCGAACTCGATGGCGTCGACCTGATCGGATCGGCGCTCGTCACCCTCGTGGTCGTGATGGCGATCCAGACCGGACTGCACCTTCTATGGGTCGCGCTGCGTGATCGGGACACGCTTCGCTCGGTCTTCCGGACGTGGCGCAATTCGAGCCAGGTCGGGCTGCTGTCGGCGCTCGGTTCGGCATGCTGGTATATCGGCTTCGCGGCGGCGCCCGCGGCGTTGGTGCGCATCGTCGGACAGGTCGAGGTCGTCTTTACGATCGGCTTCGCGCATTTCTATCTGCGCGAGCCGGTGCGCTGGCACGAGATCGTCGGGCTGCTGCTCGTCGTCGCCGGCGTGGCGATGGCGCTGCTCGCGACCTTTTAGGGAAAGGCGGGCGCCTTGCTGACCATCGCCGGGAGCGGACGGCCCATCACGCCCGTAAGCCATCCGGCCGCCTCGACGACCTGCGGCAGCGTGATACCCGTTTCGACGCCGCTCTTTTCGAGCATGTAGATCACATCCTCCGTCGCGACATTGCCCGCCGCCCCGGGTGCGAAGGGACAACCGCCGAGCCCGCCGAGCGAGGCGTCGACGGTGGCCGCGCCTTCGTTCACCGCCGCCCAGACATTCGCGATGCCGGTGCCGCGTGTATTATGGAAATGGACGCGCACCGGCAGGTCGCCGACCGCTTCGCGCACGAGTCCCACCATCTCGGAAACCTGCGCGGGCACACCGACGCCGATCGTATCGGCGAGTGCTATTTCGCGCGGGTTCGCGTCGGCGGCGCGCTTCGCCATCTCGACGACGCGGTCGATCGCGACGTGGCCCTCGAACGGACAGCCAAAGGCGGTCGCGATCGTGATCTGTCCGCCGCGTCCGGCGGCCTTCGCCAGCGCGACGATCTCCATCGCGGCTGCGAGCGATTCGTCCGAACTCTGCCCCTGATTGCGGATGCCGAAACTGTCGCTCGTCACGCACACCGCACCCAATTCGTCGATGCGCCCAGTCGCCAGCGCGCGCTCGGCGCCGCGGCGATTGAGCACGAGCCCGATATAGGTCACATCGTCGCGCCCCGGCAGCATCGCCACCAGCTCCTCGGCGTCGGCGAGCTGCGGCACCTTCTTCGGGTTGACGAAGCTCGTCACCTCGATACGGCGGACACCATAATCGATCGCACGGCGGATCAGCGCCAGCTTGTCGGCGGTCGAAACGATCGCCGCTTCATTTTGCAGCCCGTCGCGCGGGCCGACCTCGACCAGTTCCACAGCATGATTTTTCAACATCTTGCGTCCCGATTATCCCGAGTCATTTAGCAGGTTGAAAATTACATAGCATTCTAAGTATACAAAGACCATGGGCGAGGCAGGTCGTCTTACCAGAGTCGGCCGCGAAAGGAACGATATGAGCGAGACGGGCAGCGGGGGCGCGCTGGAAGGCATCAGGGTGGTCGAGATGGGGCAGCTGATCGCCGGTCCCTTCTGCGGCCAGCTCCTCGGCGACATGGGCGCCGAGATCGTCAAGCTCGAATCGCCGGGGACCGGCGACCAGATGCGCAACTGGGGCCAGGGCGACAAACCGAGTTGGTGGCGCGTGATCGCGCGCAACAAATATTCGGTCGCGGTCGACCTGCGCTCGGAAGAAGGTCAGGCGCTCGCGCGCGAGCTGATCGCCAAGGCCGACATACTGATCGAAAATTTCCGTCCGGGCACGCTCGAGAAATGGAACCTCGACCCCGCCGAATTGCGCAAGACCAACCCCGGACTGATCGTCGTGCGCGTGTCGGGTTACGGTCAAACCGGCCCCTACTCCGCACGCGCGGGTTTCGGCGGCATCGGCGAGGCGATGGGCGGCTGGCGCGGCATCGTCGGCTATCCCGACCTGCCGCCCGCGCGCATGGGGGTATCGATCGGCGACACGCTCGCCGCGACCTATGGCTGCATGGGCGCGCTCGCGGCGCTTCACCATCGCAGCAAGACGGGCGAAGGCCAGATCGTCGATTCCGCGCTCTATGAAGCGGTGCTGCAGGTGATGGAATCGACCGTGTCCGACTATTCGGCGAGCGGCACCAAGCGCCGCCGCACCGGATCGACCCTGCCCGCGATCGCGCCGTCGAACGTCTATCCGTGCAAGGATGGCGAATATCTGATCGGCGCCAATCAGGACGGCGTCTTCGCGCGCCTTGCCGCCGCGATGGGCCAGCCTGAACTCGCCAGCGACGAGCGTTATGCGACGCACCGCGCGCGCGGGATGCGGCAGGAGGAGCTCGACGCGCTGATCGGCGAATGGACGAGCGCACTGACGATCGCCGAACTCGAAGCGAAGATGGTCGAGGCGGGAGTTCCCGCCGGCCGCGTCTTCGATGCCGAGGACATGATGAGCGACCCGCATTTCGCCGCGCGCGATGCATTGGTGACGGTTGCCGATAAGGAATTTGGCGAGGTCACGATGCAGGGCGTGTTTCCGAAACTGTCGGCGACACCGGGCAGCGTCCGCCGCCCGGCCCCGCTGACGGTCGGGCAGGATAGCGCCGACGTGCTGAAACGCTGGCTCGGACGGGAGGCCTGACGCGATGATCACGCTCTATGGCGGCCCCACCCCCAATGCGCGCAAGATCGCGATCGCGCTCCTCGAAATGGAGCTCGAATGGCGGCTCGAATATATCGACATTCTCGCGGGCGACCAGCTCACCCCCGAGTTCCTCGCGCTCAACCCGAACAACAAGACGCCGGTGATCGTCGACGACGACGGTCCCGAAGGGCCGGGCTTCGTGCTTTGGGAAACCGGCGCGATCCTGCTCTATCTCGCCGAAAAGAGCGGGCGTTTCCTGCCCGCCGATCCGGTGAAGCGCGCGATCTGCTGGCAATGGCTGATGTTCCAGGTGTCGGGCGTCGGCCCGATGTTCGGGCAGGAAGCGCATTTCACGCACTACGCGAAGGATCGGCATGAATATGCGATCACCCGCTACAGCCGCGAGGTCGACCGGCTGATGATGGTGATCGACAAGCGCCTCGGCGACGCCCCCTGGCTCGCGGGCGAGGATTATACGATCGCCGACATGGCGACCCTGCCCTATCTGCGGCGTCAGCTGATCGAAAAGGCCGGGCGCTTCCCGAATGTCGATCGCTGGGGCGCGGCGATGCTCGAACGCCCGGCGGTCGCCGAAGGGATGACGGTCGGCGTCGCGCGCGCCGAGACGATCGAGGGCGGCCTCACCGGCTTCACCGACGAGCATCGCGCGATCCTGTGGGGCGACCGTCAGCACGCGAAGCGCTGAGACGGTCGGCAAAGCGGGCAAGCGGTTGACGGCTATGGGGCGGTGAGCTGCCATCACCCATCTTCGTCATCCCCGCGAAGGCGGGAACCCAGAGCGTCCGTCGGCTGACCTGCCCTGGGTTCCCGCTTTCGCGGGAATGACGAGGTATTAGAAGCGGGGCGTCCGCCTCCGGTCGAAAGCAAACGCTCGGCCGATCCCTTGGCTTCAATCACCCTTCACTGCCGCATGGTTGGCGTCGCCGAACATGTTCGACCATTGCTTGTCGTCGAGCTTTTGGTGTCGCCCGATATATTTCGCCGGCGCCTTCAGATCTTCGCGCGCCATCGCCCGCGCGACAGCCGGGCGCTCGCGGATCCGTTCGAACCATGCGTGCATCGCGGGCCATTCGTCGAGCCCCATGCCCATGACGAACGCCGACGCCCGGCCTGGCCAGATTGCCATGTCGGCAATGCTATAATCGTCACCCGCGACATAGGCGCTCTTCTCCAGCCGCTTTTCGAGCACGGTCAGCAGGCGCTTCAATTCCTTCGTATAGCGTTCGACCGCATAATCCTGTCCCGCCGGGGCATAGCGCAGGAAATGGCTCGCCTGCCCGCCCATCGGTCCGAGACCTGCGACCTGCCAGGTTAGCCACGACAGCGTGGCCGCGCGTGCTGCGCCCGACGCGGGCAGGAAGCGCCCGCTCTTCTCGGCGAGATATTGCAGGATCGCGCCCGACTCGAATATGATGATCGGGTCACCTCCGCCTGCCGGATTCTGATCGACGATCGCCGGCAGTTTGTGATTCGGGTTGATCCGTCCGAACGCGGCGGTCAGCTGGTCGCCGTCGAAAATATCATACGGAATGACGCGATAAGGCTCGCCGGTTTCCTCGAGCATGATCGCGATCTTCTGCCCGTTCGGCGTCGCCGAATAATGAAGGTCGATCATCTCACAGCACCTCGTGGATCACATGGCGCACGCCGAAATCGGTGCGCTCGCCGACGCCCACCGCCAGCACGCCATTGAGCCAGCCATATTTCGCGCTCGCGGTTTCGAACACCGGCGCGATTCGCAGATAGTATCGCGACGCGTCGGCGTCGGGGACAGCCGGATCGGCGAAGGTCGCACGCACATCGTCGGGAATGATGTTGCGTCCGGTATAGCTCAGATAGATGAGGTCGCCGTCGTCGGTCTGCCACACCGCGCGCGCGTCGAACGTGCCGACCGAAGCATCGTCGCCAAGCCGCCCGCCGCGCGACCAGTTGCCACCGCCCGGCAACACTATGCCATTGATGCGCGGCCCGAAAAATCGGCCGCCGCTGATATAGCCGAGCCGCTGATCGCCGAAGGGCGACGCGCCGATGCCGATGATCCCGCCCCCGACCTCGAACTCGACGGTGCACAGATGACGCGTCGCCAATGCGACCGGTGCCGTTTGCCTATTTTCTTCGTTCATGATGCGAATCCTCTTCCTGCCTATGGACAAGCATAAAACCATTAGTATACTAAGGGTCAATCAGATTGACGGATCGGAAGGCTTTCCGGGACCGCGACACAAGCTCTATGGGAGGGTGAAGATGAAGGCGCATAACCAGTTCCTGCTGTCCGGCGTGGCGGCGATCGCGATGCTTGCCAATGCCGCACCAGCGATGGCGCAGGCAGCCCCCGCCGACACGGCGGACGTCGACGACAGCAACGCAAACGAAATCATCGTCACCGCCCAAAAGCGCGAACAGAATCTGCAGAACGTGCCGATTTCGATGGAAGTCGTGAGCGGCGCCAAGCTCGCCGAATTCAACACCAGCGATATCAAGGCGGTGATGAACTACACGCCGAACGTGTTCGTCCAGTCGACCGCGGGCAACGACGTCATCTATATCCGCGGCTTCGGTTCGCCGCCGGCGAACTTCGCTTTCGACCAGTCGGTCTCGCTCTATGTCGACGGCATCTACGCCGGCCGCAACCGGCAGGCGCAGGCGCCCTTCTTCGACCTCGCGCGCGTCGAAGTGCTGCGCGGTCCGCAGGGCGCGCTGTTCGGCAAGAACACCGCGGCGGGCGCGGTCAGCGTCGTGTCGGCCGGTCCGACCAAGGATTTCGAAGGCGCGATCACGGGCCTCTATAACTTCGACCATAAGGGCACCGATTTCTCGGGCTATCTGTCGGGTCCGATCAGCGACACGCTCGGCGCGCGCTTCGCGTACAAGATCGTCAATCAGGACGGTTATATCTATAACCGCGCGACCGATCATGACGATCCCGAAATCAAGTCGCAGCTGCTGCGCCTGACGCTCAAATGGGAACCGTCGGACAATTTCGATTACACGGCGAAGGTCGAATATGGAAAGCGGACGGTCATCGGCGGCATCACCGTGTCGAGCCCGCTGACCAGCGGCCAGGATCCGCAAACGACGCGCTATCTCGAACGCTCGGCGCTCGGTGACGAAGGCAACAAGAATAAGTCGGTGATGGTCTCGGGCGTCGGCAATCTCGCGCTCGGCGACTTCACGCTGACCTCGGTCACCGGCTACAGCTGGTTCAAGTCGAAGATCGTCAACGGCTTCGACCAGACGATCCCGAACAGCGGCGGCGCGGTTACCGCCAACTCGGTCTACAACGCCTTCCCCGAACGCTTCGACCAGATTTCGCAGGAAATCCGCATCCTGTCGCCGACCGGCAAGACCTTCGAATTCATCGCGGGTGCCTATTACGACAAGTCCGATTACACGCTGGAGCAATTTCAGGGCTTCAACATCGCGGCGCTCAACTATTTCGGCCGCATCGACAGCATCTTCCGGCAAAAGGCCGAATCCTGGTCGGTCTTTGGCCAGGCGACGTTCAATATCAGCGACGCGTTCCGCGCGATCGGCAGCCTCCGCTATAGCCACACCAAGAAGGACGGCGATTTCGCATCGCGGCTCGTCTACGGCCCCTTCGCGCTGCGCCCGATCTCGAGTGCCACGGGCTCGATCAGCGAAGGCAATGTCGATCCGTCGGTGACGCTGCAATATGACATCGCGCCGCGCATCATGGTCTATGCGACATGGGGTCGCGGGTCGAAATCGGGCGGCTTCGTCTCGAATACGCTCGGCACGAAAAGCGAGACCTTCACCTTCAAACCCGAGCAGTCGGAGAATTTCGAGGCCGGCATCAAGTCGACGCTGTTCGACGGCAAGGTCGTCGCGAACCTTTCGGCCTATCACACGAAGTTCAAGGACCTGCAGGTTTCGGTGTATCAGCCCGCAATCTCGAGCTATCTGACCGGTAATGCCGCCGCGGCGACGTCGAAGGGGCTCGAAGGATCGCTCAGCATCTTCCCGAGCCCCAATTTCGACATCAGCGCGTCGGCCGCCTATTCGGATATCAAATATGACAATTATCCGGGCGCGGCCTGTCTCGCCAGCCAGCCGCTGTCGGTTTGCAATCCCGCAGAGACCGATCGGACGAAACCGAACCACGTCGCGAACAATAACCTTGCCGGTTACCCTGTTGCCTATTCGTCGAAATATACGGGAAGCGTGACGGCACATGCACGGTTCGACCTGTCGAGCGACCTGAAGTTCGACATCACCGGCGTCGCGTCGGCGCGGTCGAAATATTTCAACTCGGACAACCAGAGCCCGATCTTCGGTGTCCAGGGCGGCTATGCGAAGCTCGACCTTCGCGTCCAGCTCGCCGATCAGGACGACCGCTGGCACGTCGCGCTCGTCGGCAAGAATCTGACCAACGAAAAGACGGTCGGCAGCGCGTTCAACCTGCCCGCCCCGATCACCGCGGCGCCGCGCGCGATCCTCTATCTCGAACCCACGCGCAATATTTCGGTCGAGGCCGGGATCAAGTTCTAGGTTCGAATATGATGTCCCAGGGATCGGCCGCGATCGAAGCTTTCCTCGACGGGGGAAGCGGCGATCGCGGTCGTGACCTGTGTAAGGGGTGAAGCGCGATGATCGACGTCTATTTCACGCCCACGCCGAACGGCCACAAAGTGTCGATCATGCTCGAAGAAGTCGGGTTGCCGCATCAGCTGCTCGCGATGAACATGCTCGAGGGCGATCATTTGACCCCCGAATATCGGCGCATCAATCCCAACGGCCGCCTGCCCGCGATCGTCGATCATGATCCGATCGGCGGCGGAGCGCCCTTGCCCATATTCGAGAGCGGCGCGATCCTGCTCTATCTGGCCGAAAAGAGTGGCCAGTTGCTCCCCGAAAGTCCGCGTCGCCGATCGCAGGCGCAGCAATGGCTGATGTGGCAGATGGCGAGCTTCGGCCCAATGCAGGGACAGGCGCATCATTTCATCCGCTATGCGCCCGAGGGGCAGAGTTATCCGGTCGAGCGCTATCGCAACGAGACGCTGCGCCTGCTCCACGTCCTCAACGGCCGTCTGAACGAGGCCGATTATCTTGCTGAAGAATATAGCATTGCCGACATCGCGGCATGGCCATGGACGCGCGCAATCCGCGCGATCGGACTGACGCTCGATGACTATCCCGCGGTCGCCGACTGGTTCGCACGCATCGGCGAGCGCCCCGCCGTGATGGCGGGAACCGGCGTCAAGAACGCCGCGAACCTGTCGAGCGCGCGCCCGGTACTGACCGAGGAACAATGGTCGAACTTGTTCGGGAAGAATATGCTGGAAGCGCCGAGGCGGTGACCATTTCTCCCCTCCCGCTTGCGGGAGGAGATTACACCGTATCGGCGTGCCCCCATTGATATTCGACTTGGCCGTTCAGCCGCCGCACCGCGACCCAGTCGCCGCCCGCGAGGCTGTCGTCCTCGATCAGCGCCATGACGCCCCCGGCGATATCCTCCGGCCGGCACGCCTCATTGTTCGCGAGTACCGCCTCCATCCATTCGGACTTGCCGCCCGCGCCCGTCGTATCGAGGATCGGCGTGTCGACCAGCCCCGGCAACATGCCCACGACACGGACGCTGCATTCGTCCTTCAACGGCGCGCAGCAACGCGTGAACATCATCACCGCCGCTTTGGTCGTCGCATACATCGCGTCGTAAAATCCGGTGCCGAGCGCGACGGTCGACACGGTGTTGACGATCACCCCGCCGCCGCGCGCTCGCATCGCCTGCACCGCAATCTGCGTCGCCGCGACGAGCGAGGTGATGTTGACGTCGATGATCCAGCGGATGCGCGCGGCATCGACGTCGGGAAATTGCGGCAGGCCCGACACGACCCCGGCATTGTTGTGCAGGATGTCGACGTCGCCATGCGCGCGGAACCACGCTTCGGTCGCGGGAATGTCCGACAGGTCGAGGGTGTGGACGCTCGCCCGTGCCCCCTCCGCCTCGACCAGCCGCGCGGTCTCGGCGAGCCCCGCTTTGTTGACGTCGACGAGCGCGACCTTTGCTGCGCCGCGGCTGGCGAGCATCACCGCGGTCGCGCGGCCGATGCCGCCCGCCGAGCCCGTCACAATGGCGCTCTTGCCGTTGATATCCATCTCTTCTCTCCCGTCGGCCTTGCCGTTATCGTAAAGCACATTGACAGATAAACTTAAATATCTAAGTATTTTTGCAACGGGAAGACTCGTGCGTTTTTGGAGAGTGTGATGACAGAGGCGACTGCCCTCGATGGAGGCGCCATAGCGTCCGACCGCGGCCTCGCCGTGCGCCGCAACGTCGCGCTCGCGATGCTGTTCGTGGTCGGCACGATCAACTTCGTCGACCGTCAGCTTTTGTCGGTGCTCGTCGAACCGATCCGCGCCGAAATGGATTTCAGCGACACGCAGTTCGGGCTGCTCACCGGCCTCGCCTTCGCGCTCTTCTATGCCGCCATGGGGGTTCCCGTCGCGATGATCGCCGACCGCTGGAACCGCGTGAAGCTGATCGGCATCGCGTGCGTCGTGTGGAGCGGCTTTACCGCAGCGTGCGGCTTCGCATCGAATTTCTGGCAACTCTCGCTGATGCGCTTCGGCGTCGGCGCGGGCGAAGCGGGCGGCACCGCGCCGTCGCTTTCAGTCATCGCCGACCTTTATCCGCCCGCGCAGCGCCCGCTGGCGATCGGCATCTTCACGCTCAACGGCCCTTTCGGCGTCTTCGTCGGCGCAGCTTTCGGCGCGTGGGCGGCCGCGAATATCGGCTGGCGTAACGCCTTCCTCGTTATTGGCCTTGTCGGCATCCTCGTCGCGCCGCTGCTCATCTGGCTGGTGCGCGAACCGGCGCGCGGCCAGATGGACCTGCACAAACCCGCCGACGAGGTCGTGCCGTTCAGCCAGAGCCTGGCGATGTTCATCCGCCGCCCGTCGCTGCGCATGGTGATGATCGGCAGCGGGCTGGCCGCCTTCGTCAGCTATGGCATGCTCAACTGGATTCCCGCCTTTCTGATGCGCACGCAGAAAATGCCATTGGAGGCGATGGCGACCTGGTTCGCGCCCGCCGCGGGCATCACTTTCGGCATCGGTATCCTCGGCGGCGGCTGGCTCGTCAGCCACCGCGCCAAAACTTCGGCGCGCGCCTATGGCACCATCCCCGCGCTCGCGACCGCGGTGCTGATCCCGACCTTCATCGCCGCGCTGCTCGTCGACACATGGCAGCTCTCGCTCGCACTGATGCTGATCCCGATGGCGGCGTGTACCGCCTATGTCGCCCCGGCGCTCGCGCTGGTGCAGAACCTCACCCCGCCGCGCAGCCGCGCGACCGCCGCCGCGGTGCTGATGCTGATGTTCAACATCGTCGGCCTCGGGCTCGGCCCGCTGTTCGCCGGGATCGTCAGCGACGCGCTGAAGGATACGCATGGCGTCGACAGCCTGCGCTGGGCGTTGATGGCGCTGATGCCCTTCGCCGCCGCCGCAGGCATCGCGCAGTTCCGCATGACGCGCTATCTTGAAAAGGATTTCGCCGAATGACCGATGTCGCGGGCAAGACCGCCTTCGTCACCGGCGGCGCGAGCGGGCTTGGCTTTGCGACCGCAAAGGCGCTGGCCGCAAAGGGCGCGTCGATAATCCTCGCCGACATCGACGCCGACCGCGTCGAGGAAGCCGCCGCGACCTTGCGCAGCGACGGCGCCAACGCCCTCGGTCTCCAGCTCGACGTCACCAGCGAGGACAGCTGGGCCGTGGCTGGCGAACAGGCGCGAACCTTCGGACCCGTGCGCATCCTCTTCAGCAACGCCGGGGTCGGCGGCGGTTCGGGCCCGTTCGAGCAATATGACACCGACGTCTGGCGCTGGAACTATGCCGTCAACGCCCACGCGCATCTCTATGCCTGCCGCACCTTCCTCGGCGACATGAAGGCGAGCGGCGAGGCGTCGCACCTCGTCATCACGAGCTCGATGGTCGCGATCGTGCCGCCGCCGATCTCGGTCGCCTATATCAGCTCCAAATATGCGACGCTCGGCATCGCGATGGCGCTGCGCAACGAGCTCGCCGGAACCTGCGTCGATATTTCGGTGCTGATGCCCGGCATGTCGGCGACGCGGATCGTCGAGACGACGCGTGATCTTCGCCCGGTCGAGGTCGAAGTCGGAAAGGCGGCGGCGACAAGCCAGGCGATGCAAGGCGTGCTCGCGGGCGGCATGTCGCCCGACAAGATAGGCACGCGCGTGGTGCAGGCGATCGAGGCGGGCGAATATTGGATCTTCACCCACCCCGAATGGAAGGCGATGGCCGAACTGGTGACGCAGGATATGCTGTCGTCCTTCGGCCCCTCCGCCGATCCGGCGTACAAGGGCGACGATATCGACGGGCTGATCGCGGCCAATGGCGGCCGCATGTTCGGCGCCAAAGCATAAGGAGAGCATCATGGCAGAGCAGGACGACATCCGCGCAATGGCGCAGCGCTTTTTCGACGCGATCGAGGCGGGCGACATCGAAACAATGCAGGGCAGCTTCACGCCCAACGCCGAGATCTGGCACAACACCGACGAGGCGATCGTGACGCCGGCGCAGACCGCACAGACGCTGACCGGCATGGTCGCGCGGATCAAGGACCGCGAATATGCCGACCGCCGGTTGACCACTTTCCCCGGCGGCTTCGTCCAGCAGCATGTTCTGAAGGGTAAGCGCGTCCATGACGAGGGCGAAGTCCGCCTGCCCTGCGCGATCATCTGCCAGGTCGAGAATGGCAAGATCACCCGCCTCGACGAATATTTCGACAGCGCGCATGTCGCCGAATTCCGCAAATTCGCGAACGTCTGAGGAGTTAGCCATGCCCGTCCTGCGCCAGGTTCCCCGGTCCGAAGTCACCGACGAGACGGTTCTCGCCTATTACAACCGCCTGTTCGGTGATCGCGACCCGGTCGCCGAGCCCGGCACCGCGACGGGCACGCCCGGCGACTGGTGGACGGTGTTTGCACTGTCGCCCGACATCTTCGAACATGCGGTGAAAGGCTTCGCGGTGTACCGCAATCCTGCACGTACGATCGACCCGGTGCTGCGCGAGCTTGGCCAGACGCGCGCGGGCTGGGTCAAGGGCAGCCAGTTCGTTTTCTCGCAGCATTGCAAGTCGCTCCGCGGTCTTGGCGTCAGCGAGGAGAAGATTGCCGCCATCGCGCACTGGCAGGTTGCCGATTGCTATGACGAGCAGGAGCGCACCGTGCTCGCCTATGCCGACTGCCTCGCGCAGGCGGGCGGGCGCGTGCCGCTCGAAGTGTTCGACAAGCTCAAGACTTTCTGGAACGACGAGCAGATTTTCGAATTCACCTACATCACCTGCCTCTATGATATGCACGCGGTGATCACCCGCGCGCTGCGCATGGAATTTGACGCGCGCGAGGATCCGATCGTCGAGGTCGCGGCGCCCGAAGGCTTCAACGCCGCCGACTTCCTCAGCGCCCCGCGGCCAGCCAACGGATGAGCGGCTTCGGCGCGCCCGAAGTCGTCACGACGGGGCTGCGCTTTCCCGAAGGCCCGGTGCCGATGGCCGACGGGTCGGTGCTGCTCGTCGAGATCGCGCGCGGGACGCTGACGCGCGTCCTCGCCGACGGCAGCCTGTGGGTCGTCGCCGAACTCGGCGGCGGACCCAATGGCGTCGCGATCGGGCCCGACGGCGCGGCCTATGTGTGCAACAATGGCGGCTTCGAATGGATCGAGGCGGGCAGCCTGCTGTTCCCCGGCCACGCCGCGCATGCCGAGGCGTGCGGGTCGATCCAGCGCGTCGACCTGACCACCGGCGCCGTGACGACGCTTTACGACAGCTTCGAAGGCGAGCGGCTCAAGGGGCCGAACGATATCGTGTTCGATGCCGAGGGCGGTTTCTGGTTCACCGATCATGGCCAGGTCCGCGACACCGGCCGCGATCATGGCGCGATCTACCACGCCGCCGCCGACGGATCGCACATCAGCCGCCAGCGCGCCGACATGATGGGACCAAATGGCATCGGCCTCTCGCCCGACGGCAAGACGCTCTACGCCAGCGAGACGATGACCGCGCGTGTCTGGGCGATGGAGGTTGTCGCGCCCGGCGAACTCGCGCCGCCGCCGCCGTGGGCACCCGGCCGCTTCGTCGGCACCCCGCCCGCCTTTCGCCTGCTCGACAGCATGGCGATCGAGGAAAGCGGGCGCATCTGCGCCGGTACGATGGTCGAGGGCGGGATCACGATTTTCGACCCCGACGGCGGGGGCTCGGAGTTCGTGCCGTTGCCCGATGTCGGGGTCACCAACATCGCCTTTGGCGGCGCCGACCGGCGCGATGCTTATATTACGGCGTCGACCACGGGGATGCTGTATCGCGTCCGTTGGCCGCGCCCCGGCTTAATCGTCAACTAAATTGACGATTAAGCCGCAAGATGGTAAGAGGATCGGGAGAGGACAGGATGAAATTCTATAATAGCGTCGGCCCCAACCCGCGCGTCGTGAAGCTGTTCATGGCCGAAAAGGGTATCGAGATCCCCGAGGTCAGCGTCGACCTGCGCGGCGGCGAGAACCGGCGCGCACCTTATAATGTCGATGTGAACCCCGCTGGGCAGACGCCCGCGCTCGAACTCGACGACGGCAGTTTCGTCTGCGAAGTTACCGCGATCTGCGAATATCTCGACGAGCGTTTTTCCGAGCCGACGCTGATCGGATCGACGCCCGAAGAGCGCGCAGCGACGCGCATGTGGACACGCCGCGTCGACCTCAAGATTTGCGAGCCGCTCACCAACGGCTTCCGCTTTGCCGAGGGTCTGCCCTTGTTCGAGTCGCGGCTACGCTGCCTGCCCGAAGCCGCGACGGGGCTGAAAGCCACCGCACAGGATGGGATCGAATGGCTCGACACGCAAATCGCGGGGCGCGAATTTATCGCGGGTGACGCGTTCGGCCTCGCCGATATCATGCTGTTCGCATTTCTCGATTTCGGCGCGACGGTCGGCCAGCCGATCGATCCCGCCTTCACCAACATCGTGCGCTGGTACGAGCGGATGAAAAGCCGCCCCAGCGTCAACGCAAATTGAACCATAAGGAGACGGATCATGGCTGCAGCAAATAGCGAATTCGAATTCTGCGGGGTCAACCACTTGGCGCTCGTGTGCAAGGACATGGCACGGACGGTCGAATTTTACCGCGACACCCTCGGCATGCCGCTGGTCAAGACGCTCGACCTGCCGGGCGGGCGCGGCCAGCATTTCTTTTTCGACATCGGCAATGGCGACAGCCTCGCCTTCTTCTGGTTTCCGAACGCGCCCGAAGCGGTCCCCGGCATCTCGGCGCCCGAGGCGCTGCCGACACGGGGCAATTTCATGTCGGCGCACGGATCGATGAATCATATCGCGATCAATGTTCGCGCCGAAAAATTCGACGAATATTACCAGCGGCTGGTCGACAAGGGCGTCGAGGTCACCCCGATCCTGAACCACGACAATTCGCCGACCCAGTCGTCGCCCGAAATGAACGACGACGTCTATGTCCGCTCGGTCTATTTCTTCGATCCCGACGGCGTCTGTCTGGAATTCGCGGCGTGGACGAAGACCTTCGACGAAAGCGACGTCGCGCACGATCCGGTACAGGCCGACGGCACCAAGCGCGAAGGCTTCATCACCGGCCGCAACCCGGTGCCCGCCGAATAGACATTCCCAAAAACACACTGGGAACTCCTCCTGAACCCGGCCTTCGGCCGGGTTCTTTTTTTGCGCGGAGGCTCGCGAGCGGCCGCGTGCGACCGGTTATGGACCTTCCTTTCATCGTCATCCGATCCATGGCTGCGCCGTCGTCGTGGACCCGGATCAAGTCCGGGATGACGAAGGAAAGTGAGGCGACGGCAGCTCACCACCCCAAAGCAGGCCTCGCCTTCAAATAGGCCTTTCCTACATTATCCGGCTGTGCCAGCCTTCGTCCGGCTCTTTCATTTGTTGGATACAAAGCGATCGCTGCCTGGCTTGCCGGTGCGATCACGGCGGGGCGGGCCGGGCGCGTCCCGCACGCCGCAAGGTCCAAATCGGGGCGCGCATGGGGCTGGCTGAACTTTCCTGAACTTTGAGATATCGCGCGGCCCTTGCGCCGACCGGATCCCGGATCCGGCCCGGGATGATGAAAGAAGGCCTGACTCCCCAAAGCCGGCCTTCTCACACCGGCCCTGCCAAGCGAACCAACTACCCCACCGCCCTGTCGCGCCCTTCCCAATAGGGCGCGCGCAATTCGCGGCGGAGCACCTTGCCCGACGGGTTGCGCGGCAGCGCTTCGATAAACTCGACACTCTTGGGGATCTTGTACGCCGCGATCCGTGTCCGCGCCCAGGCAATGACATTGGCCGGGTCGAGTGTCGCCCCCGCCGCGGGCACGATCAGCGCCTTCACGCTTTCGCCCCATTTGTCGTCAGGCACGCCGATCACCGCGACGTCCGCAACGCCGGGGCAGCCCATGATCGCGCTTTCCACCTCGGCCGGATAGACATTCTCGCCGCCCGAGACGATCATGTCCTTGATCCGGTCATGGACGTAGTAGAATCCGTCGGCGTCGCGATAGCCGACGTCGCCAGTGTGGAGCCAGCCGCCCGCGAGCGTCTCTTCGGTCGCCGCGGCGCGGTTCCAATATTCCTTCATTACGATACCGCCGCGGATCGCGATCTCGCCGATCTCGCCCTCGCCGAGCTCACGCCCATCGCCGCCCAGGATCGCCATCGCGGCGCCCGGCCAGGGCTTGCCGCACGAGGTGAGCTTGCCCGGCAAATCATGCGCACTCGGCGAGAGATAGGAGCCGCCGCCGGCCGACTCGGTCATCCCGTAAAATTGCACGAAGTCGCAGCCGAAGATCGCGCGCGCGCGGCGCAGCACATCCTCGGCGATCGGTGACGCGCCATAAGCGATCGACTTGAGCGCGGGATAGGCACCATTGTTCGCGTCGGGCTGGAGCAGCATCATCTGGATCATCGCCGGCGCGAGGAAGGCGTGCGCGACATTTTCCTCGCGCATCATGCGCACCGCGTCGGCCGCGGTGAAATCCTTGACGAGCGCCAGCCGCCCGCCCTGCGCGAGCCCCGAAAAGCTGACGTTCGTGCCCGCGACGTGGAACAGCGGCATGACGATCATCACCGTTTCGTCCTCGCCATACGCAAAGCCGTCGACCTCGGTCGCGGCCTCGAGGAAGGTGCGGTAATTGGCATTGGTGAGCACCACGCCCTTGGGCAGGCCGGTCGTACCGCTGGTATAAAGCTGGAGCACATCGTCGCCGAGTTGCGGCGGATCGGCGAGCACCGCAGCGGACGCCTCGCCAAGCCACGCATCGAACGGCTCGAACGCGGGATGTTCACCATAGAGCGCGATCAGCCTCGGGGGTGTCGCCAGGTCGGCAATCGCCGCGAGCGCGCAGTCGAAGAAATCCTCGCCGACGAACAGCAGTTTCGGCCCGGCATCACCGAGGATGAAGCCGATCTCGGCGGGCGCGAGGCGGCAGTTGATCGGCGCGAAACAGGCGCGGGCGCGCGCGGTGCCGAAGAAGAGCGGATACCAGCTGTCATGGTTCTTGGTCAGCGCAGAGACGCGGTCGCCCGGCGCGACACCCGCCGCGATCAGCGCGTGTCCGACGCGGTTCGACCGCGCATCGAGTTCGGCAAAACTCATCTCGCGCTCCCCGAATTTCACCGCGGTCGCCTGCCCCCGCACGCGCGCCTGCGCCGCCGGAATATCCGCCAGCGTCCGGATGGCCTCCAGATCGATCATTTTGCTCTCCCAACCGTCGTTTCGACTTGAATTAGATAGAATACTAAGCAAATGTTTGGCCAGCCCAAAAATGAGAGGAATGGCCTTGTTCGACCACCCCATCCTGCCGACAACGATCGTCGGAAGCTACCCCCAGCCCGATTGGCTGATCGACCGCTCGGCGCTGAAAGCCAGCCTGCCCCCGCGCGTCCGCGCCGAGACACTGTGGCGCGTTCCCGAACCCTGGCTCGCCGACGCGCAGGAAGCGGCGACGCTGATGGCGATCCGCGACCAGGAAGAGGTCGGCATCGACATCGTCGGCGACGGCGAAATGCGCCGTGAAAGCTATTCGAACCGCCTCGCGACCGCGCTGTCGGGGATCGACCGCGAAAAGCACGGCACCGCGATCGACCGCACCGGCAACGCCAATCCGGTGCCGCTCGTTTCGGGCCCGATCCGCCGCGTCGCGCCGATCGAGGCGCAGGATGCGGCCTTCCTCCGCCGCCATTCGACGAGGCCGGTGAAGCTTACCCTGCCCGGCCCCTTCACGATGACGCAGCAGGCCGAGAACGGCTATTATCCCGACGTGCGGTCGCTCGCGATGGATTATGCCGACGCGGTCAATGCCGAGGTGAAGGATCTGTTCGCCGCCGGCGTCGACGTCGTCCAGCTCGACGAGCCCTATTTGCAGGCGCGCGCCGCCGAGGCGAACAGCTATGCGATCGAGGCGATCAACCGCGCACTCGACGGCGTCGGCGGCACGACCGCGCTGCATATCTGTTTCGGTTATGCGATGGTGCATCATGGCGCGGGCGCAACGGGTCCGAAGCCCAAAGCCTATGACTTCCTCGCCGAACTCGAAGCCTCGGCGATCGACGTGATCTCGATCGAGGCTGCGCAGCCCGGGCTCGACCCCGCGATCCTTGCCGAGCTGCCGACCAAGACGATCATGTACGGCGTGCTCGACCTGTCGATACCCGACGTCGAAACCCCCGAGGTGGTCGCGGGCCGCATCCGCGAGGCGCTGCGCTATGTTGACGCCGAACGGCTCTGGATCGCGCCCGATTGCGGGATGAAATACCACAGCCGCGAGCATAGCCAGGCGAAGCTGAAGGCGATGGTCGATGGGACCGCGCTGGTGCGGGCGGAGTTGAAGTAATTCTCCCCTCCCGCTTGCGGGAGGGGATTATGCGTCGACAAACGCGGCTAGCAGCGGCACCACCACTTCGGGCGCCTCGACCGTCGGCAGATGCCCTGCGCCTGCCACGACTTCCAGCCGCGCCCCCGGGATGGCATCCAGAATCTCGTCATGATGCGCGCGGCTGGTGATGCCGTCATCCTCGCCCCAGATCAGCAAGGTCGGCACCGCAATCTCGCCGAGCCGCGGCCGGCTGTCGATGCGCGCCATGATCGCGCGCTGCTGCGCGAGGAAGGTGTCGGCGCCGGTATCCGCCGCCATCTTCCGCGCGATGCCGAGCAGGCGTGCGTCGCTGCGCTTCTCTTCGGGAAAGAGGATGGGGATGCGTTCCTCGACAACCTGGTCGAACTTGCCGCTTTCGACGAGGTCGATATAGCCCTGTCGCCGCATGGTCTGCGCGGGACCATCGGCCGACGCCAGTGTCGAGATCAGCGCAAGCTTCGCCACGCGTTCGGGCGCGCGCCGCATCACCTCGAAAGCGACGAAGCCGCCCATCGCGTGCGCGATCAGCGCGAACCGCGGCGGCGCATTGTCGAGCAGGCGCTGCGCGAAACCCTCGATCGCGTCGTCGCTCTGGTTATCGGCAACGATCACCTCACGATCGCTCCACGCATCGAGCAACGGCTGCCACACAGCGTCGGTTAAAAGCTGACCGGTTATCAAAACAATAGGGAGAGACATTAGACTACCTGATGAAGAAGGGTTTCGCCCGCCGCGAGACGGCGGCAATTTTCGTGCGCCACGGTCAGGCTGCGCACAAGCGTTTCGGGCGTCAGCCATGCGATATGCGGCGCGAGCACGACATTGGGCAGGCTGAGCAGAGGATTGGTCCGCGGCAGCGGCTCCTCGCCGAACACGTCCAGTCCCGCGCCGCGCAGATGGGCCGTGGTCAGCGCCTCGACCAGCCGCCCCGCATCGACCAGTTCACCGCGCGCGGTGTTCACGAGCACCGCCCCCTTCTTCATTGCGAACGGATCAACGCTCGCGCGTGTCTCGTCGGTGAGCGGCATGTGCAGCGAAACGATATCGGCTTCGGCGATCAAGTCGTTGAAAGACCTATATTCATATGGGCCGTCGTGGCGATTACGCGCCGTGTAGAGCACCTTCGCCCCGAGCGCCGCCAGCACTGGCGCGAGCAACTGCGCCGAATGGCCGAAGCCGACGAGGCCCACGGTGCGCCCGCCGATCTCCCCCACGCTGTCGAGTTCGGACGGATCGGCGGTCCACCCCTCGCCCGCGCGGGTGCGCGCGTCGAAGAAGCAGGTGCGGCGCAGCACCGCCATCATCAGCGACAGCGCCATTTCGGCGACCGCCTGGCTGTTCGTGCCGGGCATGTTGCAGACGGCGACGCCATGATCGCGCGCCGCGTCGAGCGCGATCGTGTTCACCCCGACCCCGAGCTTCTGGATCAGCTTCAACTTCGGTGCGGAAGCGATAAATTCGGGTGTCACGGGCGTCAGCACATGGAGCAGCGCGGTGATCTCGTTCGCGACGTCGTCCAGCGGCGCCGCCTCGTCGACATGCGTCACCACACCGGGGCCGAAGATCGCATCGACCGCTTCACGGAATCCCGGGCTTGGGCGGGCGTGAAGGACGATCATGCTGCGATCCGGCCGATCGACCCGGCAAAGGCCGAAAAGCCCGCGAACTCGGCGTCGCCGCCCATAGCTTCCTCGATCCGCAGCATCTCGTTCCACTTCGCCATGCGTTCGGAGCGGGTGAAGCTGCCGACCTTCAATTGCCCGGCGTCCCAGCCGGTCGCGAGATGCGCGATGGTGACATCCTCGCTCTCGCCCGAGCGTGCCGAGACGATCGCGCCCCAACCGCGCGCGACCGCAGCGTCGAGCGCCGCCTTCGCCTCGGTCACCGTGCCGACCTGGTTGACCTTGATCAGCGCGGCGTTGCACACCGCCGCATCGCCCGCACGCTCGACGCGCGCCGCATTGGTAACGAGCACGTCGTCGCCGATGATCTGCACCTTGTCGCCTATCGCCGCGGTCACCGCCGCCATCGTGTCCCAGTCATCCTGCCCCGCCGGATCCTCGATCGAAAGGATGGGGTATGTACGCGCCCATTCGATGATGCGCGCGCCCATTTCCTGACCCGACAAGCGACGATCGTCGAGCGCCAGATCATAACCCGAAGCATCGCCCAGCTCGTTCGCGGCGATGTCGAGCGAGATGAACACCTCCTCGCCCGCGCGGTGCCCGCTCGCCTCGATTGCTTTCGTCAGCGTGTCGAGCGCATCCTCGTTCGACGCGAAATTCGGCCACCAGCCGCCTTCGTCGGCGACCCCCGACAGCGGCCCCTTCGCCTCCATCAGCCGGCCCGCGGCGCGATAGACATCATCGGTGATCTCGAGCGCGCGGCGGAAGCTGCCGGCCTTCGGGCACATCACCATGAAATCCTGCACGTCGGTGCGCCGACCGGCGTGCGCCCCGCCGCCGAAAATCTGGATTTCGGGGAGCGGCACGCGCACCTTTTGCCCGCCCGCGAGATAACGCCAGAGCGGCACGCGCGCGTCCGCCGCAGCGGCGTGGAGCACCGCCATCGACACCGCAACAACCGCATTCGCCCCGAGCCGCGCCTTGTTCGGCGTGCCGTCGAGGTCGCAAAGCGCCGCGTCGACCGCCGCCTGCTCACGCGCATCCATGCCCGCGATCACGCTTGCGATTTCCGAGCCGATCCCGGCGACCGCGCGATTGACGCCGAAGCCGCCGAACGCCGCGCCGCCGTCGCGCAGGTCGATTGCCTCATGCGCGCCGCGCGAGGCGCCCGCGGGCGCGATCGCCCGCCCGACCGCGCCCGATTCGAGCACGACCTCGGCCTCGACGGTGGGCCGGCCGCGCGAATCCCAAAGCTGGCGGCCGGTGACGGAGGCGATGCGCGAAGTCATGCAAGGTTCCTTTTCCAGTTGGCGACGAGCACGTCGATCGGCGACGGCGCCCGGATCAGCGCGCGCGCCTGATCGCGCACGATGCGCCGATGTTCGGGGTCGGTCAGATAGGGCGCGGGGGATTTGCCCCCGACGCGCGCGAGGAGCAGCGCGGCGGTGAGCTGTCCGGCGCGCAGCAGAAGTTGGTCCGCATCCTCCCAATCGATCGCCCCGCGATACGCCGCGACAAGCGCCACCGCGGCTTCGTTCAGCCGCGCGTCGCCGAGCCACACCGCCTTGAGCAGCAGGTGGGTCGTGCAGAAGGCGATGTCGAATGCCGGGTCGCCATAGACGGCGCATTCGGCATCGAGAAACACCGGGCCGTCGCTGCTGACGAGGATATTCTTGGGGCTGACGTCGCCGTGGACGAGCGCGATCTTGCGCGATGAGAGGTCGTCGGCGAGCGCCCGCAACAGCGGCGCGAGTTCGGCGTCATGGTCGGCGACGAAAAGCAGGAACGGGTCGACACGCAGCGCGCGAAACATCGCGTCGTTGGGAAAGGCATCGCGGTCGGCATCATTGTTCGCGGTCGCTGCATGGACCGCACCGATCCCTTGGCCGACCGCGGCCGCGAAACCGGCATCGACCCGCCCGGCCATCAGTTCGTCCTTCCACACCGGAGAGCCGGGGAGGAAGCGCATCGCAAAGCCATAGCCGGGCAGTTCGGCGAGCACCTCGGGTGCCATATGCGCATCGACCCCCCGCGCGCGCCGCAGCCAGCGCACCTCGCTCTGGCCGCGTTCGATCGGCGCGTGCCATTCGGCGGCGACGCGAAGCTGTTCGAGCGGGCGTTTGACGACGATCGGCCCCGTCGGCGTCTCGACCTTCCAAACATCGCACGACACGCCGCCGGTCAGCGGTTCGAGCACGATGCCGCCCTCGCCCACCAGCCCGGCGTCGCGCAATCCGTCGATGATGTCGGCGTCGGCCGTCACGTCACAGCTTCTCCCGGATCCACGCGCCGACGAGGTCGGCGGCGTTCTGCCGTTCTTCGATCGAGTCCTCGAAATAATGCGCCCCGGGGATCAATTCGAGCTTCTTGTCGGCGCTCCCGAGGAAATCGAAGATCTTGCGCGCGTCGCTCGGGAAGACGCCCGTGTCGGCGGTTCCTTGCACGACCAGTGCGGGCGTGTCGTGCTTGGCGAGGTGCGGCTGCCCCTGGCACGGCGAGGTTTCGAGGCTCCACATATTGAGCCAGGTCTTGATCGTGTTGGCGCGGCCGATGCTGGGCGTGCGGTTCGCGATCGCGGGGTCGCCGCGATAGCACCAGTTGGGCTTGCGGTCCGACGGATCGATCGACGGATCGACGCAGCGAATATCGCCCCAGCAGCGGAACATCGGGAAAATTCGGTCGGGGATGCCGGCATCGTTCAAACGCTTCAGTTCGGCCTTCGCCCAGTCGGTGATCCGCTGGTTGCGCGCGCGCTGTGCGGCGCGATATTTCGCGATAAACTCGTCCGAATAGGGCGGGCCATTGTCGGGGTTGAACGGGTCGAGTTCGGGATCGGTCGCTACCGGATCATTCTCGTCGATCACCGACGCGTCCATCCAGTCGGTCAGCACTTCGGGGCGTCCCTGATGCGCGTTGAAGCTGATGTAGAGGTCGCCCTTAACGAGCCGCGCCAGCGCGTCCTCACCGACCGCCGGAAGCCGGTCGGTGAGGGTCGGCGCGATCGCCTCGGCTTGATAGGCGCCCATCAACGACCCCCCGCCCGAATTGCCGAGGATGACGATCTGCTCGACCCCCGCTTCTTCCTTGAGCCACTTCATGCCGACGCCGATGTCGAGCACCGCATGTTCGAGCAAAAACTGGTCCTCGACGCCGCGATAGCGCGTGTTCCAGCCGAGGAAACCGAAGCCCTGCCGCGCGAAATAGGGCGCGATATAATGTTCGGAGAAATCGACATTATAGTGGGTCGCGATGATCGCCACCTTTGGCCGCTTGCCCGCCTCGGTCCAATAGATGCCCTGACACGGGTGTCCGCCCGCCTGGATGCGCGGCGCCGTCGGCGAAACGCGCCCGATGAATTGCGCGTCCAGTCCTTCGATCCCGTAGGGGTCCACCATCATCGTCTCTCCTGATTGTCGATTTATCGGATTATCTGCCGGCGGCGGGACACGGAAAAGATTCGCGCAGGGGCGCAGAGGTCGCAGAGATTTGGTTCACGCGGAGACGCGGAGACGCGGAGAAAGAAGGAGATCGGCGGCTGCGCCGCCCATATTCTCTTCTTCTCTGCGATCTTTGCGCCTCTGCGCGAATCTTTTTGCTCCGCGTCTCCGCGTCTCCGCGTGAACCAATATCCCGGCACTTCCATCAGCGGTCGGCCTCAAAAGGCAGCTTATATCCCTCCAGCCCGGCGCGGATCGCCTTCTTATCGATCTTGCCCGTCGGGCCGAGCGGGATTTCGCTCACGAACAGCACGTCGTCGGGCATCCACCATTTGGCGATCTTGCCGTCGAGCCAGGATTTGAGGTCATCGGCGGAGGCGCCGGCGCCCGGTTTCAGCTGGCACAGCAGGATCGGCCGCTCGTCCCACTTCGGATGTGCGACGCCGACGACCGCGGCATTGGCGACGGCATCATGCCCCATCGCGATATTCTCGATCTCGATCGAGCTGATCCATTCGCCGCCCGACTTCACCACATCCTTCGCGCGGTCGGTGATCTGCATATAGCCTTCGCCATCGATCGTGCTGACGTCGCCGGTGTCGAAAAAGCCCTCGGCGTCGAGCACGTCGCCGCCCTCGCCGCCATAATAGGCGCCCGCGATCGTCGGCCCCTTGACCATCAACCGCCCCGGTGTCTTGCCGTCGTGCGGCAGGCGGCGCCCCGCATCGTCGACCAGCTTCATTTCCAGCCCGCAAAGCAGCCGCCCCTGCTTGAGCTTATACGCCATCTGCTCGGCTTCGGATTTGCCCGCGACCGCGGCATTGGGCACCGATACCGTCCCGAGCGGCGAGGTTTCGGTCATGCCCCAGCCCTGGATGACATCGACGCCATAATCGTCGCGGAAGGTGCAAATGATCGATTCGGGGCACGCCGAACCGCCGATCGTAACGCGCTCCAGTGTCGTGAAGCGTTTGCCATTTTCCTGCATATATTGCAGCAACATCTGCCACACTGTTGGCACGGCGGCTGAGTAAGTGACGCCCTCCTGTTCGATCAGATTATAGATCGATTCGCCGTCCATCCGCTGCCCCGGCAAGACGAGCTTCGCGCCCACAGCGGGTGCCGAATAGACGACGCCCCAAGCATTGGCGTGATACATGGGAACGACAAGCAGCACCGTATCGCGCGCCGACAATGCGAGCGCGTCGCGCTGCAAGGTCATCAGGGCGTGGATATAGTTCGACCGGTGCGAATAGAGCACGCCCTTGGGATTGCCCGTCGTGCCGCTGGTGTAGCAAAGTCCGCACGCTGCATTTTCGTCGAACCCGCCCCAGACATATTCGGCTGGCTGGCCGGCGACCCAGTCGTCGAAGGCGGTCGCGGCAAAGCTGGTTTGCGGCAGCGAAGCGCGGTCGCAGAAAAAGATCAGCTTCTCGATCGACGGCACCTGCGGCAGCAATTGCTCGACCAGCTCTGCGGTCGCCGGATCGGCGATCAGCAACCGGTCGCCGGCGTGGTTCGCGATATAGGCGATCTGTTCGAGGAAGAGCCGCGGATTGAGCGTGTGGAGCACCGCCCCCATCCCCGCCGCGCCGTACCAGGCGGCCAGATGCCGCGCGCCGTTCCACGCCATCGTCGCGACGCGGTCGCCGGGTTTGATCCCTTCGGCGGCCAGCGCGTTTGAGACGCGCTTCGCGTCGGTATGAACGTCGGCCCAGGTCGAGCGGGTGACGCACCCCTCGGCATCGCGCGACACGATCTCGCGCGCGCCATGCCAGTTCGCCGCATGATCGATGATCCGGTCGACCGTCAGCGGCACATTCTGCATCAACCCGTCCATGACCCTCTCTCCATTCTCGTCACAATAGATAGTATACTAAGTATTTTGCCTTTGCAACGCCGCTCTGCCTTGCTTCGCCCGCTCCGCTCTTCTAGCTTGCTGGCGTCGGCACCCCGCCGGCAACAGGGGCATATCATAGCGTCCATGCGCACCAACCAGCTTATCATCGCGCTTTTCCAGCGCTTCTGCTGGCTCGACGAAGGGCTCCAGGCGCGCCTCCACGATCATGGCTGGCCCGACGTCAATCGTCCGCAATCGATGGTGATGACGAATATCGTCAGCGGTATCGTGCGCCCGTCGGACATCGCGCGCAATCTGGGCATATCGCGGCAGGCGATCCACAGCACGATCAGCCAGATGGTCGGGCTCGGTATCGTGCAACTCGACGTCGATCCCGCCGACCGCCGTCACATGATCGTGTCGCTGACCGACCTCGGCGCGCGCATGCGCAAGGATGCACAGCGATCGATGGACGCGCTCACCGCACAGATCGCCGCCAGGCTGGGACAGGACAAGTTCGACGCGCTGCTCGCGGCGCTCGAGGCCGACTGGGGCGACAATATCGACCGGCCGGTCGCCGCGCCGCTAGGCCGCCAGCGCCTTCGCGACCGCGATCAACCGTCCGGCGGTCATTTCGACCAGTGACGCCGGCAGAGGCTCCTTCAAGCTGCCATCCTCGGCAAAGGCGGCGTGCGCATTCGGCACCAGCACCTGTTCGGGAATCACCAGCATCTGGATCGTCGAGAGTATCTGGCGCAGGTGCATCAGCCCGCGCAGCCCGCCGAACGGACTGATCGACGCCGACATGATCGCCGCCGCCTTGCCGCGATAGGCGGTCAGCGCGACAAGCCCCTCGTCGCCTGTCGGGCGGGAGGCCCAATCGATTGCGTTTTTGAGCAACGGTGTGAGCGAGCCATTATATTCGGGGGAGACGAAGAGCAGGCCGTCCTGTGCGACGAAAAGCGCCTTGAGCTTCACCGCGTCGGGTGGAAAGGCGCTTGCTTCCAGCGCCGCCGAATAGAGCGGCAGGTCGAACGCGGCGAGATCGATGCGCGTCACGCTTGCACCCTGGGATTCGAGGCTTGCGGCGGCGACCTCACCCAATGCGCGGTTGAACGATCCCACGCGGGTGCTGCCGACGATGACGGCGATGCTGGTCATTTTCCCTCCCGGACAATATAGTTAGAATACTAACTTATTGTCCGGGCGCACAGCAAATGCAAGCGGTCAGGCCTTGATGTCGGACAGCACCGCGAGCTTGCGCGTTTCATCACCAAGATTTTCGATGACGCGGCGCATCAGCTCCTGCAGCACCTCGACCTCTTCGTCGGTCATGCCCTTGGTCGCGATCTCGTGAATCTCGGCGTTCATCGGCGCGAGGATCAGTTCGAGCTTCTTCGCATGCGGGGTCAGGTGGATGAAGGTCTTGCGGCGGTCGTCGGCGGTCTTCTTGCGCGTGATCAGCCCGGCCTTTTCCAGCCCCTTCAGCGCGACGACCGTCGTCGGTTCGCGCATGCCGACGCGTTCGCTGAGTTCGCGCTGGGTGATGCCATCCTCGCGCCACAGCTGGCGCAGAAACCGCCACTGCCCCGCCGAGACGTCGTGCGTCAGCGTGCGGCGCTCGAGCAGGCGCGAAAAGGAGCGGAAGACGACGCGCGCCAGATAGCCGATGCTGTTTTCGGGATCGGTATAATATTCGGCTGGATGCCGGTAATCCTGTGTTTTCTTGGCCAAAACCCTGCTCCCCTGTCGCGATCCCCGGCGGTGGGCGTCGGCCCGCGCAAACACGAACCTTAGGACACGAAGATTCGCGCGGCAACTGTCTTCGTCGCCATCTTGCATCGCATCGTCCATCCAACCCCGCGATAAGGTTGGACAAGATGCGTCGATCTATTTACTTAGAATACTAAGTTAATGGAGGTGACGTGCAAAAATTTATTCGGATGAATGCGGTCGCGGCCCCGCTGCCGCTCGCCAATGTCGACACCGACATGATCATCCCGGCGCAATATATGAAGTCGCTCACCCGAGCCGGGCTTGGCAAACATCTCTTCCGCGAATTGCGGTTCGCGGACGACGGCGGCGAGCGGGGCGACTTCATCCTGAATCAACCGACATGCCGCGGCGCGCAGGTCATCGTGGCCGACCGCAATTTCGGCTGCGGCTCCTCGCGCGAGCATGCGGTGTGGGCACTCGCCGACTTCGGCATCCGCTGTGTCATCGCGCCGAGCTTCGGCGACATCTTCGCGGGCAATGCGCGCAAGAACGGGCTGCTGCTGATCCGCCTGCCTGATCAAATATGCGCGCAGCTGCGCGATGAAATCATGCTCGCGCAATATGCCCCGATCGAGATCGATCTGGAAGCGCAGCGGATCCGGCTCGCGTCGGGCGAGGCGATCGATTTCGAGATCGATCCCGACGA
>NZ_DATFFD010000096.1:0-3177 GCF_035250425.1 Sphingopyxis sp.
CGAGGCGCTCTACCGCCTGACCGAATGCTATCTCGCGCTCGGCATCCCGTCCGAGGCGAAAAAGTCGGCCGCGGTGCTCGGCGCCAACTATCCGGGCAACGAATGGTATCAGCGCGCCTACAAGCTGATGCAGAAGAACGCGCCGAGCGCCTGATAAGCAGAGCGTGGATTCGCGCTTTGTTCTGCGGTAAGGACGGCTCGTGCTAACCGCTCTATCCATCGCCAATATCGTCCTGATCGAACGGCTCGACCTCGATTTCGAGGCCGGGCTGGGCGTGCTGACGGGCGAGACCGGCGCGGGCAAGTCGATCCTGCTCGACGCCTTGGGCCTCGCGCTCGGCGCGCGCGCCGACAATGCGCTGGTGCGCCAAGGGACCGACAAGGCGCAGGTGACGGCGAGTTTCGTCGCGCCGGCACCGGGCACGAAGCTCGCCGCGCTGCTCGCCGAAAACGAGATCGCGGTGGAAACCGGCGAGCCACTGCTGATCCGCCGCACATTGAAAGCCGACGGCGGCAGCCGTGCTTTCCTGAACGACCAGCCCTGCTCGGCGGCGCTGCTGCGCGAAGTCGGAACCTATCTCGTCGAAATCCACGGCCAGCACGATGACCGCGGCCTGCTCGCGCCCGCGGGCCACCGTGCGCTGCTCGACGCCTATGCGCGCGCCGACACGCGCGGCGTCGCCGCTGCCCATGCCGCTTGGCGCACCGCCGAGAACCGGCTCGCCGCCGCGCGCGCCGCGCTCGACGAGGCGACGCGCGACCGCGAATGGCTCGAACATTGCGTCGCCGAATTGCAGACGCTCGCTCCCCAGCCCGGCGAAGACGCCGAACTCGCCGAGGCGCGCGCCGCTATGCAAAAGGGCGAGAAGATTGCCGGCGACCTCGGCGCGATCATGGAGGCGTTCGAGGGTAGCGACAGCGGCCCCGCAAAACTGCGCGGCGCGGCGCGGCGGCTCGACCGGCTCGCGGGCGATCACCCGCTGCTTGCCGAGGCGCTCGCGGGCCTCGACCGCGCGATCATTGAGGCCGACGAGGCCGAGAGCAAGCTGCACGAAGCCGCGCGCGCGATGGAATATGATCCCGAACGGCTCGAGGCGACCGAGACGCGCCTGTTCGAACTGCGCGCGATGGCGCGCAAGCATAATGTCCAGCCCGACGAACTCGCCGAACTCACCGGCACGCTTGCCGCAAGGCTCGATGCGATCGAGGGCGGCAGCGCGGGGCTCGCGAAGCTCGAAACCGCGGTCGCCGAAACCGCCGCCGCCTACACCCACGCCGCGACCGCGCTGTCCGACCAGCGGAGCAAGGCCGCGACCCGCCTCGACGCCGCGGTTGCGGGCGAACTGGTGCCGCTGAAACTCGACGCCGCGCGTTTCCGGACCCTCGTCGAGCGCCTGCCCGCCGACCGCTGGGGGCCGGAAGGCATGGACCGCGTCGAATATCTGATCTCGACCAACCCCGGCGCGCCCTTCGCGCCGCTCGCAAAAATCGCGTCGGGCGGCGAACTCTCGCGCTTCATCCTCGCGCTCAAAGTCGCGCTTGCCGAAGAGGGCGGCGCCGACACGATCATCTTCGACGAAATCGACCGCGGCGTCGGCGGCGCGGTCGCCAGCGCGATTGGTGAGCGGCTCGCGCGGCTGGCGGGCGCGGGCAAGCAATTGCTCGCGGTGACGCACAGCCCGCAGGTCGCGGCCAAGGGCGCCGCGCATTTCATCATCGCCAAGTCGAGCCAAGGCACCGTCACGCGCACAAGCGTCCACGCGCTCGACGAAGCCGGCCGCCGCGAGGAAATCGCGCGCATGCTGTCGGGCGCCGAAGTGACCGCCGAGGCGCGCGCGCAAGCCGAAAGACTGCTGGAGACCCTATGATCGACCAGGCGCAACAATATCGGGAAGGGGGCTATCTCGCGCTGCCCGGTTTCGTGCCGACCGATGTGACGCATGCGTTGCTCGGAATGCTCAAGTCCGACCTTGTCCAGGGTGGGGTGTCGTTCGATCAGTTGAAGCGCAAGCATGACCTGCTCGCCACGGCGGCGGTTGAGGTTTACGGCACCCACTATCTGCCGCTCTCGACCTTCCTCTGGGGCATGACGCCGGCGATCAGCGCGCTCGTCGGTCATGATCTGCGCCCGACTTATTGCTATTTCCGCATGTACCGCAAAGGCGACATCTGCCGCATCCATTCGGACCGCTACGCCTGCGAGCACAGCCTGTCGCTGCTGCTCGCCGCGAGCGACGGCGCGGCGTGGCCGCTCGAAGTCGGATCCGAGCATATCGAGTCGCCTCGTCAGCGCGCCGATCCGGATTTCGGAGACGAGGCCTATGGATCGGTGCCGATGCTGCCGGGCGATGCCGTCCTCTATCAGGGCGTCCACCGGTTGCACGGGCGGATGATGCCCAATCCCAACCGCTGGTCGGCGCATCTGTTCCTGCATTGGGTTGACCCCGCCGGCCCCTATGCTGGCAATGCGTTCGAGGGGATCCAGATCCTGCCGACCGAGGCGCTCGCGATGGAAAGGGTCTGAGACGTGGCGGCGGTACATCCGCTCGACCGGCCGGTCTGGAGCATGCTCACCGGGCGACAGGCGCATCTTGCCGAGGGCGATGGCCAAGCCGTGCGGATCGATCGCGGCTATGGGGTCTTCGGCGCCGCTCCCGACACCGGCGCCGAAGCGCTCGCCGCGCTCGCCGCGCTTGTGCCCGATGACGGCGAACTCTGGATTGTCGAGGGTGAGCCGTGGCCGGTGCCTCCGGGAACGCGCGAGGTGAAGCGCGCCGTGCTCGCGCAGATGGTCGCCGAGGGTGTGCCGCCCTTGCCGCGCGAGGGTGAGCCTGCAATCCTCCTGCTCGGCGACGACGACGCAGCGGAAATGACCGCGCTCGCCGAGCATGCGAAGCCCGGACCATGGAGCCCCAAGACGCATCGTTACGGCCCCTTCTTCGGTGTTCGAGAGGATGGGCGCGAAAACGGCCGGCTGCTCGCGATGGCGGGGCAGCGCATCTTGGTCCCCGGCATGGCGGAGGTCAGCGGCGTCGCGACATGGGAGGATTGCCGCGGCCGCGGGCTTGCGCGCGCGCTGATCGGCCATGTCATGCGCGAAATGGTCGCGCGCGGCGAACAGCCCTTCCTGCACAGCTATGCCGACAATGAAGGCGCGATCGCACTCTATGAATCGCT
>NZ_DATFFD010000097.1:0-19571 GCF_035250425.1 Sphingopyxis sp.
TCGGCGCGGGCATCGGCGCGCGCTATTATACCAACTTCGGTCCGATGCGTTTCGACATCGCGACCCCGATCGGGCGCAAGCCGGGTGAGGCGCGCGTCAGCGTCTATGTCTCGATCGGGCAGGCCTTCTGATGGCCGACGACACACCCTTCGCCGACGAAGGAACTGCGCCGGCGAAAGCCTCGCGCTCGTGGCCGCTTACGATATTGCGTTGGGTCGGGCTGACTCTGCTCGGGCTTGTGCTGCTGTTTGCGCTGTTCCTTGTCGGGCTCAACAGCGACGCCGGACGGCGCTTCGTCGTCACCCAGATCGAGAAATATGAATTCGAAAACGGGATGAAAATCGGCATCGGCCGGCTCGACGGCTCGCTCTATGGCCGGATGATTATCCGCGACTTTACCTTGTCCGACCCGAAGGGCGTGTTCCTCGCGTCGCCCGAGGTCCGGGTCGACTGGCGGCCGATTCGCTATCTCGCAAACCACGTCGATGTCCGTTCGGCGACCGCCTCGACGATGACGATGCGCAAGCTGCCCGAATTCAAGCCGGTTCCCGACACCGGCGAGCCGCTGCTCCCCGATCTCGACATTGACGTCGGGCTGGTGCGCGTCGATCGTTTCGTCTTCGAACCATCGGTGGCGGGCGAGCGCCAGGTCGCGAAGCTCAATGGTAAGATCGCCATCGCCGATCGCCGCGCACAGGTCACCGCGGATGCCGAAACGATCGCGGGCGGCCGGGGGCAGGGCGATGCGCTGAAACTGATTCTTGACGCGGTGCCAGAGCAAAACCGACTCGCGGTCAAGCTGGACCTCACCGCGCCGCAGGGCGGCGTGCTCGCGGCAATGGGCGGCTTCAAGGAAACGCTGACCGCCAAGCTCGACGGGCGCGGCGACTGGAAGGCCTGGAACGGCAATCTGACAGCAAACCTCGGCGCGGCGCCGCTCGCGCGCGTCGCGTTGACCGGGCGCGATGGCACTTTCTCGGCAAAGGGGACGGCACAGGCTTCACGATTGCTGACCGGGCCGATGGCGGAGATATTGGGCACCGAAACCGCGATCGACCTGACAGCACGGCTTCAGGAGCGCAAGGCCGCGATCGACGGGCGGCTGTCTTCCGATGCCGCCCGGCTCGGGATCAGCGGCGGCATCGACCTTGGCACCAATCGCTACGAGGGGCTGCAACTCGCGGCCAATATCCTCCGCCCGAGCGCGATCGCGCCTGCTGTCCGCGCCAACGGGCTGCGCGCCACCGCAACGCTCGACGGCGCCTTCGCGCTGCCGACCGTCGATTATCGCGCCGATGCCAACAGCCTCGCGTTCAACGACATCATCGTCGAGAGGATCAGCCTCGCGGGCAAGGCGCGCGTCGACGCCGACCAGATCGTTATCCCGGTTGCGGGCCGCGCCGCGCGCATTCGCGGGCTCGATACCGTCGCGGGCGGAACGCTGGTACAGGTGCGGCTCGACGGCGATCTCGCTTACAGCAATGGCCGCATCCTCAGCGACAATCTGCGCCTGCGCTCGCCGCGTATCGATGCGAAGGCGATCATCATCGCCGATCTGAACAAGGGCTTTTACACCGGCGCGATCGACGGGCGGATCAACGATTACCGCATCGAGAGCGTCGGCATCTTCGACATCGACACCGACGCCGACCTGAAGACCGCGCCGCGCGGCGGGTTCGAGATCGTCGGCCGCGTCCGCGCGCGCTCGACCAAGCTGTTCAATTCGGGCGTACGCGATTTTCTTGGCGGCAACGCGACGGCGTCGAGCGATGTTCGCTATGGCACCGACGGCATGATCCGCTTCGCCAACCTCAGAATGTCGGCGCCGCGGCTGCGGATCACGGAGGGGCAGGGGAGCTATGCGCCCAACGGCCAGATCCGGCTGACGGCGCGGGCGAACTCGACCGACTATGGTCCCGTCGGGGTTCAGCTTGCGGGGACGATCAGCGACCCGCGCGCCGTCGTAACCGCCGCGCGGCCGGGACTCGGCATCGGGCTCGCCAATCTGGTGGCAAAGATCAACGGCGCGAAAAACGGCTATCGCCTCGCGGCGACCGGCGACACCGATTACGGCCCGCTATCGGCCGACGTCGTGCTGCTGACCGCGTCGGGACCGCTCACGATCGATGTCGAGCGCGGCGACCTGTCGGGGATCGGCTTCAACGGACGGCTCGTGAAGAGCGACGCGGGACCCTTTGTCGGCCAGCTCAACGCGTCGGGACAAGGGCTTGGCGGCCTCGTCCGCCTGACCGCTGCCGGGCAATATCAGGCGGCGGCGATCAACGTCCGCGCCAATGATGTCGTGCTCCCCGGCGCAGCGAAACTCGCGGTCGGCTCGGCAATCGTCGATGCCGATGTGACGCTCTACGACACGCCGCATATCGTCGCCGACATCCAGATCGCCGACACGCAGATTCGCGACTATGACATCGCGGTCGGGCGCGTGAAGATCGACTATCGCGACGGCAGCGGCAAGGCGCAGGCGCTCGTCGAGGGCACCAGCGGCGTGCCGTTTCGCATCGCCGCCAACGCCGATCTCCAGCCCAAACTCTGGCGCGCGGCGGTGCAGGGGCGCGCGACCGGGATCAACTTCCGCACGACGACGCCCGCGCGCATCATCCCCGGCGCCGACGGTTATGAATTGTTGCCGACGAATATCACACTCGGCCGCGGCAGCCGCGCGCGGATCGCGGGCCGCTTCGGCGACGGGATCATGATCCAGAGCCGGCTCGAACGCGTCAACATGGCGATCCTCAACGCCGTCTATCCCGACATGGGGCTTGGCGGCCGCGCGACGGGCAGCCTCGATTTCGAGCAGGCGAATTCGGACAGCTTCCCGCGCGCCGACGCGCGGCTAACGATCACCGACTTCACCCGCACCACCGCGGCTTCGGTCAGCCAGCCGGTCGACGTCAATTTCGCCGGCAAGCTGCTCGCCGATGGCGGCGAGGCGCGCGCGGTGATGCGCAAGCGCGGCAGCGTCATCGGGCGCCTGCAGGCGTCGCTCCGCCCGCTCGGCCCCGGCGTGGGCGGCTGGACCGAGCGACTGATGGCGGCGCCGCTCGGTGGCGGCATCCGCTACAATGGTCCCGCCGACACGCTCTATTCCTTCTTCGGCCCTGCGACGCAGCATGTGTCGGGTCCGATTGCGGTCGCCGCCGATTTCAGCTGCAGCGTGTCCGATCCGTGCTTGCAGGGCGTCGTTCGCGGCAAGGACATGGTCTATGAAAACCAGACCTATGGCACGCGGTTGACCAATATGGTCGTGAACGGCCGCTTCACCGGCAACCGGCTGGAAATCGAGCAACTCACCGCTACTGCCGGCGAGGGCACCGTCCAGGCGAAGGGCTTTATCAGCCTCGCTTCGGCCGACGGCTATCCGATGAACATCTCGGCGACGCTCGACAATGCACGCCTCGCCCGAAGCGAGAATATCGCCGCGCGCGCGACAGGCAATCTGACGCTCGAAAAGGTCGCGGGGCAAACCGCGCTCTTATCGGGCAGCCTGCGCCTTCCCGAAACGCGCTATCGCATTGTGCGCGAAGGCGCGGCGCAGGTGCCCGTGCTGACGGGCGTGCGCCGCAAACCTCCAGCAGGGCGTCGGCGGATTAGCGGCGATGGGCTCGCGGCGGTTGGCGGCAGCCTGTTCGACCTCATTCGCCTCGACATCGCGCTGAAGGCACCCGACGAAATCTATGTCAGCGGCATGGGGCTTGAATCCGAATGGAGCGCCGACATTGTGCTGCGCGGAACCACGGAGGCGCCGCAGGTGACCGGTGAGATCGAGCTGGTGCGCGGGACGCTCGGCTTCGCCGGCCGCTCCTTCGAGCTTCAGGAAGGCAGGGTGACCTTCCCGACCGGCGATGCGTTCGATCCCGCGATTCGCCTGATCGCCGACGACACGATCGAAACGGTGACGGTGACTGTCAGCGTGACCGGGCGCGCAAGCAACCCGCAGGTCGCCTTCTCGAGCGTTCCCGGCCTGCCGCAGGACGAGATCGTCTCGCGCATCCTGTTCGGCGATTCGATCACGACGCTGTCGCCGCTGCAGGCGGTTCAACTCGCTTCCTCGCTCAACACGCTGAGCAGCGGGGGCGGGGGGCTGAGCCCGCTTGGCGCGCTCCAGTCGGCGACGGGCATCGACCGGCTGCGCGTGCTCGGACCCGACGACACGGTCGGGCGCGGCGCGGCGCTCGCCGCCGGGCAATATATCACCAAGGATATCTATCTGGAGGTGATCACCGACGCGCGCGGCTATACCGCGACCCAGCTCGAAATCAGCCTGACACGGGCGCTGTCGCTGCTCAGCCAGGCGGGCGGATCGGGCGGATCGAACCTCAGTATCCGTTATCGCAAGGATTATTGATGCGCGCCGCCGTCCTGCTCTTCCCGTTGCTGTTGCTCGCGGCGTGCAAGGACGAGCCGCGTTTCGAGGAACGCTACGACAAGGCCGCGAAGGAGATCGAGGCGCGCGCGAAGGCGATGGACGCCGACATCGCCAAGTCGGACGCCGCCGCCGCTTCGGAAGGCTTGCAACCCGCAGCCAAGCCGTCTAACGCGCCTCCGTCATCTGGGGAGTAGCCAGCCGTCCTTTGGGGCGGGCCACCGTGTCAACATACTCGGCCGAGAGGTCGTGGTGCGATGGAAGCGGGAGACCGCTTGGGCGAGACCAATGGCATCGACCTTCGTCCGGGCCGGGCGGCGGGTTTGATGTCACTTGGAATCGCGAAGCCGCTCGGCCCCGGAGTACCCCATGGAAGCCCTGTTCACCTCGACCGCCGTCGTCGCGCTCGCCGAAATCGGCGACAAGACGCAGCTACTCGCGATCCTGCTCGCGACGCGGTTCAACCGCCCGGTGCCGATCATCCTTGGCATTTTGTTCGCGACACTCGCGAACCATGCGCTGGCGGCGCTGCTTGGCGCGTCGGCGGCCGCGTTCCTCGACAGCCCGGTCTTCCGTTATGCAATCGGGCTTTCGTTTATCGCGATGGCGGCGTGGACGCTGATCCCCGACAAGTTCGACGACGATGACGCGCCGAAGTCGCGGTTCGGGGCGTTACTGACGACGCTCGTCGCCTTCTTCCTTGTCGAAATGGGCGACAAGACGCAGGTCGCGACGATCGCGCTCGGCGCGCAATATCACAACGTGCTTCTGGTTACCGCGGGCACCACGCTCGGCATGATGATCGCGAACGTGCCAGCGATCTTCCTCGGCCATGAACTGCTCAAGCGCGTCGATCTCGCGAAGGTTCGTATGGTCGCTGCGGGCCTGTTCCTCGTGATCGGCCTGTGGGTGCTGGTGCAGACCGCGGGCTGGCTCGGCTAGTCGGCGTTGCGCCCGGCGAGGGTGCGTTCGAAATTCCAGCTCGACGAACACATCGCGTCGAGGTCGCGGTTCGCCGTCCAGCCGAGTTCGCGCGCGGCGCGTTCGGGGCTGGCAAAACAGCTCGCGACATCGCCGTCGCGGCGCGGCGCGATCCGGTAAGGGATGCGTACCCCGTTCACGCGCTCGAACGCCTCGACCATGTCGAGCACCGAATAGCCTTGGCCGGTGCCGAGGTTCCAAATCGACAGCGGCTGGTCGGTCTGGGCGATTGCGCCAAGCGCGGCGACATGGCCGTCGGCGAGATCGACGACATGGATATAGTCGCGCACCCCGGTGCCGTCGGGCGTGTCATAATCATTGCCGAATACAGACAGCTCGTTCAGCCGCCCGGCGGCGACGCGGCTGACGAAGGGCATCAGATTATTGGGAATGCCGTTCGGATTCTCGCCGATCAGCCCGCTGTCGTGCGCGCCGACCGGGTTGAAGTAACGCAGGATCGCAATGCGCCATTCGGGATCGGCGGCGGCGACGTCGGCGAGCATCTCCTCGATCATCAGCTTGGTGCGGCCATAAGGATTGGTCGCCGAGGTCGGGTGATTCTCATCGAGCGGCAGATATTGCGGCTGGCCGTACACGGTGGCGCTCGATGAGAAGACGAGCGTCTTGGCGCCGCAATCGGCCATCGCCTCGAGCAGCGACAGCGTTCCGCGGACGTTGTTGTCGTAATATTTCATCGGCTCGGCGACCGATTCCCCAACGGCCTTGAGTCCGGCGAAATGGATCACCGCCTCGATAGCATGGTCGGTCATGACCCGTCGCAGCGCGTCGCCGTCGCGGATGTCGCCGGTGACGAGCGGAACCGCGTGGCCCGTGATCGCTTCAAGCCGTTCCATGACCGATGGGTCGCTGTTCGACAGATTGTCGAAGCACACCACATGATGGCCCGCTGCTACGAGCGGTGCTGCGACGTGGCTGCCGATATAACCCGCACCGCCCGTCAGTAGAATATTCATGCCTTGCCAGTCTCCAGTCGTGCGGTGCTTCTCATTGGCGGCCCTATTCTATCCGGCCGATCCTGCCAAATCCTTGTCTTCCGTCTCGGCGTAACTTTCGCACCGCCCCCCGCGAACTCGTGATGATGCCATCCTCCGCATCATCCATTTCAAGGGAGATAAACTCATGACAAATGCACTGAAACTGTCGCTCGCCGCTTCGGCTGTCCTCGCCATGGCCGCGGGCACCGCGATAAGCGGCGCTGCCGTGGCCGCCGAAGGCGCAAAAGAAAAATGCTATGGCGTCTCGCTGAAGGGCAAGAATGATTGCGCCGCGGGTCCGGGCACCAGCTGTGCCGGCACCTCGACTGTCGATTATCAGGGTAACGCCTGGAAGCATGTCCCCGCCGGCAGCTGCGCGAAAATGGGCGGCACGCTCACCGCGCACAAGGGCAATGCGAAGCCGGTCGCCAAGAAGGGCTGACCGATCATGGCCATTCCCCTGTTTTCGTCGCTGCCGGCGCACGCCGGCATCGGGCTCAAGCCCCAGCACTATGCCGATGCGCTGGCGGCGGCGGAGCAGGGGACGGCGCCCGCCTGGGCCGAAGTCCACCCCCAGAATTACTTCGGCGCGGGCGGGCCGCCGCATCGCTGGTTGACCGCGATTGCGGAACATCTGCCGCTGAGCTTTCATTCGGTCGGGCTGTCGATGGGATCGGCGGCGGGCGCCGACCGCGACGAACTCGAGGCGCTGGCGGCGCTGTGCGACCGTTATATGCCTGCGATGGTTTCGGACCATCTGAGCTGGAGCAATGGGCCCGACGACAAATTCCCCGACCTCTTGCCGATTCCTTACAGCCACGCCGCGCTCGACCATTTCGTGGCCGAGGTCGGGCGCGTGCAGGATCGGCTGCGCCGCACGATGTTGATCGAGAACCCATCGCGCTATCTCGCCTATGCCGGCGACCACTGGGGCGAGGTCGATTTCCTCCACGAACTCTGCCGCCGCAGCGGGTGCGGCCTGCTGCTCGACATCAACAATGTCGAGGTTTCGGCGTTCAACCTCGGGCAAGACGCGGCGCCATGGCTCGCCGCCTTCGATTCGCGCCTTGTCGGCGAAGTGCATGTCGCAGGACATGCGGTGAAAGACGACGACATGGGCGGCCGAATCGCGATCGACGATCATGGATCGCCGGTGCGGGCGAGCTGCTGGGACTTGCTGGCGTCCTTCCTCGATCGCGCGGGGCCAAAGCCGGTACTGGTCGAATGGGACACCGATGTCCCCGATTATGCGATGTTGATGGCGGAAGCCGCCAAGGCGGATGTCCTGCTGCGGGAGCCTGTCGGTGCTTGAGCAGGCGGCGATCGCCGCGACCTTGTTGCATGGCCCCGGCCATTTGCCCGCAGGCCTGTTCGACGGGACCGATGCCACGGTGCTGCGCGGGCTGCGGGTTCATGCCAACACCATCTCGCACGCGCGATTGGTGGCGCTGGAGGACAGTTTTCCGCGTACCCGCGCCTTTCTGGGTGAGGGTGAATTCAACCGTCTGTCGCACGCGTTTGTCGAGGCAGGCGGTGTGCAGGGGCGCTCGCTGGCCGACATTGGTGCCGACTTTCCCGCATGGCTCGTCGATCCGCTCGCCGCCGATCTGGCGCGCGTCGAATGCGCGTGGGTCGAAAGCTATCATGCCGCCGAAGCGCCCGCGCTGGTGCTCGCCGATCTGGCTGGGCTGGGCGAGGCCGACCTGCTCGGCTTTGCGGTCCGCTGCCATCCGGCGGCGCGCATCGTGATGCTGACGAGCGATGCTGCGCCGCTCGTCGATCCGGCCTTGGCGCCGGGCGCTTCGGCGCTGCTCATAGCGCGCCCCGATGCCGAGGTTCGGTTGTTCGCGGTCGAGGCCGCCGACGCCACCGCGATCGCCATCGCTCATGAAATTTGCCCGCTAGGTAACCTCATCGCGCATCTGGCCGAAAAGCATCCTGACGGCGGTGCCGCGATTGCAGGGCTGATCGGTGCAGGGGCTTTTGAAAAGGTTTGAGAGATGAACCGGATTGTCGGATTTTACGATCGCGGCGTCGCGATCGCCGGATCGCGCCTCGTCGAAGGCGTCGCCCTGTTCCTGCTGCGTCTCGCGCTCGCGGGCGTGTTCTGGCGTTCGGGGCAGACAAAGGTGGTCGAGGGCAGTTTCCTGCAGATCGACCCCTCGCAATATGACCTGTTCCGCAGCGAATTTTCGGGCCTGCCGCTCGACCCCGCCCATGCGGTGCCGCTGACCACCTTCGCCGAACATTTCTTTCCCGTGCTGCTCCTTTTTGGCATCGCAACGCGCTTCTCGGCGGGCGCGCTGCTCGTGATGACGCTCGTCATCCAGATCTTCGTCTTTCCCGACGCCTGGTGGCCGGTGCATTCATTGTGGGCGGCGATGGCGGCGATCCTGATCGTGCGCGGTGGCGGGCTGTTCTCGATCGATGCGCTTGTTGCTAGAGTGCGCGCGAGATGAGCATCGACGAACCTTCGCTGGCGCGCCTGATGGCGGCATCGCAGCGGGGGGACCGCGGCGCTTATCGCGTGTTGCTCGGCGATTGCCGCAAATGGCTCACGCGCTATTTCGCGCGGCGGATCGCGCCGCACCATATCGATGACCTGGTGCAGGAGACGCTGGTGTCGATGCACCGCAAGCTTGCGACATGGGACAGCGGGCGCGCGTTCCTGCCATGGCTTGCGGCGATCGCGCGCTATCGCTGGATCGACATGCTGCGCCGCCAGCGCGACGAGGCCGAACTGGGCGACAATGATGCCGCGATCGGCGCCGAGGACGAGGCGGTACACGCAAAGCTCAGCATCGATCATCTGCTGACGTTGCTCCCGCCGGGGCAGGCGCAGGCAATTACATTGGTCAAGATCGAAGGCGCATCGATCGCCGAGGCGTCGCAAGTCAGCGGCCAGAGCGAATCGCTCGTCAAAGTGAATATCCATCGCGGGCTCAAGAAGCTCGCCGAACTGATTGAGAGTGAGTGAGATGACGGACGTATCGATCGACGATCTGATCGACGGCTTGGCAAGCGACCTGAAACCCGTGCGGCCACGGCGCGTCGTGCGCGGGTCGCTGTGGGCTGTGGCCGGATGGCTCGGTGTCGGCGCTGTGCTGATCGCGCTGTTCGGCGCGCGGAACGATCTTGCCGCCGGCGCGATGCCGCCGCTTTCGATGCTCGCCTTCTGGCTGCTCGCCGCTGCGGGTGTCGCCGCGGCGTGGAGCGCGCTACGCATGGGGCTGCCGGGCGTCGGGCGCGACTATGGCGGCTGGCGTTGGGCGGTCGGGGCGTTGCTGGCGCTGCCGCTCGCGGCGCTGTTCGTGTTTTTCGGCGATGTGCATGAGCCCGCCGAAGCCGCGCGGCGTGGTTTCGACGTCCACTGTCTGCTTCAGGGCGTGGTTTCGGGACTGGGCGTCGGGACAGCGCTGTTCCTTTGGCTCAGGGCGGGCGCGCCAACCTCGCCGACGCGCGCGGGCTGGGTGATCGGGGTAGCGGCGGGCGCGGCGGGGGCGACGATCGTCGCGATGCTGTGCTCGAGCGACGACCTTGTCCACATCACGCTCTGGCATGCGTCGGCGGTGCCGCTCTCGGCGATCGCGGGGCGGCTGATCCTGCCGCGCTTCCTGCGCTGGTAAGCGTCAGCCGACCCCTATTTCACCAATGCGGGTATCAACGTACCAAATGCGACCGCGGAGGCGCCGAGCCCCGTGACCAATGCGCCTCTCGGCCAGCGTGAAAGCAGCAGCACGAGGGGCAGTCCGGCGATCGAGACCATGCCGATGAAGGCGACGGGCCCCTGATAGGGACCGAAGTCATGGACCGCGCGCCACGCGGCGAGAATGAGCAGCACCGCGGCGAAGGCGCGTAAGGTGGCGACCGTCGGCAGACGCTCGAACGCGGCGTCGCGGCGCAACCGATGGGTGCAGAGCGCAAGGCACGCCAGAGACGCGTAAGAGAGAAGGGCCGGCTCAATGTGCATCGATGGCCTCGCGCAAGGCACTGGTGGGGCGCGGCGCCGCGCGGGATTTCCGTGCCGGGCGCGACGATTCTTGCGTTGTCAGCCAGGCGGCAAAGCCGAGCAATGCGCCCGTTGCAAGCATGGCGAGATCGAACGCGACGAACGGCCAGTCGCCGTTCGCGAAAGACCGGACAAACCCCCGATCGGTCGTGAGCGTGTTGACCAGTGGCAGCGCAAGGAATGCGACTGCCGCAATCGCAAGCGTTTCGGTCCAGGCGCGGCGGATCGGCCGTACACAGGCGAGCGCCGCGAGCCCGAACCAGACCCAGAACATGATGCTCACCTCGATGTCCCCGCGCGCCGGCAGCGTCGTCGGCAGCAGGCGGTTGGCGAGGAGGAATGCCGCCATGCCCGCGGGAAGACAGGCAATGGCGCCGACGTTCAGCCGTTCGGCCAACCTTATTCCGAAGAAGGGCGCGGCGCCCGGACGCTTGCGCTTCACCGTCCACAGCATGAGCCCCGTGCCGACCATCGCCGTACCCGCGAGGCCGAGCAGGAAATAGGTCCAGCGCAGCACCGGACCGGCAAAACTGCCCATGTGCAGGCCGAGCATGACCCCGCTCGTCTCGGCAGCCGGGCCGGGAGGGGGGGATGCCGATAGCCGCCGCCCGTCGACGCCGGAGAAGACGATCGATCCGGCGCGCGCATTGAGCCGATCCTTCGCGCTCTGGAACAGGGCGATGGTAGCCGCCTCGTCATTCGGATTGCGGACAACCATCGTCGCGGGCCGGCCGCCGCCCCATTCTTCGGATGCCTTGGCGATAAGCGGCGCGACGGGCGTCAGTGCGGCAGGGCGACCCGATGCCTCGGCGTCGGGCTCGGCGCCGAAGACGACGGTCTCGAAGGTCGCCGGATCTTTGTAATTGGCTTGAATCGGCCACGGCATATACATCGCGACCAGCGTGATGAGCCCGGTGTAGGTGATCATCGCGTGGAAGGGCAGGGCGATCACCGCCGATACATTATGCGCATCGAGCCAGCTGCGTTGCCCCTTGCTCCACCGCAACGTGAAGAAATCGACGAAGATGCGCTTGTGGGTAATGACGCCCGAGATGATCGCCGTCAGCATCGCCATCGCGCAGAGCCCGGCGAGCCAGCGCCCCCACGGATGCGGAATCTGGAGCTGGAAGTGAAAGCGATAGAAATGCTCGCCGCCGCGCGTGTCGCGCGCCGTCACCTCTTCGCCCGTCGCCGGGTCGAGCCGCAGTTCGTCGCGGCGCGGCGCCGGCTTCGCATTCGGATCGGGGTTAGGACGCTCGCGAATGAAGATGCGTGTCGCGGTCGTGCGCGCGTCGGGCAGGGTGATGAACCATTGCTCGGCGGTCGGCGCGACCTTCTGCAGATGCGCGACCGCGGTGTCTGCGGCGGTCGCGGCCGTGACCGGGCGCAGGTCGATTTCGGGCTGCATCCAGCGCGTGATTTCGGGCCGAAAATAGCTCGCGGTGCCGGTGAGGAACATGGCGAACAGGATCCACCCCGCGAGCAGCCCGAGCCAGCCGTGGATCCATGCCATCGACTGGCGAACGCCCGTCGCCGCGTTCGATGCCGCTTTGCTCATAGCGCCGGTCCCAGCAGCCACAAGCATCCCGCCGACCCGAACGCGAGACCCCAAATAACCCCCGTGACGCGGGCAAGCCTGGTTTCATGAAAAGCCCATAGGATCAGGCAGGCATAGACGAGGAACGACAGCGTCATCGCCCATATCGTCGCCTCGGCGCGGTCGACCGGTGCGATCCGCGCGAGGAACGAGACGAAGCCCGCCGCGGCGGCATAGCCGCCGACGATCGCGGTGAATGCCCGCGCAGCCATTCGGCCGTTCGCGATAGATGAGCCCGCCATTTTCCCCTTCATCGTCAATCGTCCGACTTCGGCTTGCCCTAAACAGATTATGCGACTAGCTGCAACTGCGAATCTGTAGCAATAGCAATAAGGGGTTGTCATGAAGCCGAATTCGCGCGCCGTAATGCGGTCGAATCTGTCGCGTACCGTACTCGCCGCGGCGATGCTTGTGGGCGCGCAGCCCGCTTTGGCCGTCGAAGACGCGGCCGAGAGCGGCGGGGCGGGTGAGACGATCGTCGTAACCGGCCTCCGCGAAGCCAGCGTCTCGTCGGCGACCAAGACGGGAACCCCGCTGATCGAAACGGCGCAGACGATCACGGTCATCGATAGCGAAGAGCTCGAGCGCCGCAATGCGATCTCGCTCAATCAGGCGGTCGGCTATGTCGCCGGCGTCGCGGCAAACCAGCGCGGCGGCACGGTATCGCGTTACGACCAGATGTATCTGCGCGGCTTTTCGCCCGGCTTCTTCCTCGACGGCATGCGGCTTATCGCAGGCCCCTATTCGACCCCGCAGACCGATTTCAACCGCATCGAGCAGATCGACATCATGAAGGGGCCGGCCTCGGTCCTCTATGGCAATGGCACCCCGGGCGGCCTCATCAACCTGTCGAGCAAGAAGCCCGAAGCCGAAGCGTTCGGTCGTTTCGAGGCGCAGGTCGGCAATTACGACAGTCTGCGCTTCGTCGGCGACATCAACCAGCCGCTCGACGCCGAGGGCAAGTGGCGCGTGCGTCTTGTCGGCGGGTGGCAGAAGGCCGATGGCTTCACCAAGCGCACGACAAGCGAGCGCTATCACATCAGCCCTATGATCGCCTTCGCGCCCGACGACCAGACCAATATCACGCTGATCGCATCCTATCAGCATGCGCCGTCGGGCGGCGGCTATTCGGGGGTGCCGGCTTATGGCAGCGTGCTGCCCAACCCCAACGGCCCGATCGAATATCATCTCAACACCGGCGATCCGGCCTATGAGGTCTATGACCACAAGCAGAAGTCGGTCGCGCTCTTGTTCCGGCGCGAGTTCAATGAACATCTGGCGTTCCGGTCGAACGTCCGGTTCCAGAACAACAAGCTGAGCTACCGCCAGCTTTATGTCGGCGGCTTTGCGACGACCGGCACCGGGCTCAATATCAACACCGATTACAGCACGATCATCCGCGGCGGCGGCGGTGCCGACGAGGATTTCGACACGCTGACGATGGACAGCAGCTTCAACGCGAAGTTCGAAACCGCGGGGATCGAGCACGACATATTGGTCGGCCTCGATTATCTGCGGATCACGGGTGAGAATTTCCAGCAATTCAACACCGGGCAGACCGCCAACCCGTTGACGAGCATCCCGAACCTCAACCTCTACGCGCCCGTGTATGGCGTCGGCATTCCCAGCCTCGACCTGAAGCTGCTCTCGCCCGCCTACACCAACAGCTATACCACCCGTGACCAGACGGGCCTCTATATCCAGGACCAGGTGAAAATCGGCGGGCTCCATTTGATCGCGAGCGGCCGGTGGGACTCGTACGACCAGCGCACGCTCAACAAGAAGAACCGCGTGCTGACGCCGCTCTCGCAAAGCGCCTTCACGATGCGTTTCGGCGCGCTCTACGAGTTCGCGTTCGGCCTCTCGCCCTATGTGAGCTACACCGAATCCTTCGAGCCGCAGGCGGGCGCCGACTATCTCGGCAACCCCTTTTCGCCGACCACCGGCAATATGTATGAAGCGGGGCTCAAATATCAGCCGCGCGGCCTGAATGCGCTCATCACCTTATCGGCCTATGAGCTGAAGCGGCAGAATGTCCCCGTCGGCGATCCGCTGGCGGGCACCGGCGATCGTCCGACAAACTCGCAGATCCAGATCGGCGAAACGCGCGTCCGCGGCGTTGAACTCGAAGCGCGCGGCGAACTCCGCCCTGGGCTCGATATCATCTTTGCCGGCACCTACACCGATGCGTTGATCACGCAGGGGGCGCCCGCCGTTCCCGCGTCGGCGCCGACGCTCACCCGGCTGGGCAGCACCGGCACGCCTTCGACCACGGGAACCGTCCCGCTCGGCGTGCCGGAGTGGCAGGCGTCGGGGTTCCTCTCGTACGATTTCGGCCGCGGCGGGGCGGGTGAGGGTCCGCTTGGCGGCCTGAGCTTCGGTGCGGGCTTCCGCTATGTCGACGGATCGCTCGGCTCGACGAGCTACAAGATCGTGAACAGCGTGACGACCTTCGAACTGTTCAAGACGAAGAGCTTCACCCTGTTCGACGCGATGCTCGCATACGACCTTGGCCATGCCAGCCCGGCGCTGGACGGCCTCAGCGTCGCGGTGAACGCACAGAATCTGTTCGACAAGCAGCATGTCTCGTCCTGCTTCTTCTCGAACAGCTGCTATTTCGGCGCCTCGCGGACAGTCGTGGGGTCGCTGCGTTATAAATGGTGAGCGTTCGCCCGGCTTGGCCGGGCGGATAGTCGAAAGGCCGGCGTTCGGGCAAAGCAACCCGAAGGCCGGCCTTTTGCGTGCCACGTCGGCAACGGACTGCCACTATATCGATGGAATGATGGTGAGCCCTGCTGGGTTCGAACCAGCGACCTACTGATTAAAAGTCAGTTGCTCTACCGACTGAGCTAAGGGCCCATCGCGGCGCCGGCAAAGGCCGTGCGCGAAGTGAGCCGTCGCCCTAGTGCGCCGATGCGCCCCGGTCAACCGGCTTCGGACGCGCAAGTCGCGCGGCGAGTTGGCGGATGCTGCGACCGTGCAAGGGATGCTGCCATTCGGGGACAATCGCACGCAGCGGGCCGAGCACGAACGCACGCTGTTCGATCGCCGGGTGCGGGATCGTCAGCGCAGCGTCGGACCACGCGCCGCCCGACCAGAGCAGGATATCGAGGTCGAGCGTTCGCGCGCTCCAGCGCTGGCCGGTGCGGCGGCCGAAGCTCGCCTCGATCGCTTGCAGCCGTGCGAGCATTTCGGGCGGGCTGAGCGGCGAGGCGACGAGCGCGACGGCGTTGGCGTAGCGGCGGCGCGACGGACCGAGGGGATCGCTCGCGATGATCGGGCTGGCGTCGACCGCCTCGACATCGGCGCTCTCCAGCGCCGCCAGCGCGGCGAGCAGCACCGCGCGCGGGTCGCCGAACCGCGCATGGCGCCTATTCGATCCGAGCCCGATGGCATAGAGGGGGAGCGGCATTGCATTGCTCATGACCCCGCGCCTATCGCAGATGCGTGGAAATTGACAGCCCATTGCCCGGAACCGAGCCGCCGCGTGATTGCCCGCGCTGCCCGCGGCTCGTCGCGTTTCGTCGCGAATGCCAGGCCGAGCACCCCGACTGGTGGAATGCGCCGGTCCATGCGTTCGGCGATCCCGATGCGTGGCTGGCCTTTGCCGGGCTGGCGCCGGGCAAACATGGCGCGAACAGGACGGGGCGGCCTTTCACGGGCGACTATGCTGGCGACTTGCTGTTTGCGACGCTCGCCGAATTCGGTCTCAGCAAGGGCCGCTATGATGCACGGATCGACGATGGGCTGACGCTCGACGGCGCGATTATCGTCAACAGCGTCAAATGCCTGCCGCCCCAGAATAAGCCCACGCCCGCCGAAATCGCGAACTGTCGCCCGTTTTTCGAAACGCAGCTGGCAGCGTTACCGAAAGTCCGCGTGATCATCGTGCTCGGGCGGATCGCCCATGACGCCACGCTAAGGGCGGCGGCTGTGCGCCTCGCTGCCTATCCCTTCGCGCATGGCGCAGTACACGCGCTGCCCGGCGGGCTGCATCTCGTCGATAGCTACCACTGCTCGCGCTATAACACGAACACCGGGCGGCTGACGGCGGAGATGTTCGCCGATGTCTTCCGGACCGCGCTGGCGCTCCGCGATCAGACGAGCGGACCGAATTCCTCGACCAGCCCGCGGTAAAGGACGCGCTTGAACGGCACGATCAATTTCTCGATCTCGGCCAGCTCGGCCCATTTCCACGCGCGAAATTCCTGATGCTTGGTATGGATGTTGACGTCGCTGTCCTCACCCATGAAGCGCATCAGGAACCAATGCTGGCGCTGGCCGCGATATTTGCCGCCCCACATCTTGCCGATCAGATGGTCGGGTAGGTCATAGAAATATTCCTCGCGGCTGCGCGCGATAATCTCGACCAGCCCGCCATGGATGCCGGTTTCCTCACCGAGTTCGCGGATCGCCGCTTCCTCGGCATCCTCGCCGTCGTCGATTCCGCCCTGCGGCATCTGCCACGCCTCGCTCGACGTATCGAGCCGCTGGCCGACGAAGATACGGCCGTCGCGGTTGGCGAGCATCACGCCCGCGCAAGGGCGATAGGGGAGGGTGCTGTGATCGATCATGCCGCCCCGGTAGCTTCGGCGACGATCGCTTTCAATACGGTCAATGCCCCGCGGATATCTTCCTTGGCGCTCGGAATGCCCTGCGCCAGGTTGATATAGCCGTGAATCGTGCCCGCCGCCTCGCGGTATGTGGTCGGCACCCCGGCCTCGATCAGCTTGGCCGCATAGGCGCGGCCCTGGTCGCGCAGCGGGTCGAGCCCGGCAGTGATGAGCAGCGTCGGCGGCAGGCCCGCGGCCGGAAAATCGAGCGGCGAGGCGCGATAGTCGGCGGGGTCGGCGGCGTAGTGATTGCCGAACCATGTCATGCTGCCCTGCGTCAGCAAATGGCCTTCGCCGAAATCGCGATAGCTCTGCCAATCGTCGTGCGTTGTCACGGCGGGATAGATGGGGTGGATCGCGATCACCGGTTTCGACGCCGGCTTGTCGCGCAAGCTGAGCGCGGTGGCGATCGTCAAATTGCCCCCGGCGCTTTCGCCCGACAGGACAAGCCCGGTGCAGGGGATATTGTCGGCGACCCAGCGCGTCGCGGCCTCACAATCGATCGGTGCGGCGGGGAAGGGGTGTTCGGGCGCGAGGCGATAATCAACCGCGATCACGGGCATGTCGAGCAGCCGTGCCGCCTCGGCGCAATAGGCGTCATGCGTGTCGAGATCGCCAATCACCCAGCCCCCGCCGTGATAAAAGACCAGCACCGGCCCGGTTTCGCGGTCGGGGCGGTTGTCGTAGATGCGGATGGCGATCTCGCCCGCGGGACCCGGGATGGTGCGATCCTCGACCTTGGCGATCTCGCCGCGCGGCACATCGGCAAGCTGTCCCATCACGCGGAACATCGCGCGCGCGCCTTCGGGCGGCATCTCTTCCATCTTCGGGCCTTCCTGTGCGTTCAGGAAGGCGAGGAAAGCCGCCACATCGGGGCGTGTGTAGGGGGTGGTGCCGTCGGTCATCTGCGTCTCTCCCTGATCGCTGTTTTCACCACGCTATTCGGTATCGGCGGGGCAAATTCAATCCCGAAATGAAACTCACCTGTGCTTCACGCTTTGCGGTGTACAATTTTTTCTCAATTGCGGCTTGGCGCACACGGGCCTAGGCCGATGTCACAGGTTCGCAAGATTTGAGGCAGAAGAGAAAATGGCGACAGCGGTAGTGGACCAGGCCGACAAACGGCAGTCCCCCCTTTCGGATGCGGTAGTGGTACGATTCGCCGGGGACAGCGGCGACGGGATGCAATTGACCGGCGGTCAGTTCACCTTGTCCTCCGCGCTCGCGGGCAACGATTTCGCGACCTTTCCCGATTTCCCCGCTGAAATCCGCGCGCCGCAGGGCACATTGTTCGGTGTCTCGGCCTTCCAGATCAATTTCGGATCGTCGGCGATCGACACCGCGGGCGACGCGCCCGACGTGCTCGTCGCGATGAACCCCGCGGCGCTCAAGACCAATGTGCCCGCGCTCAAGCAGGGCGGGCTGATCATCGCCGACGAAGGCGAGTTCAACGACCGCAACCTCGCCAAGGCGAAATATGACGCGAACCCGCTCGAGGACGGCAGCCTCGCCAAGTGGCAGCTGCTCAAACTCAATATCAGCCAGCTGACCATGGACGCCGTGAAGCCCTTCGGCCTCGGCAACAAGGAAGCACTCCGCTGCAAGAATATGTGGACGCTGGGGCTCGCGCTCTGGATGTTCGACCGCGACCGCCAGCCGCTGATCGACTGGCTCAACGCGAAATTCGCGAAGGCGCCCGATCTTGCCGCCGCCAACGTCGCGGCGCTCAATGCGGGCCACGCCTATGGCGAGACCGCCGAGCTCGCGGGTCCGCTCAAGCAGCATCATGTCGATCCTGCGCCGGTCGCGCCTGGTCTCTACCGCACGCTGACCGGAGCAGAGGGCATTGCGCTCGGCCTTGTGGCGGGGGCGCAGCTCGCGAAGCTGCCGATGTTCTTCGGCGGCTATCCGATCACGCCCGCATCGGCGATCCTGCACCATCTGTCGCGGCTCAAGGAATATGACGTCACGACCTTCCAGGCCGAGGACGAAATCGCCGCCATCTGCTCGGCGATCGGCGCAAGCTACGGCGGTTCGCTCGGCGTCACTAGTTCGTCGGGACCGGGTATCGCGCTGAAGGGCGAGGCGATGGGGCTTGCGATCATGACCGAGCTGCCGCTCGTCATCGTCAATTCGCAGCGCGGCGGCCCCTCGACGGGCCTGCCGACAAAGACTGAGCAGTCGGATCTGTATCAGGCGGTTTACGGCCGCAACGGGGACGCGCCGATGCCTGTCGTCGCCGCGCGCTCGCCCGGCGACGCGTTCGAATGCGCGATCGAGGCGGTGCGGATCGCGGTGCAATATATGACCCCGGTGATGCTGCTGACCGATGGCTATATCGCGAACGCCGCCGAGCCGTGGGCGGTCCCCGACCTCACGACCTATGAAGCGTTCCCGGTCGAATTCCTCACCGAGGTGCCCGAAGGCGGGTTCAAGCCCTATGGCCGCGACGAAAAGCTCAAGCGTCCGTGGGTGAAGCCGGGCACGCCGGGCCTACTCCACCGGATCGGCGGGATCGAGAAGGAACTCGACACCGGGCACATCAACTATGCCCCCGAAAACCATCAGGCGATGACCGACATCCGCAAGGACAAGATCGACGGCATCAAGGTTCCCGACCAGGTCGTCGAACTCGGCGCCGAGGGCGGCAAGCTCGCGGTCGTCGGTTGGGGCTCGACCTTCGGGCCGATCCATCAGGCGGTGCGCCGCAAGCGCGCCGAGGGTCTCGACGTCAGTCACGTCCATATCCGCCACATCTGGCCGCTGCCCGCCAATCTCGGCGAGCTGCTGAAAAGCTATGACCGCGTGATTGTGCCCGAGATGAACACCGGCCAGCTCAAGACGGTGCTGCGCGACCAGTATCTGGTCGACGCCAAGCCCGTGAACAAGGTGTCGGGCCAGCCCTTCACCATCGCCGAAATCGAAGCCGCCATCGAGGAGGCGCTCAAGTGAACGAGATGACGACCATCGCGCGGACGACGACGCTCAAGGA
>NZ_DATFFD010000098.1:0-2021 GCF_035250425.1 Sphingopyxis sp.
GAAGCGGAAATGGAACGCCGCTGTGGCCGGGGGGGCACAGTGGGCGGCGCGGTTGTCGGCGGGCTCGTGGGGGGCATCGCCGGCAACCGCATAGCCGGGCGCGGCGACCGCACCGCGGGCACGCTGATCGGCGGCGGGCTCGGCGCGCTGGCGGGCTCGGCGATCGGCAATGCGTCGGACAGGAAGAAGTGCGACGAATATTGGGCGAGCCGCGGCGCTTATTACCAGGGCGGTTACCAGCAGGGCGGCTATTATCCCGGCGGCTATTCGACGACCTACCAGCATGGCGGATACGGATATGGCTACGGTTTTTACACGCCGGGCGTCGTCGTCACGACGATCATCAACGGCGCGCCGGTCGTGACCGAAAGGGTCGAGACGAGCACGCGCACCTATTATGAAAATGTGCCGGTGCGCAAACGCTATGTCGCGAAAAAGAAGTGGAAGCCGCGGCCCAAGGCCGTGCCGCGCTGCGCCTGCTGATACCCGGGAACAGGTCTGGTCACTTGTAACTGGTCCCAAGGCCCGTCATCCCACCGGATGGCGGGCCTTTTCCGTTTCTTTGAAACGACCGGTTTCGGCCGTCAGGCTGTTATGAGATTCGCGCAGAGGCGCAGAGATCGCAGAGGGGAAGATTTTTCGTCTCTCGATTACGGACCTATGATCCTCCCTGTCGCGCAGCGATGGGGAGGTGGCAGCGCCCTTCGACTGCCTTGCAGGCGCTCAGGATAAACTGCGCCAAAGGCGCAGCGCTGACGGAGGGGTCGGGACGGTGCGTCTTGACGAGAGGTTTCGACCCCTCCGTCAGCCCTGCGGGCTGCCACCTCCCCGTTCCGGGGAGGAACTGACTATGTCCGCTTCCCACCCCTTACCGGTCATTCCGCCCTGCGGCGTCGAACGGCGGCCGCCGGGGGATGCCATTATCCCCGGTTTGCGAAACGCGCCTCATCGCCCAGCCGCCCCGGTTCAGCGGCGCGAAAGCATCGCGCGCGTAGGGCGGTGATATTGCGGGCTGGACCATCCTGAGCCCGCCCCAAGGGGAGTTATCCTCGATGCGTAAATTGACCAGCCTCACCACCGCGGCGGCGATCGTCCTGACCTCGGTCGGGCTGAGCGCGGTGCCCGCCGAAGCGCGCGGGCGCCATCATGGCGGCTGGGGGTATCGCGACCGCGACCATATCAGCACCGGCGAGGTGCTCGGCGGGCTGTTCGTCATCGGCGCGATCGCCGCGATCGCGAGTTCGGTGGGCAAGGACAAGCGCGAGCGCGCGCCCGACTATCGTTACGAGCCGCCCTATCGCGGCGACGATCAGCGGCAAGAGGTGCCGCGTTACGAACCCGATGCGCAGGATGACGTCACGCCCGGCGCCTATGATCGCGGCGAAGGCGCCTATGGTCGCGGCGAAGGCGCTTATGGTCGCGGCGAGGCCGAGGGCCGTGCCGCCGACGCGTGCAGCTGGGCGGTCGAGGGCGAGATGGGCGACGATGCGCGCGTCGACAGCATCACCGGGACCGAGCCGAACAATGGCGGCTGGTACGTGACGGGCACCGCCTCGCGCCTTGGCGGCGAGGTGAGCAGCTTTGGTTGCAGCTATCGGGGCGGCCGGGTGGTCGACGTCAATTTCGGCTGATCTCCACCTCCCCCTTGATGGGGAGGCAGCGAGACTTGCCAGCTCGCTGGCTAGAGCGGGAGGACATTAGTTTGATCCGTTCGTGTCGAGCCCTTCGACTGCCTTGGCAGGCGCTCAGGATAAACTTCGACCTTTGGTCGAAGTCGAGACACCTGTCGGCCTTGCGCTGTTCCGACGGGTGTCTCGACTTCGCTCGACACGAACGGAAATATGAGTCAACCTCAAGTCATCACGCTCTAGGGTCAGGATCCATTAATTGCGCGATCGAGGTTTGAAGCGATTTTGTTCAGTGCGAGGAGGCAAGGCGCGGGAATATGTCGATATTTCAAGACTTGCCGACGACGCAATGGACAAAATCGATCAAATCCCGAAGGGACGTCGAAATGGCTT
>NZ_DATFFD010000099.1:0-6379 GCF_035250425.1 Sphingopyxis sp.
GGAACGCCTTGGGCATGATGACGTCGGTGTCGATGTTGGCGGCGGGCATCGCGGCGGCGCGGCCCGACAGGCGGAGAAAGCGCTCCATCAGTCAAGCTCCTCCGCCGCAAGCTCTCGTACATCGGCAAGCCTTCCGGTGACCGCGGCCGCCGCGACCATCGCCGGACTCATCAAGTGGGTGCGGCCGCCAATGCCCTGCCGACCCTCGAAATTGCGGTTGGTGCTCGACGCACAGCGTTCGCCGGGCGCGAGGCTGTCGTCGTTCATCGCAAGGCAGAGCGAGCAGCCCGAGCGGCGCCATTCGAACCCGGCGTCGATGAAAATGCGGTCGATCCCCTCCGCCTCGGCGGCGCGGCGGACGCCGCTGCTCCCCGGCGAAATCATCGCGCGAACGCCCGGTGCCACCTTACGCCCCTTCAATATCCGCGCCGCATCGCGCAGGTCGCTCAGGCGCGCGTTGGTGCACGAGCCGATGAAGGCACGATCGATCGCGATATCCTGCAGCCGCATATGGGGCGCTAGGCCCATATAGGCGATGGCGCGGACCGCATCGGCGCGGCGCCCGGCGGGAAGGTCGTCGGGATCGGGGACGATGCCGGTGATCGCGAGCGACTGGTCGGGGCTGGTCCCCCAGCTCACCATCGGCGGAATGTCGCCGGCATCGAGCGCGATCTCCTTGTCGAACCGCGCGCCGGGGTCGCTGCACAGCGCCTGCCACTCGGCGCGCGCCTGGGCGAGCAGACTCGCCGACGGCGCACGCGGGCATCCCGCGATATATTCGACGGCCTTGTCATCGGGCGCCATCAGCGCGACGCGCGCGCCGCATTCGACCGCCATGTTGCAGATCGTCATGCGCGCCTCGACCCCGAGTGCGTCGATCGCCTCGCCCGCAAATTCGACGGCATGCCCCGCCGCGCCATCGGCGCCGATCCGGCGGATCACCTCCATGATCAGATCCTTCGCGGTCACGCCGGGCGCCAGCGTTCCGTCGATCGTGATGCGCATCGTCCGGAGGCGGCGATAGACGAGCGTTTGCGTCGCCAGCAGATGTTCGATGTCCGAGGTGCCGATACCGAAGCCGACCACGCCGAACGCGCCATAGGTCGTCGAATGACTGTCGCCCGCGGCGATGACCATGCCCGGGAGCACCAGACCGAGCTCGGGCATCACCACATGCTCGATCCCCTGCCGCGGATCGAAGAGATCGAAGATTTCGATTCCGAAATCGCGGCCATTTTCGCCGAGATATTCGATCTGCTGCCGCGCACCATCGTCGAGTTCGCCCGCCGCGCGGTCGGGGTTGGTAGAATTGACATGATCGACGACCCCGAGCGATGCCGCCGGGCGCCAAGGGGCTCGGCCGGCGGCGCGGAGGCCGCTGAACGCCTGGGGGCTTGTATATTCATTGAGCACCGTTCTATCGATATAGAGCAATAATCGTTCGCCAGCTTCGCCGGATTCGTCGAAAGATAATATGCGGTGTTCGTCGACGATCTTGTCATAGAGCGTTTTTGGCGCCGACATTCTTCTTACCCTTCCTGCGGTTTCGCGGGCAGGGATTACCGTCAGCGGTTCGGACGAAGCCAATGCCGGGACAGTATCAATTGATGCGACGAGTGGATTCAAATGGATATCATGTGGCTCGAGGACTTCATCAAGCTCGCTGATGAAGGCAATTTTTCCCGCGCAGCCGAAGCGCGCAACCTGACCCAGCCGGCGTTCAGCCGCCGCATCCGCGCGCTCGAGGACTGGGTCGGGGCGACGCTGGTCGATCGCGACACGCACCGGATCGCGCTGACCGAGGCGGGACAGGCGTTCCGCGTCCTCGCCGAAGAGATCATGCGGCGCCTGACGCTGGGCCGCGACCATGTCCGCGAAATCGGCGGAACGCTGAGCAATGAAATCCGCTTCGCCTCGACCCACGCGCTGTCGACGACCTTTTTCCCGTCGTGGCTCCGCACCCTGCACGACGGCCATGAAGCCGGGACGATCACGCTGATCGCCGACCATATGGTGGCGTGCGAACGCTTCATGCTCGAAGGCAAGGCCGATTTCCTGCTCTGCCACCATCATGCGGCGGCGCAGCACCGGCTCGACCCGGCGGGTTTCACCTCGCTCGCGCTCGGCGAGGATGTGCTGATGCCGGTGACCGCGCCGCTCGGCGATGGGGAGCCCACGCACGCCCTGCCGGGCAGCGGCGACCAGCCGCTCCCCTATCTGGAGTTTGAGGAGAAGTCGGGCATGGGCCGCATCCTGCAAGCCGCGCAGGTGATTTCGGCGGGTTCGGCCTCGCTCCGCACCGTGTTTCGTTCACACATGGCGACCGCGCTGCTGTCGATGGCGCGCGACGGACGCGGCGTGTGCTGGGCGCCGCTCAGCGTCGCGGCCGCCGACCTCGAGAGCGGCCGCCTCGTCGCCGCGGGCGATGCGCGCTGGCACGTCCCGATCGAGATCCGCATCTATAAACCGATCGCGCGGCGGAGCCCGAGCGTCGAGGCTTTCTGGACGATGCTGAAGAACCGGCTGAAGGCCGAAACCGCATAAGAGATTGCTCGGGGAGGCCAAGCCATGCCGAGCAATAATGCTGCGCAGATGCCGCCCACGCCGCACGAATGATTCTATGTCGAACCGGCATTGGGAACGATGTCCGCATGTCCATAGACAGGCTGGACCCTTGCACTAACCGACGAACGAACGGCTTTGGCAGGGTTCAGGGCGGAGAAAAAACATGATCCAGGGACCGGCAACTGCAGCCACGGGCGGCAAACTCAAAATTTCCACATCGCTTTTCGCGATCACGCTTTGCGCGAGCCTTGCGGGTGCCGCGCACGCGCAAGATACCGTCGCACCACCGGCCGATGGGCAGACGATGGACGGTGGTGATGACATCGTCGTGACGGGTTCGCGCATCGGGCGTCCGGTCCTCGACCTGCCGACCCCTGTCGGCGTCGTCACCTCCGAAGCGCTCGACAATAACAATGCCCAGTTCGACATCGGCCGCGCGCTCGCACAGCAGCCCTCGATCGGCTTTTCGGGCAGCATGCAACAGAGCCAGCAGTCCGGCGCGTCAGGCTCGCGCGGCGAGAATAGCGGCGGCCTCGCCCTCGTCGATCTTCGCAGCCTCGGGTCGAACCGCACGCTCGTGCTCGTCAACGGCAAGCGCCGCGTCGCGGGCGCCACCGACAGCACCGCTATCGACCTCAATTCGATCAACCCCAATCTGATCGAGCGCATCGAGGTGATTACTGGCGGCGCGTCCGCGATCTATGGCTCCGACGCCGTGTCGGGCGTCGTCAACATCATCCTCAAGGATAATTTCGACGGCTTCCGCATCTCGTTCAACGGATCGCAGCCCGCGCGCGGTTCCGAGGGGCTGACCTATGGCGCCAGCCTCGTCGCCGGGAAGAATTTCAGTGAAGGCCGCGGCAACATCACCGTCGCCGCCGACTATACCAAGGTGCAGGAAATCACCCCACGCCAGGCCGACATGGCAAACAATGTCGCGATGCTCAATCCCGCAGACACCGGTCCCGACGACGGCATCCCCGACATGATCGTCGTCCCCGGCGGTGAGGCGCTGCGCTTCTCGGGCTATGGCGTTGTCGGCTTCGGCGGCGACACCGGCGGCCTCGGGCGTTTCGCCTTCAATGATGACGGCACCGTGCGTCCCTTTCCGACTCCCAGCCTGACCGATGGCAGCCTGTTCGGGGTTTTCGACAATTGCGGCGTCGCCTGTTTCCGCTTCGACGATTCGATCTCGATCGTTCCCGACATCGAACGCTACAACCTCAATCTCAGCGCGCATTACGACTTCAGCGACAGCGTGCGCGGCTATTTCGGCGTCGATTACAACAATACGTCGAGCTATGGCCGCGGCCAGCCGGTGATCCGCTCGGGCGTCGCGATCAACATCGCGCAGAACGCCTTCCTCAATCAGGATTTCCGCCAGCGCCTCCTCAACGCAGGGGCCACCACCCTGCGCCTCGACCGTCTCTATACCGACGTCGGCCTCCGCTTCAGCCAGGTCGACCGCAACAGCCTGTCGTTCGTCGGCGGCTTCAAGGGCGAGTTCGAGACGGGGTTCGCCGACCTCCGCTATGACGTCTACGGTACCTATGGCCGCACCAAGGCGAAGTTCATCGGCTATAACCGCCTCGTCGTTCCCAACCTGCTCGCCGCGCTCGACGCAGTGGTCGACCCCGCCAGCGGGCAGATCCGCTGCCGCGCGGACGTTCCCGCGTTGCAGCCCGCCGGATATGTCCGACCGAATATCCAGGGCACCGCGCCTTGTGCTCCGTTCAACCCCTTCGGTTCGACCGCCAGTTCGCCGGAAGCGCGCAACTTCGTAAAGGCGACGACGGTTTCCGAGGCCTTTATCCGGCAAACGACCGCGGGCTTCTCGCTCGCCGGGGACACCGAGAAGTTCCTGACGATGCCCGGCGGCGGCGCGGTCGGTTTCGCGCTCGGCGCCGAATATCGCAAGGAACGCAACGGCCGCACCACCGACCCGCTCGTCAAGGCGGGCCTCACCAATCAGGCGGCGACGCAGGATTATGAGGGAGGCTATCATGTTACCGAATTGTTCGGCGAGCTCAGCATCCCGATCCTGACCGACATCGCCTTCTTCAAACTGCTGTCGGTCGAGGGGGCCGTCCGTCACGCCGACTACAGTCACGCGGGGCAGGCGACCTCGTGGAAAGCCGGCGCGATCTGGGAGCCGACCGACGGCTTGCGCCTTCGCGCGACGATCAGCCGCGCGATCCGCGCCCCGAACATCTTCGAGGCGTTCCGGCCGAGCGAGGGGCAGACGACCAACGTCAACGACCCCTGCGCGCAAACCAATCTCGGGCTCAATCCAAACCGCGCCGCCAACTGCGCCGCGCTCGGCCGCCCGGCGGGCTTCACCCCGCTCAACGGCGGCGTCGGGGTGCCCTTCATCGTGTCGGGCAACCAGAATCTCAGCCCCGAAGTGTCGGACAGCTGGACCGCGGGCATCGTACTCACCCCGAGCTTCCTGCCCGGACTCCAGATTTCGGCCGACTGGTTCAATATCGAGATCGACGATGCGATCAGCTTCCTGAGCCCGCAGCAGATCGCCGAAAACTGCGTCGACCGCGCCGGCGGCCCCGATCTCGACCTCTGTTCGCTGATCACGCGCGAGACGAACACCGCCAGCCCGAACTTCTTCGGCATCACGACGGGCAACAGCACCTATGTGAACACGTCGAAGCTGGAGACGTCGGGACTCGACACACAGCTCTTCTACGCGCGCCCGCTCGGCGGCGGCCGTATTTCGGCGAACCTCGCCTTCACCTATCTGCACCGCCTCAGGACTTATACCTTCCAGTCGCGGCCCGACCTCTACACGGTGCTCGAAGGCTTTTATGGCTATCCCAAATATAAGGGTGTCGTCGGCCTGACCTACAGCAACGGCCCGATGACGCTCGGCTGGCAGGGACGGTATCAATCGAGCCAGGCGCTGACCGACATCTCGCCGGGGATCAGCCGCGAACTTCTGTCGCCCGACCGCACCGGGTCGCGTTTCTACAACGACATCTCCGCCTCCTACACGCTGACGATGAACGGGAAGCAGGAAGCCAAATTCTCGTTCGGCGTCACCAACCTCTTCAACGAAAAGCTGCCGGTGATGGAATCGGTTCAGGTGATCGATCCGTCGGGGGGCGGTTTCGAACAATTCGGTCCGGTCATTCGCGCCGGGCTCGAAGTGAACTTCTGATCCCGACCCGGCAGATGAGGCCCGCGTGACATTCGCGCGCGCGGGCTTCATGTCGTTTTCGAAGGAGAATCCCCCTTGCCCGGCCAGGAAGGTGCGATCATCAGTGCCGAAATCGTTCGCCCCGCGCGTCAGAGGGGCTTCCTCGGCGTCGTCGAGCGCGTCGGAAATCTGCTGCCCGACCCGACCATCATCTTCCTCTATCTGATCATCATATTGATGATCATATCGGCGATCGGCGCGGGGCTCGGGTGGAGCGCGTCGCTACCCTATTCGGGCAAGGAGGCGCCCGCCGGCGCCGAACTCGCGGGCGGCGTTCTGACCTATCGCGCGTCGAACCTGTTCTCGGCCGAGAATATCGCGCGGTTGTTTACCGAGATGCCGCGCACCTATGCCAGCTTCACGCCGCTCGGGATCATCCTGACGATCATGATGGGTGCCGCGGTCGCCGAGCGGTCGGGGCTGTTCTTCGCGCTGATCCGCGGCTCGCTGCGGGGTACGCCACGCCGCTATATGACGCCGATCATCGCGGTGGTGGGCATGGTGTCGCACCACGCCGCCGACGCCGCCTATGTCGTGCTCATCCCGATGGCAGCGGTCCTTTTCGCATCGGTCGGGCGTCATCCGCTCGCGGGAATTGCCGCC
>NZ_DATFFD010000100.1:0-3362 GCF_035250425.1 Sphingopyxis sp.
CGCGGGTTCGATGACGCGGCTGCTGCCTTCGGCCGCCGGCAGTTTGAAGCGCGACGCCCAGCCCTTTTCGAGCCGCAACGCGCGCCACGCGAGCCACAGCCCGAGCCCGACGAGCAGCAGGATCGTCGCAAAGCGGATCAGCGCTGCGGCGGGTTCGCCCGCCTGTGCGAACAGCGGTGCGACCGCGCCGCCGATCAGCAGCGCGATGATCCCGCCCCAGCCGGCAGGCATCGGCGCGTTCGTCGCTGGCGACCAGAGTTCGGCCCCCAGCCCGACGAGCAGAATGCCGATAAAGCTGTAGGCAAGCTGGCGCGGCCAATAAGGCTGCGCCTCGCCCGTCCATAGCCGCCACGCGATGACACCGAGCAGCGGCAGCAAGAGGACAATCGGCGCGCCGCCGATCGACAGGCCAAGGTCGGCGAACCATGCGCCCGCGCCGCCCATCCAGTTGGCCGCCGTGCCGTGCGCGGCGGTATTCAGCGCCGCATCGGTACTGTCATAGGTGACGAGCGCGAGGGTCAGGAAGAGCGTGAACAGGCCGAGCGCAACCGCCGCGGCGATCACGAGCGATCGCGCGATGCTTTGGCGGAAAACCGTGCGCCAATCGGCCTTTGCGGGTGCGGCCTTGCGGCTAGCCATGCTCTTGTCCGGTCCCTGTCAGTTAACCACGGCGATATGCGCATGGGGCGGACTCGCCGTCAAGCACGGGGCTTTTAATGGGTTCGCGCGAAGACGCGAAGATGTCGCGCCAGCCGCGAAGCGGCTTTCCTGTTCGATCGTCGCCTCCCGCAGTGCTGGTGATGAGGAAGGGGTCTGTCGGCCCGAACGCACCTCTTCGCGCCTTCGCGTCTTCGCGCGAACCAAATCAGCGCCGCCCGCTTTCCATCCGCTCCGTTGCGGTCTAGGGCAAACGCATGACCGAACCCCTGCGCAGCGATGTCCTGATTTCGGGTGGCGGCCTGGTCGGCCAGACACTCGCCCTTGCCCTGACCCATCACGGCCTGTCGGTCCAGATCGTCGATCCCGCCGACCCGGTCACGACGATCGCGCCGGGTTTCGACGGCCGCGCCTCGGCGATCGCGAGCGCAACATGGCAGATGTTCGAAGTGCTGGGGATTGCAGAGCGCCTTGGCGGGCACGGTTGCCCGATCCGCGCGATCAAGGTCGGCGACGGCGCCCCCGACAGCGGCCGCGGCGGCGAGCTCGATTTCGCCACCGCCGATGGCGATCCGCCGCTCGGCACGATGGTCGAAAACCGTCAGCTCCGCCTTGCGCTTGCCGCTGGGCTCGCCGAGGCGCCGCTGGTGCGGCTGCTGATGCCCGCCGCGGTTGTGTCGCGCGCGATCGATGCGCATGGCGTCACGCTGACGCTCGCCGACGGCACGACGCTCGCCGCGCCCTTGCTGATCGTCGCCGAAGGCCGCCGCTCGCCGACGCGCGATGCCGCGGGGTTCAGCATCGCCAACTGGTCGTACCATCATCATGCGATGATCGGCGCGGTCGCGCACGAAAAGCCGCATGGCAATGTTGCACACGAAATCTTCTATCCGTCCGGACCGTTCGCGCTGCTGCCGCTGGTCGCCGACGCGCAGGGGCGGCACCGCTCGGCGTTCGTGTGGACTGTCGCCGAAAAGGACGGCCCCGGTTTCGCGAAACTGGGCGAGCGCGGCTTCGTTGCCGAGTTGCAGAAGCGCGCCGGCGGCGTGCTCGGCGCGATGGAGCTTGTTGCCCCGCGGATGACCTATCCGCTCGGTTTCCATCACAGCGCGTCGATCGTCGCCGACCGTATCGCGCTCGTCGGCGATGCCGCGCACGGTATCCACCCGATCGCGGGGCAGGGGCTCAACCTTGGCTTACGCGACGTCGCGGCGCTGACCGAGGTGCTCGTCGAGGGGGCGCGGCTCGGCCTCGACCTGGGCGATGCGGCGCTGCTCGCACGCTACCAGCGCTGGCGCGGACTCGACAATATGACGGTCAGCCTCGCGACCGACGGGCTGACGCGGTTGTTCGGCATTCCGGGCCGCACCGCCGCGGCGGTACGGCGCACCGGGCTCGGCGCGGTGCAGCGGATGCCGATGCTCAAGCGCTTTTTCATGGACGAGGCGCGCGGCGAGGCGGGCGACCTGCCGCGCCTGCTCGCGGGCACCGAGGTTTAGGTATTTCTACCTAGGGCGCCGACAGCGCGGCGCTAAGCATGGCATCCTATCCCTGAGCGCGCGGTAACCACGCCGCGGACAGGATGGGGACGGGACCATGTCGGTAAAAAGCGACGCGCTCGAAGCAGCGGTGACGGACTATATTCAGGCGCGAACCGCGCTCGACGCGGCGCCGGGTGCGCGAACGCGCGCGTTGGCCGACCGGAGCTTTGCCCGGCTCGCCGCGCTTGCCGCGCCGCGTATCCGCTATTTCACGCGCAGCTACGGGCTGACCGATGTCGCCGAGGATGCCGCGCAAGTGTGCGCGATCGCGCTGCACCGCGCCGCCGAACATTATGATCCGGCGCGCGCGCGCTTCACCACCTATGTGAACTGGCAATTCCGCGCCGAATTGCAGGCGCTGCGCCACCGGCTCCACGGCGATCAGCGTTGCGCCGGACGGCGGCATGTCACCGCGACGCTATCGCTCGACGCGTTGCAGGAGGATAGCGCCGACGCGTGGCTGACCGATCCGGCGGCCGAAAATGCGACTGAAAAGGGCGCAGCCGACAGTCTTGCCGCGCTTTTGGCCGACCGGTTGGTCGAGGCGTGGGCGAGCCGCCGCCGCGCCAGGCTGGGCGAATCGCGCGGCGATGAAAACCGGCTGGAAGCCCGGCTCACTGCCGAAAAGAAGCTCGTTCGCCATTATTTGATGGTGAACGACGCGGCGGAACGCTTGCGCGAAAGCGACCGGCATATTGTACGCCGGGCGCTCGCCGACATCGTCCATCATGCGCCGGTCCGCAAGCCGCACTGATCGCCTATTGCAGCGTGGCGCGGCCGTCGTCGCCATCGAAACGACCGAAAAATTGCATCAGCTGGACGACCAGTTCGGCACGCGCGTCGATCGGCGACGCCTCGAGCAGCGCCTGCTTTGCGGCGGCATCGAACGGTGCGACCTGCGCGATGCCGTTGACGAGCGTCGCATCGTCGAGCTGGCCGACTGAATCCCAGTCGACGACATAGCCCTGCCGCACCGCGAAGCGCTTGGCTTCGCGTTCGAGGCTCGCGCGCTCGATGCTTGCCAGCACCGCCTCGTCCTCGGCTTCGAGTTCGATCTCGGCTTCGACCTGCCGGAACGGCGTCGTGACGTCGAGCTCGCGGCGGACGCGAAAGCGCGCGACGCCTTCGAGGACGAGGTTGAAGCGGCCCTCGTCGAGCGCCTCG
>NZ_DATFFD010000101.1:0-6669 GCF_035250425.1 Sphingopyxis sp.
GGTCGGCCAGGTCGCGGCGGAAATCCGCCGTTGGCGTAAGCCCGAACCCTATAAAGGCAAGGGCATCAAATATCGCGGCGAGTACATCTTCCGCAAAGAAGGCAAGAAGAAGTAAGCCATGGCACATCTTACCCCTTTCCAAAAACGCCGTCAGCGCGTCCGTACCGCCCTCCGTCAGCGGGCGGGTGGCCGCGCTCGCCTGTCGGTGCACCGTTCGGGCCGCCACATCTATGCACAGCTCATCGATGACGCTGCCGGGCAGACGCTCGCTTCGGCCTCGACGCTGGACAAGGATGTCCGCGGCAAGACCGGCGCAACCACCGCGGCGGCCGCCGATGTGGGCAAGCGCCTCGCCGCAGCTGCGAAAAAGGCAGGCGTGACGCAGGTCGTGTTCGACCGCGGCGGTTTCCTGTTCCACGGGCGCATCAAGGCGCTGGCCGACGCGGCTCGCGAAGGCGGATTGGAGTTCTAATCATGGCAGACGAAGTACAGAACGTCGAAGGCGCTCCCGAAGCAGCCCCCACCGATGGCCAGGCTCCGCGCCGCGGCCGTGGCGGCGGCCGCGATGGAGGCCGTGGCGGTCGTGACGGTGGCCGTGGCCGCCGCGACGATCGTCGCCCGCGCGACGAAGACGGTGGCGAAGAGCTCATTGAAAAGCTCGTCCACATCAACCGCGTTTCGAAGACCGTGAAGGGCGGCAAGCGCTTCGGTTTCGCCGCGCTCGTCGTCGTTGGCGACGGCAAGGGCCGCGCCGGTTTCGGTCATGGCAAGGCACGCGAAGTGCCGGAAGCCATTTCGAAGGCGACCGCTGCTGCGAAGAAGGCGATGATTCGCGTTCCGCTGCGCGACGGCCGCACGCTGCACCACGATGGCCGTGGCCATTTCGGTGCCGGCAATGTGACGCTGCGTTCCGCACCTGCCGGTACGGGCATCATCGCCGGTGGCCCGATGCGCGCCGTGTTCGAATCGCTGGGCGTGGCCGATGTGGTGACCAAGTCGGTCGGCACCTCGAACCCCTACAACATGATCCGCGCGACCTTCGAAGCGCTCGGCGAGCAGACCAGCCCGAAGTCGGTCGCGCAGCGCCGCGGCAAGAAGGTTTCGGACCTGATCAAGCGTGGCGGTGCATCCGACCGCGCAGCCGAGGCGGAAGCCGCGGCGGTGACGGAGTAAGACGATGGCTGACAAGAAGATCAAGATCCGCCAGATCGGTTCGCCGATCCGTCGTCCCAAGAGCCAGCGTGCGATCCTGACCGGCCTCGGCCTGGGCAAGATGCACCGCGAGGTCGAACTGGTCGACACCCCGGAAGTGCGCGGCATGATCCGCAAGCTGCCGCACATGGTCGAAGTCGTCGAGGGCTGAGCCCCTCGCGACCCGACCCCCTATTTATCAGCGCGATAAAAGCGAAAGCGAGTGCAATGACTATCAAGCTTAACGAACTTCGTGACAATGATGGCGCCCGCAAGGGCCGTATGCGCGTCGGACGCGGTATCGGTTCGGGCAAGGGCAAGACCGCCGGCCGCGGCCAGAAGGGCCAGAAGGCCCGCAGCGGCGTCGCGATCAACGGCTTCGAAGGCGGCCAGATGCCGCTTCACATGCGCATTCCGAAGCGCGGCTTCAACAACATCTTCGGCAAGGACTTCGCGATCGTCAATCTGGGCATGATCCAGAAGCTGGTCGACGAGAAAAAGCTCGACGCCAAGGCTGTCATCGATCACGCCGCGCTCAAGGCTGCTGGCGTTGCCCGCGGGGGCAAGGACGGCGTCCGCCTCCTCGCCAAGGGTGAAATCACCGCGAAGCTGAACTTCGCCGTTGCCGGCGCGTCGAAGGGCGCGATCGAAGCGGTCGAAAAGATTGGCGGCAAGGTCGAACTGCCCGAACCCAAGGCCGAAGGCGAAGGTAAGAAAGCCAAGCGCAAGGCCGAAGCGGCAGCCAAGAACTAATGCACTCGGGGGCGGGTCGGCGACAGGTCGATCCGCCCCCGACGCATCTGAATTCGGGCCTTTGCCCTTGCGCTTCGTGACTGGCGAACGCACATAGGCGCCGGGTCGCGGGGGCGCGGTCCGCCACTCGAGGAAAGATCACCATGGCCTCTCGCGCCGACCAGCTTGCTTCCAACCTGAACTTTTCGAAGTTCGGTCAGGCGACCGAACTCAAGAACCGTATCTGGTTCACGATCGGCGCGCTGATCGTCTTCCGCTTCCTGTCGTTCGTGCCGCTGCCGGGGGTCGACCCCGTTGCGCTGGCGTCGCTCTACAGCCAGGCCGCATCGGGCGGCGTCCTCGACATCTTCAACACCTTCTCGGGCGGCAGCCTGGAGCGCATGAGCATCATCGCGCTCGGCGTCATGCCTTATATCACGGCGTCGATCGTCGTGCAGCTGGCGGCCGCGCTGTCGCCCAGCCTCGCCGCGCTCAAGAAAGAGGGCGAAAGCGGGCGCAAGAAGCTCAACCAATATACGCGCTACGGCACCGTCGCGCTGACCGCGATCCAGGGTTATTTCATCGCCGTCGGGCTGGAATCGCTCGGCGCGACGCAGGGCATCGCCGCGGTCGTCGATCCTGGTATGATGTTCCGCATCGGCGCGGTGATCAGCATCGTTGGCGGTACGCTGTTCCTGATGTGGCTTGGCGAACAGATCACCAGCCGCGGTATCGGCAACGGCGTGTCGCTGATCATCATGGCGGGCATCCTCGCCCAGCTCCCGCGCAGCTTTGCGCAGATGTTCACGCAGGTGCGCGAAGGCTCGATGGGCGGCGGCACGATCCTCGCCGTCGTCGGCGGCGCGATCGTCATCATCGCCTTCATCAGCTTCATGGAACGCGCGCAGCGGCGCGTCCTCGTCCAATATCCGAAGCGCGCGACGCAGCGCGGCGTGATGCAGGCCGACCGCAGCCATCTACCGCTGAAGGTCAACACCGCGGGCGTGATCCCGCCGATCTTCGCCTCCTCGCTGCTGCTGATGCCGCTCACCGTCACGCAGATGATGGGCCAGAACGTCCAGGGCGACACCGCGACCGGCGATTTCCTGATCACGCTCAACCAATATCTCGCGCACGGCCAGCCGCTCTATATGGCGCTCTATGCCGCGGGCATCATCTTCTTCTGCTTCTTCTACGTCGCGGTCGTCTTCAACCCCGAGGAAACCGCCGACAATCTGAAGCGTCAGAACGGTTTCATCCCCGGCATCCGTCCGGGCAAGAACACCGCGGCCTATCTCGACTTCGTGCTAACGCGCATCACCGTGCTCGGTGCGGCCTATCTCGCGGCGATCTGTCTGATCCCCGAATATTTCATCGCCGGATCGGGTCTGCCGTTCCAGCTCGGCGGCACCAGCCTCTTGATCATCGTCAACGTCACGATCGATACGATCAGCCAGATCCAGAGCCACATGCTCGCGCACCAATATGGCGACCTCATCAAGAAGGCCAAATTGAAGGGCGGCGTTGCGCGGCGCTGATCGCCAAGCTACGGCATCCGCGACACGGCAGGGCAAACAGGGGTCCCCATGACGCTGAATATCATTTTGCTGGGTCCGCCGGGGGCGGGCAAGGGAACGCAGGCGGTGCGCCTGGAAGATGAACATGGCATGGTCCAGCTCTCGACCGGCGACATGCTGCGCGCGGCGGTCAAGGCGGGAACGCCGATCGGCGTGCAGGCAAAAGCCGTGATGGATGCGGGCGAACTTGTTTCGGACGAGATCGTCTCGGGCCTGATCGGCGAACGGCTCGACGAGCTGGGCGCCGACGTGTCGGTGATCTTCGACGGCTATCCGCGCACCGCGGCCCAAGCCGAGGCGCTCGACGGCATATTGTCGGCGCGTGGCCGCAAACTCGACCATGTGATCGAGCTGCAGGTCGAGGAAGACGCGCTCGTCGACCGCATCACCGGCCGCTTCAGCTGTGCGAAGTGCGGTGCGGGCTACCACGATCGCTACAAGCTGCCGAAGGTCGAAGACACCTGTGACGTTTGCGGCAGCCACGAGTTCAAGCGCCGTCCCGACGATAATGAGGAAACGGTGCGTACGCGCATGGCCGAATATCGCGCCAAAACCGCGCCGATCCTGCCGATCTACGAAGTGCGCGGCATCGTCACCCACGTCGACGGCATGGCGCCGATCGACGAGGTCAACGACGCGATCGAAACCATCCTCGCGGGCTGAGGCTAGCCAGTCCCGCCGGCGCCGGTTATTGAGGCGCCAAGGGGGACAGGCTGATGGCAATTTCCAGATATTTCGCAAGTGCGGCGATGATCGCGGCGCTCGCTTTTGCGCCGGTCGCAAACGCCAAGGTCGTCGACCAGAGCGAGGCGGGCTTCACCGTCGCGCATACGGCGCAGGTCGCCGCGACCCCCGCCGATGTCTGGAAAATGCTCCGCATGCCGCAAAGCTGGTGGTCGAAGGATCATAGCTGGTCGGGCGACGCCGCGAACTTCTGGCTCGATTCGCAGGCGGGCGGCTGTTTCTGCGAGAAATTGCCCGACACCGGGTCGGGGGTCGGCAGCGTCCAGCATGCGCGCATCCTCTTCTCGAAACCGAACCAGATGCTGCGCCTCTCGGGCGCGTTCGGGCCGCTGCAGGGGGAGGCGCTGACCGGCACGCTGACGATCCAGATCAAGGAAACCCCGACGGGCAGCGCGCTGCGTTTCGATTATGTCGTCGGCGGCTATATGCGCTTCAAGATCGCCGATATCGCCCCCGCGGTCGACAAGGTGATCGGCGAGCAGCTGCTCGGCCTCGCCAATGCGCTGGGCGGCGCGCTGCCGCCGACGCGCGATGAAAAGGCGGCAGCTGAGGGGGCGGAAAAGCCGAAAACCGAGACCCGGCCCGCGAAGGAAGAGCCGGGGCTGGGCGCCGCGGTCGCCGACCCGGTCGAGGAAGAGCCGAAGGCTACCTCCGACGAGCGCTAGGCGCCGGGCTTTCCGCGCAGCTTCGCGAGCGCCGCGAACGGCCCCGCGGCTTCTTCACTGAGCACACCTTTTTCGGCAAGAATGCGGTCGGCGTCGGGATGACGCGGGAACGGATCTAGCGCGAGCGAGAGCGTCTGCACCGCCGCTTCGCCAAGGTCGACCCGGTCGCCATCGAGCGGCAACAGGTCGAGCTCGTCGCTGCCGATCTCGATCTCTTCATCCTCGCCAACCGGCGCATCGACATCGCGCAGAAAACGCAGGTCGAAAGGTTCGACGATGGTTGCGGGCACAGGCAGGTCGGTCGCGGCGCACGCTTGCACGACATGCGCCTGCACCTCGCCCTTCGCGCCGATGCCGCCCGCGATCGCGCGGACTTCGCCCGTAACGGCAAAGCGGTCGAGCGTGACCAGCGCCAGCCGCTTCGCGATCCGCGCGCGCGTCCCGGCATCAGCCTCGACCGAAAGCGTGCGGCCATGCGCGGCGTCAGCCAGCGTGACGATCAGAGAGAATTCGGGCGGTATGCTCAACGTGCGGCTCCACCGAGGTGGTCGACGACGACCAGATCGGCAACCGGCGTCGCCGCCAGCGCCGCGCGCAGCGCCGCGACCTCGGCCATCACATGCGCCAGCCCCGTTTCGCCGGGTTCGTTGCCGCGCCACAGGTTACGGACCAGCGCAGCGCGCAATTCGTCCGATCCGTCGGCGGCGCGATAGGCGCCGAGCCGCCCGCCGAGCGCGCTCATCATTCGGCCGACCTGCTTGCCGACGACCATGTCGCCAAAGCCGATCTGGCGCATTTGCCCGTCCATGTCGTTCACGAACAATTCGGTGAGCTGGACACCCGCGAGCCCGTGCGCCGGCTCGTCGTCGATCCGGTGCAGGACGAGCGCCAGTATGAGGCTGACCATGTCGAAGCGGCCATCGAGCGTGTCGGGGACGGAGCCTTGCGCATACCAGTGCGGCGCACGCGCGGCGGCGACGACGGCGTTCCACAGCGGGCGGCGCGCCTCGCGCGGGTCGGGCTCGGATTTAAAGAATTTGCGAAGTGAGAACATGGCAGCTGCTTAGGCGCATTCGGGCCAGCGGAAAAGAGCCGCCGGTCAGCTTGTGGCAAGCTTTGCCGCGGCACAAGCGGCTTGTGCGCGCTATCCGCTTGCGGTTAAGAGGCGCGAGAGCCAGCGCCGACCGCCCGGACAAGCGGCGGACAGGCGCAACGGAGATTTTTGATGCCGAATTCGATCCTTTCGCTTCCCGCCCCGCGCGCGCGCCTCGTCGTGCTCGGCCTCGCCGTCGCGCTGACCGTCAGCGGCTGCGCGCAGCTGAAGGGGCGGCAGGGCTATGTCGTCGACCCGCTGCTGACCGAGGCGATCACGCCCGGCGTCGACAACCGCGAATCGGTCGAAAAGACGCTTGGCCGCCCGACCTTCGTTGGCCAGTTCAGCGACAATGAATATTATTATGTGTCGCGCGAAACGCGCCAGCTGGCCTTCGCCAAGCCGCGCCCGGTCGACCAGCAGGTGCTGCGCGTTCGCTTCGACCCCGCGGGCAACGTCGCCGCGGTCGATCGCACCGGCCTCGAATTGGTGAGCAAGATCAGCCCGGAAGGCGACAAGACGCCGACCCTGGGCCGCGAGCGCAGCCTGCTCGAGGAATTGTTCGGCAATATCGGCGCGGTCGGCGCGATGAGCGGCCGCCAGGGCGAGACTGCGGACGACCCGCGCTAGGTCGACCAGTCCTAAGCACCGCTCGGCGCATCACGCC
>NZ_DATFFD010000102.1:0-2073 GCF_035250425.1 Sphingopyxis sp.
CCGGCACTGGACGCCGGTGCATCCCGACTTTTCGGTCGCCAATCTTGATGACGCCATCGCGAGCGCACTGGCCGCGGGCGCGGTGCAGGAGGGCGAGACATTGGACCTGCCCTATGGCAGACAGGCGATGTTCGCCGATCCGTTCGGCAACGGATTCTGCCTGATCGAGTTTAACGAGCGGGGCTATGACGCCCTTGCGACCTGAACAGGCGGATCAAGGCCCGCCGCCGCCCGCTCCGTCTTGAAGGGGCGAGACGCTGGAAAGGAGATATCATGGCTGCGCTGGACATCGTCCGTATTCCCGTTCTCAGCGACAATTATGTCTGGCTGGTCCATGATCCCGTCAGCGAAGCGACGATGGTCGTCGACCCCGCGGTCGCCGAGCCCGTGCTCGAAGCCGCCGCCGCGCGCGGCTGGACGATCACCGATATCTGGAACACGCATTGGCACCCCGATCACACCGGCGGCAACGCCGCGATCAAGGAAGCGACCGGCTGCACGGTCACCGGCCCCGCCGCGGAGTTTGCGCGCATCCCGACGCTCGACGTGCAAGTGAAGGGCGGCGACCGCGTGCAACTTGGCGAGCATGTCGCCGACGTCTGGGACGTGCCTGCGCACACCGCGGGCCATATCGCCTATCATTTCGCGAGCGACGCTTCGATCTTCGTCGGCGACACGATGTTTGCGATGGGCTGCGGCCGATTGTTCGAAGGCACCGCCGAACAGATGTTCGCGAACATGCAGAAACTCGGCACGCTCGACGATGCGACGCGCGTGTATTGCGCGCACGAATATACGCTGTCGAACGCGCGTTTCGCGGTGACGGTCGATCCCGACAATGTCGCGCTGGCCGCGCGGCTCGCCGCGGTCGAGTCCGCTCGCGCCGCTGGCGAGGCGACGGTGCCGACGAGCATCGGCGAAGAGCGCGCGACCAACCCCTTTCTGCGCGCGTCGAGCGCGGCCGAACTCGGGCGCATCCGCGCGCTGAAGGACGCGGCATGATGCCGCTTCAGCGCCCATTCATCTGTCCCTGCCACAATGGCCGATCTCAAGGAGCAAATTCATGGCGAAGCTGAACCTGATGGCCGCCGCGCTGTTGACCGCGGCCGCGCCGCTGGTCGCAAGCTGCGCGCCCGCCGGTTCGGGCGAGCCCGGCGCCGCGGCGCTCACGCCCAAACAGGCCGAACGGCTCGACAAGCAGCTCGCGGGCAAGGTTCCGGGCGAGCCGGTCCGCTGCCTGCCCAATTATCGCAGCAACGACACGATCCGCGTGTCGGACAATATCCTGCTCTATCGCTCGGGCGGCAATCTCGTATATCGTAACGACCTCAAGAGCAGCTGCCCGGGTCTTGCGCGTGACAGCGACATCATGGTGGTACGCCAGTTCGGGTCGTCGACCTGCGAGGGCGATTTCTTCCATCTGGTCGACCGGTCGAGCGGCATTCGCGGTCCGACGTGCGTTTTCGGTGAATTCGTCCCCTATCGCAAACCGGCGGGGGACAAAGGCTGAGCGTTGGGTTCAGTCGTAGGCGGGGTCCGGTTTGCGCCGAGCTCTTCGGGTCGCACCCCCGCCTGCTATGATCAAATCGAACCCCCTACCCTTTAGGGGAGGGCAGCGAGACTTGGGAACTTGTTCCCTAGTCGCAGCGGGTGGGGCTCATCGGCGTTGCGCGACCTCGACAGCCCCCACCCCAACCCTCCCCTAAAGGGGAGGGAGTTCTAAGCCTTATAAAGCGCCGCGATCTTGTCCTCGTAGACCTGCTTCAATATGTGGCGCCGGATCTTCATCGACGGCGTCATCTGTTCATTCTCGATTCCGAAGGCTTCGTCGGCGAAATCGAACTTGCGGACCTTTTCGATCACCGACAGCTGGCCGTTCACCCGGTCGACCGCGGCGCGCAGCGCGGCGCGGAATTTCTCATGTTCGCGCAGGCGCACAAGATCCTTGGGCAAACCTTCGGCCTCGGCCCATTCGGCCATCCATTCGGGATCGGGGACAAGGATGCCGACGAGGTGCGGGCGCTTGTCGCCATAGACCATCGCCTGCAGGATTTCGGGCTGGAGCGTCAGCAT
>NZ_DATFFD010000103.1:0-3027 GCF_035250425.1 Sphingopyxis sp.
CTGGACGACCCAGCACTCCGCGAAGCGGTGGTGGAGGGGTGGCAACCTCGCGTCAAAACCCCTCCGTCAGCGCTCCGCGCTGCCACCTCCCCATCGCTGCGCGACAGGGAGGATCTTATGGCAGCTTCCGGTCGTTAGCGGATATTCCGCCCCTTCTACCCCTCGCTCTCGCTGATATCCTCCAGCATATCGGCATCGAGCACGCGCACCCGCCCCTGCTCGAGCGAAATCACGCCCGATTCCTCCCAGCTTTTGAGCTGGCGGTTGATATGCTCGCGGCTCATCCCCGCGAAATTGCCTAGCTCGGTCTGGCTGAGTTCGACGCGCTGCGACGCCTCGACATCCTTGCGGATCAGGCGTTTGAGATAGCGCGCGAGCCGCGGTCCCGATGCATAGGCGCGGTCGCTCTCGATCGTCTGGTCGGCGGTGCGCAGCCGCCGGGCGAGTTGCTGCATCAGCGACCAGGCGAATTCGGGGTGGCTCGCGGCGAAATCCTTGAGCGCATTGCGGCCGAGCTGGAGCGCGCTCCCGGCGCTCGTCGCGGTCACCGATGCCGTGCGCTCGCCGCCATCGAGCAGCGCGATCTCGCCGAGTATCGCGCCGGGTTCGGCGTATGCGAGCACGATCTCGCGGCCGCCCGAGGTCAGCATCGACACGCGCGCCGTGCCCTCGGTCAGGATCAGCATCATGTCGCCGGGGTCGCCCTGAACGAGCAGTTCCTTGCCCTTGACAAAATTGACCTGCACCGCGCGGCGCGCGATCTCGGCCCAGTCGTCGACCGAAAGCCCGGAAAAGATGCTGTCGGGTCCCTGCAACTCGGCGAGTTTCGCGTGATCCATTGCGCCTACACCCCTTTTGCCCGGCGCTAGACCAGCCGGCTCTGTTTCACCGCCGCTTCGATGAAGCCCGCAAACAAGGGATGCGGATCGAACGGCTTCGACTTGAGTTCCGGGTGGAACTGCACGCCGATAAACCACGGATGGTCCGGGCGCTCAACGATTTCCGGCAACATGCCATCGGGCGACATGCCCGAAAAGACCAGACCGCCCTTCTCCAGGCTTTCGCGATAGGCGTTGTTGACCTCGTAACGATGCCGGTGGCGCTCGCTGATGTCGTTCGCGCCATAGACGCTCGCGACATGGCTGTTCGGCGACAGCTTCGCCTCATAGGCACCCAGGCGCATCGTGCCGCCCAGATCGGTGTCGGCGCCGCGCTTTTGCAAGCCTTCGTCGCTCATCCATTCGGTGATCATGCCAACCACCGGCTCGTCGGTGGGGCCGAATTCGGTGCTCGACGCGTCGGCGATGCCGCTCGTGTTCCGCGCGCCCTCGATGCACGCCATCTGCATGCCGAGGCAGATGCCGAGGAAGGGCACATTGCGTTCGCGCGCGAAGCGGACGCTCGAAATCTTGCCCTCGGACCCGCGCTCGCCAAAGCCGCCGGGCACGAGAATGCCGTGCATCGGCTCCAGGTTGGCGGCGAGATCCTCGTCGCGTTCGAACATTTCGGCGTCGAGCCAGCGGATATTGACCTTGACCCGGTGCGCCATGCCGCCGTGGACCAGCGCTTCGTTCAGCGATTTATATGCGTCGGGCAGCGACACATATTTGCCGACGACGCCGATCGTGACCTCGCCCTCGGGATGCTGCTTGCGGTCCATGATGTCGTACCAGCGTGACAGGTCGGGCGCGGGCGCGTCGTGGATGCCGAACGCGCGCAAAACCTCGCTGTCGAGCCCTTCGCCATGATATTGGACGGGAACCGAATAGATGCTGTCGGCGTCGAGCGCGGGGATCACCGCTTCCTTGCGGACGTTACAGAAGAGCGCGATCTTGGCGCGCTCGCTCTCGGGCAGCGGCTTTTCGCAGCGGCAGAGCAGGATGTCGGGCTGGACGCCCAAGGAGGCGAGTTCGCGCACGCTATGCTGCGTCGGCTTGGTCTTGAGCTCGCCCGCGGCGGCGATGTACGGCACCAGCGTGACGTGGACCGAGATCGCGTTTTCGCGCCCCTCTTCATTCTTGAGCTGACGGATCGCCTCGATGAACGGCAGCGATTCGATATCGCCGACGGTGCCGCCGATCTCGCACAGCACGAAATCGAGGTCTTCGATATCGGCGCGCGCGAATTCCTTGATCGCGTCGGTGACGTGCGGAACGACCTGCACCGTCGCGCCCAGATAGTCGCCGCGACGTTCCTTCGCGATGATGCCCTGATAGATGCGGCCCGAGGTGACATTGTCGCTCTGCCGCGCCGCAACGCCCGTAAAGCGTTCATAGTGGCCCAGATCGAGGTCGGTTTCTGCCCCGTCGTCGGTCACATAGACCTCGCCGTGCTGATAGGGCGACATCGTGCCCGGGTCGACGTTCAGATAGGGATCGAACTTCCGGATACGGACACGATAGCCACGCGCTTGCAACAAAGCCGCGAGGCTAGCCGCCATCAAACCTTTGCCAAGCGAGGAGACCACGCCGCCGGTGATAAAAATGAACCGCGCCATGGGAGGAAAGACTTACTCAACGGGAGGGGGACGGCGCAAGCCGTCGAATCGCTTCCGGCGGAATTATTTTCCGCCGGGCGGGTTAGTGTGGAGGCCGAAGCCGCCGGTTATTTCTTGGCGGGCGGTGCCTGCGCCGGAGCCGGGGCGGTTTCCGGGCTTGCCGCAGCCGCAGCTGCTGCCGCCAAGGGATCGTCGCTCGCCGTGGCGGGCGCCGCATTGGCAGGAGCCTGCTGTGCAGGGGCAGTCAGCGACGAGGCCGGAGCCGCGCCGCTCGTCTGCGCCGTTTTCGACAGCGAGGTGTCGATCGTCGAACCGCTGCGGCCAACCGAGGCCATAGCAGCCAGCACGATCGACAGCGCGACGAAGGCCGTCGCGAGGATCGTCGTCGCACGGGTCATGAAATCCGCCGCGCCGCGCGCCGAAAGCAGGCCCGCGGGACTGCCGCCGACGCCAAGACCGCCACCTTCCGATTTCTGCATCAAAATGACGCCGATCATCACCGCGGCGACGAGCGCCTGCAGGACGAGGAT
>NZ_DATFFD010000104.1:0-9371 GCF_035250425.1 Sphingopyxis sp.
TCGCTGTCCGAATGGATCAGCGCGGGCGCCGAGCTGCCCAGCGTATTCTCGCGAATCTCGTCCCACAGGCGCGCGAGATAGTCGAAGTCGCGCTTGATCTCGACCTTGGTGCGGCTCATCCCCGCGGTGCGGACGATGCAGCCCATCGTCGGCGGCAGCGCGAGTTCGTCGATCATCGCCTTCAATTTGCGGCGGTCGGCGCCGTTCGAAATCTTGCGGCTGATCCCGCCGCCATGCATCGTGTTCGGCATCAGCACGCAGTAGCGGCCGGCGAGCGACAAATAGGTGGTAAGCGCGGCGCCCTTATTGCCGCGTTCTTCCTTGACGACCTGGACCAGCATCACCTGACGGCGACGGATGACGTCCTGGATCTTGTAACGGCGGCGCAGCGACATGCGGTTTTCGCCGTCTTCGTCGTCGCCGCGGCGGCTGCGTCCGCGCCCGCCCTTGCGGTTGTTGCCGCGCCCGCGCCCGCGGCTCCGGCGATCGCCGCGGCCATCCCCGGTTCCTTCTGGGCCTTCTTCCGAGCCTTCGCCGCCCTCTTCGGCGTCGCCATTCTCGGCATCGCCATGGTCGTCGCCATCGTCATGGCCGTCCCGATCGTCATGATCGTCGCGGTCATCGTCGCGATCGTGGCGGCTGTCGCCATTGTCGTCCTCGTCGTGATATTCGACGTCGGCGACATCGCCTTCGAGCTCGTCGAGGTCTTCCTCGGCGCGCTGTGCGGCGGCGGCGGCATGCTCGGCCTCTTCGCGCAGCAGCGCGTCGCGGTCTTCCTTCGGAATCTGGTAATAGTCGGGGTGGATTTCGCTGAAGGCGAGGAAGCCGTGGCGATTGCCGCCATATTCGACGAATGCCGCCTGAAGCGACGGTTCGACGCGGGTAACCTTGGCCAGATAGATATTGCCCTTGAGCTGCTTGTGCTCGGCGGACTCGAAATCAAACTCCTCGATTCGGTTTCCCTTGGTGACGGCGACCCGGGTTTCTTCCCGGTGCCGCGCGTCGATCAACATGCGCGTGGTCATTAGATACACTCCAAGCGCGCCTTGGCACGCCATCAAAAAATCCCGCGAACCTGCCCGAGGGCTGGCCGCGGCGGATACGGGTGAAAAGAAAAAAGACGTTATTGCCGAAAGGAGCCTGCGTCCGGTCCTGGACGCGCATGCGGTCTTCAAATCCGGCGACGGCCGGGGCGAAAGCGCCCGCGTCGGGATTCAAAGAGGGCATGGCAAGCCTCATGCGGCATCAACCTGTTACGGGGTGAGCGGGCGGGCAGGGCGGGCGTGATGCGCACGCCCCGACTGTCCGGTCAACCGGGTGGACTGGCGGCAGGTCGCCCTTCCCCGTATGTCCGGCGCCAAGGCGGCCATGTTCCGCATATTCGCGGAGCAGGCCCTCCCCTCAAAAGGCCGGACGGCACCGGGAACGACACCGTCAGTGAGGGCGTGCTAGCATCGGCATGTGCCGACGGCAACCACAACCACCGTACAAAGATAGGATGATGCAGGGGTGTTGCAAGAAAACCCGCACCGGCGAACAGGCTGAATTACCTGCTAACCCTGCCGGTCGACGCGGGTTCGACGCACGATGCCTAATGGATGGTTCACATTGTTCTGCGGCGGGCGCGCGATGTTTTTCAATAAGCGCTGGACCAGCGCGCGCTTCGGGCGGCATAGACGAGCGATGAGCCTGCTTGCCCTGCTTGGCATGATCGCGTCGCCGCCCGCAACCGTTGCGGGACGGCCAATCGTCGATCCGGCGTTCGACAGGCCGCGCAGCGAATGGCAGGTTCCGGCGGGCTTCCGTGCCAAGCGCCCCGGAAAAAGATACAGCGTGACCGTCCCGATCGGAAAGCCGAAGCCTTCGGTTGCGCTGCCGCGCATCGAGGGGCCGGCGAACAGCCGCCTGCCGCTCGTCGTGATCGATGCCGGCCATGGCGGGCACGACCCTGGCGCGATCAGCCCACACGGCGGCATGCGCGAAAAGGATATTACGCTCGCGCTCGCCCGTGCGATTCGCACCGATCTTCTTGCGTCGGGCCGCGTCCGCGTCGCGCTCACCCGCTCCGACGACCGCTTCCTCGTGCTCGAGGAACGCTATGGTATCGCGCGGCGATTGAAGGCCGACCTGTTCATTTCGGTCCACGCCGACGCCGCAGAGAACAGGCAGGCGAGCGGTGCATCGATCTATACGCTGTCCGAAGTCGCCTCCGATCGCGAGGCGGCGCGGCTCGCGGCGCGTGAGAACAAGGCCAATATCATCAACGGGGTCGATCTCGGCGCGCATAGCGGCGACGTGTCGGCGATTCTGCTCGACCTTGCGCAACGCGAGACGATGAACGTCGCGTCCGACTTTGCCCGTCTGCTGCAGCGTGAAGCATCGGACGAGGTCAAATTCCGCACGACGGCGCACCGCTTCGCCTCGTTCATCGTGCTGAAGGCGCCCGACACGCCGTCGGTCCTGTTCGAAACGGGTTTCATCTCGAACAAGGAGGATGGCGAATTCCTCGCCTCGTTGGCGGGCCGGAAAAAGGTCGCGCGGGGGGTGCGCGAGGCGGTGCAGATCCATTTCGCGCGGCGGATCGCGGTGCGCTGAAGATCGACATTTCCACTCTTCGTCATTCCCGCGAAAGCGGGAACCCAGTGCGGAGTTAGCCGACGCAGACCCTGGGTTCCCGCTTTCGCGGGAATGACGAGTTTGAAAAGTTAGTCTTGACTAACTTTTCTGCGACGACCAGCTTCGCCCGGCTCGCTGCGGGAGAATGTCATGAGCTGGAGCAACTGGTCGGGCAGCGTCACCGCGGCCGCGTCGATCGCCCGCCCGCAAAGCGAAGATGAACTGGCGATGCTGGTTCGCAGCGCGCGCAAATTGCGCGCCACAGGCGCCGGACACAGCTTCATGCCACTCTGCGAATCGGGCGAACTCATCGTTAGCCTCGACGATATGGCGGGCGCGATCCACATCGCCGCCGACCGCCGGACCGCGCGTATCCCCGCGGGCTGGAGCATCCGCCGGCTGACCGCGGCGCTTTGGGAGGAGGGGCTGGCGCTCGCCAACCAGGGCGACGTCAATCCGCAGTCGCTGGCGGGCGCGATGGCGACGGGCACGCATGGCACCGGCGTCGACCTTGGCTCGCTTGCCACCTTCGCGCGCGGTTTCCGTCTCGTCGGCGGCGATGGCGAGGCGCATTGGTGCGATAGCGCGACCAACGCCGACCTCTATCAGGCACAACGCCTGTCGCTCGGGCTGTTCGGTGTCGCGACCGAGATCGAGGTCGCGGTGGTCCCCGCCTTTCACCTCGCCGAGCGGATCGAAAAGCGCCGCTGGGCCGAAATCCGCGAAAGCTATGACGAGCTGGCAGAACAGCACCGCCATATCGAATTCTGGTTCTTCCCGCACAGCGACCAGGTGATTCTGAAAACGCTCGATCTATGCGACCCGTGCGACCCGCCGCCGAGCACGACCGACATGGAAGAGGCGACCTTTCGGCGCATTCTCGACCTTTCGGCGCGGCTGTCGTTTCTCACCCCCTTTCTTCAGCGCCTGATGATGAAAAGCGGCATTTCGGGCCGCCGCCGCGGCCCCGCGCATGCCATTTTTCCCTCCGACCGGACGCTGCGGTTCGAGGAGATGGAATATGAAATGCCGCGCGCCGCCGGGCTCGAAACATTGGACGAGGTCGTCGGCTGGATTCGCAAGAAACGGCTGCCGGTCACCTTCCCTTTTGAATATCGCACCGTCGCCGCCGACGATATCTGGATGAGCCCGATGAATGCCGGGCCCGTCGCCGCGATCTCGATGCACCAATATGCGAAGATGCCCTGGGCGGCGCTGTTCGCCGAGGCCGAGGCGATCTTTCGCGGTGCCGGCGGCCGGCCGCACTGGGCCAAACGCCACACGCTGAGCCGCGCCGACGTCGCCGCGCTCTATCCGATGGCGGGACATTATACAGCGGTGCGCCGCGCCGCCGACCCGCACGGCAAATTCCTCAACCCGCATCTGGAGACCTTGTTCGCATGACGACCGACCGTGATTTGCACGCCCATCTGATCGGCCGGCAGGGGTCGCGCGCCGACCTCAATACGCCGGTGCTGATACTCGATGTCGATGCACTCGATCGCAATATCGCGGCGATGGCCGCGCTCACCGCGCATCACGGGGTTGCATTGCGCCCGCATGCCAAGACGCACAAGAGCGTCGATATCGCGTTGCGCCAGAAAGCGGCCGGCGCGGTCGGCGTCTGCTGCGCCAAGATCGGCGAGGCCGAGGTGCTCGCCGAGGGCGGGGTGACCGGCATCCTCATCACCTCGCCGGTTGCCGCACCCGCCGCGATCGAGCGGCTGGCGAAGCTCGCGGCCACCGCCGAAGGGTTGATGGCGGTGGTCGACCATCCGGGCGTTGCGGAGCGTATCGACGCAGCGTTGGAGGCGGCGGGCGCGAAGCTCGACGTGATCATCGACATCGACCCCGGCATCGCGCGCACCGGCGTGGCGTCGGCCGAAGCGGCCGTTGCCTTGGTGAAGCTGATCTCCGAATCGCCCAACCTCGAATATCGCGGCGTGCAATTTTACTGCGGGTCGCAGCAGCATATCGAAAGCTATGCCGAGCGCCGCGCCGCGATCGTCGAACGCACCGCCTATCTGCAGGAGGTCATCGCCGCGCTGTCCGAAACCGGATTCGCGCCCGAAATCGTCACCGGATCGGGCACCGGCACCCACCGGATCGACCTCGATCTCGGCGTCTTCAACGAATTGCAGGCGGGCAGCTACGTCTTCATGGACAAGCAATATCTCGACTGCGACATCGCCGATGGCGCCGCGCCGCCGTTCGAGGTTTCGCTGTCGGTCGACGCGCGCGTCGTCAGCGCCAACCACAGCGGGCTCGTCACGATCGACGCGGGTTACAAGTCGCTTTCGACCGACGGCGGCGTCGCGGTGGTGCAGCGCGGGGCGCCCGAAACCGCCTTTTTCGCTTTCATGGGCGACGAGCATGCCGCGCTGATCGCGCCCGAAATCGGGACGCAGCTTGCGCCCGGCGATCCGGTCAGCCTGACCGTGCCGCACTGCGACCCGACGGTGAATCTCTATGATTTCTATCATATCGTCGCGGGCGACACGCTCGTCGACATCTGGCCGGTCGGCGCGCGCGGCCGGGCGCGGTGATCGCCGCCGCCCGCCCCCATATTGTCAGACGTCCGCCGAAGCAGGACCGCGCGCGGCAGACGCAGGGCCGCCTGCTCGACGTCGCTGGCGAATTGCTCGCCGAGGTCGGGCTCGAGCGGATTTCGACCAACATGATCGCGGCGCGCGCCGGGCTGACCCCGCCCGCGCTCTATCGTTATTTCGACGACAAATATGCGGTGATCGAGGCGCTCGGGCGGCGGCTGATGGAGCGTCAGAATGCCGTACTCGAAAGCTGGATCACGCGTCATGCGCCGGGCGGGATCGCGGGCATGGCCGATCATATCGGCGATCTTCTGGCCGAAAACGCCGCGGTGACGCGCGCCGAACCGGGTGCGGTGTGGATCTTGCGCGCGCTGCACGCGACGCCGCGTCTCGTCCATGTCCGGCTCGAATCGCATCGCCATGTGACCGGCCGGCTCGCCGATGCCTGCACGCCGCACCTTTCCGGCGTCGACCGCGAAATGCTCTGGTCGCGGCTGCGGCTGGCGGTCGAGCTCGGTTTCGCCGCAGACGAGATGTCGTATGAGGAAGACCGGGTTTCGGCGGGCGCCGTGCGCGTCGAAGTGGCCGCGATGCTGCGTTCCGCGCTGCTCGACCTGACGACAAGCGCCTAGTCGCGCACCTCGCCGCAAGCACGCTTCCCTTTCGTCGGTTCAGGCTTTAGAGGCGGGGACATATGGCCGCTGACAGTCCGCCCGATTTCCGCTTGCGCCTGCGCCGCGACAGCAATGCCGTCATCGCATGGCTGAGCGATATGTGGACACGGCGCTGGTTCCGCTGGCTCGGTTACCTCGCACTCGCGGGCATTCTTTTTCTTGCCCTGATCTGGGTGGTTTTCGCGCGCGACCTGCCGTCGGTCGACCAGCTGCGCGACTATGAACCGCCGCTGCCGACGATGGTCCGCGATGCGGAGGGCAAGCCGGTGCACAGCTATGCCCGCGAACGCCGCGTCCAGCTCGAATATAGCGAATATCCGCAGCTCCTCGTGCGCTCCTTCCTCGCGGCCGAGGACAAGACCTTCTTCAGCCATGGCGGCATCGACTATCCGGGGATCGCTTCGGCGATCATCACCAACCTGACGAACAGCGGCCGCCCCATCGGCGCCTCGACGATCACCCAGCAGGTCGCGAAGAACCTGCTGCTCACGAACGAACTCAGCTATCGCCGCAAGGTGCGCGAGGCGATTCTCGCGATGCGCATCGAGGATGCGCTGACCAAGGAACAGATTCTCGAGCTCTATCTTAACGAAATTCCGCTCGGCCGCCGCGCCTTCGGCGTGCAGGCGGCGAGCCGCGCCTATTTCGACAAGGACGTCGATCAGCTCCAGCTGCACGAGATGGCGTTCCTCGCGATCCTGCCCAAGGCGCCCGAAAAATACGGCCGCGCGCGTTTCGAAGGCGAGGCGATCGCGCGGCGCAATTTCGTGCTCGGGTCGATGCAGGACAATGGCTGGATCAGCACCGCGCAGCGCGACGCCGCGCGCGCGATGCCGCTCGGCCTCACCAACACGGGCAACACCGCGATCGCGCAGGTCGGCGGCTATTATATGGAAGAGGTGCGGCGCCAGCTGATCGCCCAGTTCGGCGAAACCGCCGACAAGGGGCCGCACAGCGTCTATGCCGGCGGCCTCTGGGTGCGCACGCCCTATGACGGCAAGATGCAGCAGGGCGCGACGATGGCGCTGCGCAAGGGGCTCCAGCGCTACGACGCGGGCAAGGGCTGGTCGGGGCCGATCGCGAGGATCGAGGCCGACGATCAGTGGCAGAGCCGCCTCGCGTCGAGCTTCATCGGCATCGATTACGACAATTGGCGCGTCGCCGCTGTGCTCTCGAAATCGGGAGGCGCGGCGCGCATCGGCTTTGCCAACGGCGACACCGGAACGCTGCCCGCGAGCGCCGCGACGATGGGCTATCGCAAGACCGGCGGCAGCGCCTTTTCGGCGATGCGCCCGGGCGACCTGATCGTCGTCAAATCGAACGGCAGCAGCTATGCGCTGCGCAACATCCCCGAAGTGTCGGGCGGCATGGTCGTCGAAAGCCCGCATTCGGGCCGCATCTATGCGATGCAGGGCGGCTTCGACGTGCGCCTCTCGCCGTTCAACCGCGCGACGCAGGCCGAACGCCAGCCGGGCTCGACGATCAAGCCCTTCGTTTACGCCGCCGCGCTCGACAATGGCATGACTCCCGCGACGATGATCGTCGACGGACCCTTCTGCGTTTATCAGGGCGCCAGCCTCGGCAACAAATGCTTCCGCAACTTCGGCGGCGGCGGCGGATCGGGCGAGCATACGATGCGCTGGGGTCTCGAACAGTCGCGCAACCTGATGACGGTGCGCACCGCGAGCCAGGTCGGCATGGAGCCGGTGGTCGAAACGATCCAGACGATGGGCATCGGCAAGCACGAACCTTATCTCTCGACCGCGCTCGGCGCCGGCACGACGACGGTCGAAAAGATCACCAATGCGTACGCGATGCTCGCCAACCACGGCCGCGCGCTGAAGCCGCGCGTGATCGACTATGCGCAGGATCGCCGTGGCAAGGTGATCTTCCCGGTGAACTGGAAACCGTGCGAGGGCTGCAACAAGAAGGATTGGGACGGCCGGCCGATGCCGCGCTTCGCCAGGTCGGGCAAGCAGCTGATGGATCCGATCACCGCCTATCAGGTCGTCCATATGCTCGAAGGCGTCGTCCAGCGCGGCACCGCGGTGCGGCTGCGTGACCTGGGCGTGCCGCTGTTCGGCAAGACGGGCACGACCACGGGGCCGAACGATGTGTGGTTCGTCGGCGGCACGCCCGACGTGATCGCGGGCATGTATATCGGCTTCGACCAGCCGCGCAGCATGGGCGGCTATGCGCAGGGCGGCAGCTATGCCGCGCCGATCTTCAAGGATTTCGCGCTCGCCGCGCTCGCCGATCGCCAGCCGATTCCCTTCTCGGCGCCGAAGGGCGTGCGGATGGTGCGTATCGACCGCCAGTCGGGCCGCCGTGTCTATGGCAGCTGGCCGGGGACCGACCCCAAGGCGTCGATCATCTGGGAAGCCTTCAAGCCCGAAAGCGAACCGCGGCGGACGATCCGCGAAGAGGAAATCAAGCCGATCAAGACGCCGCGGCGGGCGACCGGCGGCGCGTCGCAAAAGGGATCGACCGGCCGCACCGACAGCGACTTCCTCGACGATCGCGGCGGCATTATCTGACGGCTTGGACCACCTTCCCCTGCGGCGCTTGAAGCCGTAAGGGCGGGATCAACATATTTCAGGAGCAAGGACATGCGCGCCGAAGCGCAGGATCATATCGACAAGATTGGCGCCGCGCTGGCGCTGCTGCGCCGCTTTCTCGACTGGGACCGCGCGGTGCGGCGGCTCGACGAACTCAATGCGAAGGTCGAGGACCCGACGCTGTGGAACGACGCCAAGGCCGCGCAGGAAGTGATGCGCGAACGCCGCCGGCTCGACGAGGCGATCACGGCGACGCGCGCGATCGAGACCGAATGCGCCGACACCGCCGAACTGATCGAACTCGCCGAAATGGAAGGCGACGAGGCGATGGTCGATGAGGCCGTGGCGTCGCTGGCGGCGCTCGCCGAGCGCGCCGAGGAAGACAAGATCAAGGCGCTGCTCGCCGGCGAGGCCGACGCGAACGACTGCTATATCGAAGTCCATGCGGGCGCCGGCGGCACCGAAAGCCAGGACTGGGCCGAGATGCTCCAGCGCATGTACAGCCGCTGGGCCGAAAAGCGCCGCATGAAGGTCGAACTGGTCGAATATCAGGCGGGCGACCAGGCAGGTATCAAGTCGGCGACGATGCTCGTGAAGGGCGAAAACGCCTATGGCTATGCCAAGACCGAGAGCGGCGTCCACCGCCTCGTCCGGATCAGCCCCTATGACAGCTCGGCCCGCCGCCACACCAGCTTCGCGAGCGTCTGGGTCTATCCCGAGGTCGACGAGGACATCGACATCCAGGTCGAGGAGAAGGACCTGCGGATCGACACCTACCGCGCGTCGGGGGCCGGCGGGCAGCACGTCAACACGACCGACAGCGCCGTCAGGATCACCCACGTGCCGACGGGCATCGTCGTCGCCTGCCAGAACGAGCGCTCGCAGCACAAGAACAAGGCGATGGCGATGAAGGTGCTGAAGGCGCGCCTCTACGAGCTGGAGCGCCAGAAGCAGGACGAGCGTATGGCCGCCAT